>CAVKQB010000004.1:0-82804 GCA_963658575.1 Leyella stercorea | reverse complement strand
AGGTTATAGGTGAGAGAACAAAGAATAAAGAGCAAAGAACAAAGATAATTCCCAAATCCACAACAACTTTCACACTTTCTCACTTTCACACTTTCTCACTTTCATACTTTCTCACTCTCACACTTTCTCACTCTCACACGGATATGCAAAACACGCCAACGGAACATATTGTTGCGATTGTGAAGGCGCAAAAAGAGTTTTTTGCGACGCGTGCGACGTGCGACATCGCCTTTCGCAAGCGGGCTTTGCGCCGTTTGGAGGCCGCGCTCCGAAAATACGAGCAGCCGCTTGCCGATGCTTTGTGGACCGACCTGCACAAGTCGTACGAAGAGGCGTACCTGACCGAAATCGGCTTGGTGTATGCCGAAATCAAAAAACATCGGCGGCAGGTGCGTCGTTGGGCGCGACCACAGCACGTGGCTCCGACCATGAGCGTGTTTCCGTCGCGGAGCAAGGTGCTGTACGAGCCGTTGGGCACGGCACTCATCGTTGCGCCGTGGAACTACCCCGTGCAACTGCTTTTGAATCCGCTTGTGGGAGCCATTTCGGCGGGCTGCACGGCGGTGTTGAAGCCGTCGCCCTATGTGCCGCATGTGGCGCAAGTGTTGGAACAGATGGTGGCCGAAGCGTTCGACGAACGGTATGTGGCCGTCGTGCTGGGCGACCGCACGGTGAACGCCGCGCTGCTGGCGCTACGCTACGATTTGGTGTTTTTCACGGGCAGTCCTGCGCTAGGCAAAGTGGTGATGGCGGCCGCCGCCAAAAATCTGACTCCCGTCGTGCTGGAACTTGGCGGCAAAAGCCCGTGCATTGTCGATGCCGATGCCGACCTTGCGTTGGCAGCCCGACGCGTGGCGTGGGGCAAGGCGTTGAATGCTGGACAAACCTGCATTGCGCCCGATTATCTGCTGTTGCACGAAAGTGTGAAAACGCGTTTCGTCGAGGAGTTAAAGCGGGCATTCGACGATTTGCTGGGCACCAATCCGCGCGAATCGAAACATTACGTCCGCATTGTGAACGACCGTGCCTTCGAGCGTTTGCGCGGCTATCTCAACGATGGCGAAATCGTGTTTGGCGGCACAACCGATGCCGCGGAGCGTTATTTCGCGCCGACGGTTTTAGACCATGTTTCGCCCGATTCGCCCGTGATGCAAGAGGAGATATTTGGTCCGGTTTTTCCGATTCAGACCTTCGGCACGCTCGCCGAAGCGGTGCATTTTGTCGATGCGCGCGAAAAGCCGTTGGCACTCTACTATTTCGGTCGGAATGGCGACTATGTGTTGCAACATACGTCGTCGGGCGGTGCGTGCATCAACGACACGATTATGCACATCGCCAACGGCCATCTGCCTTTTGGCGGTGTGGGGCAGTCGGGTATGTCGGCCTACCACGGAGTGGAGAGTTTTCGCGTGTTTTCGCACCGTCGGGCGGTGGTGTCGTCGCCCACATGGATCGATGTGCCGTTCCGCTACATGCCCTATGCGTTGTTCCGATTTGTGAAACGTTTATTGTAACCCGATGATGAAACGAACTGTTCCTGAGCGGTTGTCGACCGATATGATAAAAAAGGCCTTGAGCATGGGCGATGCCGAAAATGTGGTAGCAGCGCATTTTTCGGAAAATGCCGCCATCGAGGCGTGGCGCACGGTGCTTGGTCCGCTGGCCGACTACAGCACAGGTTTGGAGTTGCGTGGAGGCATGTTGCACGTGCATATCACGTCGCCCATGTTGCGCAACGACCTGTTTTTGCAACGCACATCGCTCATCGACAAGTTGAATGCCGCCATCGGTCGCCGCGTGGTGTTTGGCATCGTTTTTCGGTAAGGCCTATTTTTGGCTGGCCGCGTTTTTCTCGGCTTTCTCCGCTTTTTCGCGCTCCTTTTCGGCTTGACGTTGGGCTTTGCGCTCGGCGCGTTTGGCTTTGCGCTCGATCCGCTCTTTTTTGCTTTCGGCGATGCTCTGTTTCCAATTGTTGATGAGGTCTTTGCCCGAATCGAAATTCTCGCGATAGACCAGACCGATGCCTTGCGTGGTGAGTCCCGTCTTGAACTCCTTGTAGTCGTTGGTGTGCGTGTAGGCTTTGGCGCTGAGTTTGCCCGATTGTATCAGTTTGTACTCGAAATCGAAATCGCCGATGAACTTGGAAGCCGACAGGTTGTCGTCGCGGTAACCGACGTTGCCATTGATGCTGATGCGGTTATTAGGCGTGTAGAGGAAATTGAATTCGTATTCGTTGCTTGTGCTTTCGCCCAAATCGGTACTGCGGAAATTGACCCCAAAATTCCAGTTTTCGAACATTTGCGACGCCCAGTTGTTCAGTTGCGCCGACACGGTGGACGATGCCACGGCCAGCAGGTCGCCTTGCGAGAAGACGACGCCGGTGCTTTTCATCGTTTCGGGCGTGAAGAATTTGCCCAACACCAGCAGATAGATGATTTCGCGCGTCATCATCTCGTCGGTGCTGATGGTGGTTTGCAGGGCGCGGTTCAACTCTTCGTCGGACGTTGGCAGGTTGAGCCCAAACTTGATGTTCGGGTTCGACAGGTCGCCCGTGAGGTTGAGCAGGCACTGCACGGGCACTGTGGTGCGGTTGCTCGATTGCAGGTAACTCTGGTCGAGCACGTCGAGCAGCGAGGCGTTCAGTTGGTAGTAGCCGTCGATGTTTACTTGCGGATTCACGGGGTCGCCCGACCAGCCGACGGTGCCGCCCTGCTTCACCTTGAACTCTTTGCGAATGGCCTCTTGGAATGAAAAACGGTACGAACCCTGCTCTATCTCGTAGTTGCCATAGAGTTTGAATTCGTCGGTTTGGTCGTTGTATTCCATGCGCAGGTCGCCTTCGCCAGTGGCTTTCAGCACGTCGCCCGATTTCGGGTCGATGTAGATTTGTACTTCGGCGTTGGGCGTAACGTGCGCCAACAGATTCAGGTGCAGCACCGACTCTTTCTTTTCGGCGGCTTGCGCGTATGGGTCGATGACGGGCTTGGGTGCTTCGGGCGCGTCGTGGCTCACAAACGTGATGAACGAGTTTTCGGCGGCCACCGAGGCACCAATCGGCACAACCAATTTGGTATTTTTCTCGGTGGTGGCGTTCACAAATATGTTGGTCTGCTCGTCAGTGCCGCTGATGATGGCGGTGCCAGTGGCGTAGGCGGTGCCGTAAAAGGTGTCGTTGTCCTTGGCGGTGGTGTTCAGTGCTTTGAAGTTTTGGCAGGAGATGTCGATGCGGTAGTCGATGTCTTCGAAGTATTTGTGTTTGATGATTCCGTTCAGTTTGGCGTGGTTGCCTTCGGTGTCGAGCACATCGATGTCGTTCATGATGATTTCGGTCGGAGTCATGCGTATCGAGTCGTTGAAGAAGAAGGTCGCGCCCATGAAGTCGATGCTTGCCTGCGCCTCTTCGGCCATGGCTTCGAGCGTAACCAGCACCTGTTTTGTGCGTGTGTAGCCAAACACATGCACGTCGCCCGATGCGGTGCCGCGAAGGTCTTGCAGTATCATCGACATGAACGGCTCGATGAATTTGATGTTGATGTGTTCGGCATGAATCAGAATGTCGAGCGAGTCGTTCGGAATGAAGTAGCCGCCGTGTATGACGGCCGTCGAGTCGCGCGCATCGGAGATGATGGTGCCAGCGAAGGCAATCTCTTTTTCGTCGTTTTCCCACCACGACGAGGCGCGGATTTCGCCCAAGTAGGTGTCGTTGAAACTGAAGGCATCGCCGCTGACATCGGCCACCACAATCGGCATGTCGAACGCGCGCTGCACCTTGCCGCGCCCCGATACGTTGCCGTTAAATTCTATCTGCACGCTCGGCGGAATGAGCGAACTGATGAACGCGAGGTCAATGTTGCGCAGGTCGATGTCGATGATGTCGTCCATCGCTTTCGAGGCGGTGCCGTCGACGAATATGTGCTGCTCTTCCGATTCGATTTTCAGGTTTTCGACCGTTACTTTTTCGAAATCGGTGTTGATTTCGGCCAAACTTACGTCGAAGGGCGTGTTTTGCAGCATGATTTGCGTGGGCAGCACTTGGGTGTCGGCGTGCAGACGACCGTCGGAGCGGTAGAGGTGCGTGCGCAACAGAAATTCGCCGCCGTGCATGATTTCGGTGCTGGTGTTCGACCATTGCAAATGCGTGCTCACGGAGTCGTTGCGGCCAGCGAGAGCCACGACACAGGTAATCGTATCGTTTTTGCGCGTGATGGTTTTGCCGCCCAATTCGCAGTTGATGCGTTTGGATTTGTTGTCGACGACGACGTACAAATCGTCGTAACGGCCGTTTTGCAGGTTGCGGAGTTTGGGCGTGCCGACGGCGAGGTAGAAATTGTCGTCGATGTCGTCGTAGCGGCCGTCGATGGTTGCCGTTTCGGGCGTGAACCAGCCAAAATTCAGGGCTTTGGCCAAATCTTCGGTGCTGCCCGCCTCTATGCCGAAATCGAAGGCGTTGCCGAACGCTTGGGCGGCGTTTTCGTCGGCTTTGCCTAGAATCGGGAAGTAGCGTTTGGCCATCTCGACGATGCTTTTGGGCAGTTTTGTAAATTCGTAATTACCTTTGAGATAGCCGTTTACGAGATTCGAGCGCAACGTGAGGCTATTGGCACGCCCGATGTTCGACGTGAGCGCAAGTTCTTGCAGATAGAAATCCTCGTCGTTGTCCAAAAACAGGTTCTCGAGCGTGATGTTGCCCGCCATGCGGTCGATGTCCGGCCCGTTGAAGTTAGAGTTGATGCCGACAGACACGGCCAAGTTGGGATTGCTGTCGATGAGGTGCAGCGCATACGGCCTGAAGTGGTCGATGGCGGCGGCAAAGTTGAAGATGTATTCTTCGGCGTTCCAATCCACCTTGCCATCGAAATCGAGTTTCAGATTGGGGTCGTCGATGCCGATTTGCCCCACGAAAGCGCGGCTGGCGTAGTTGCCCGCCACTTTGATGTTTTCGTAGGTGTAGTCGCGGAATGTTATCTGTTCGACAATCAGGTCGGCCTGCGCTTTGAGCGATGCGCCTTTGCGCAGATGCAGTTTGGTGTCCAAGTCGAAGGCGATGTCGCCGAGTTGCGCTTCGGCAGGCGTGAAAAGCCCCAACTGCAGACGTTTGGTGCGTATGCAGCCGTCGAGTTCGAGGTTGGTCAGATTGTTGGTTACCTGCACGTTCACGTCGGTATTGATGGTGCCAGCGTTGGTGGTCAGCCGCCCTTTGAGTGCCAGATTGCGCGGGAATCCCTTCACGCGGCCGCTGTAACGGCATTTGCCCAGCCGATGAATCTCCTGCGGCAACACCACGGGGTGTTGTGTGATGTTGGCCACCAAATCCTGCACGGCCGCGGCGGTGAAACTTATCTCGTTGAAGCGTGCATCGGCGAACGTGTTTTGCAGGTCGGGCAGCCCCTCGAAGTCGAAATCGCCGTCGAAAGCAATCGCTCTACCGTATTTCACCGAAAGCCGCCGTGCGTGCATGTCGCCTATGGTGCCCGACAGCGTGCCCGACAGCGTGCAGCGGTTGCGCATGCGCCCAAAAGCAGGCACAAACGCCTCCAAATCGGGAAAATGAATGTTCGACTGATGCAGTGTGGCTCTGACTTGCACGGTGTTCGGCGCAGTAACAATGCGTTTCAGGTCGTCGAAATCGAAGGCGATGGAATCGATGTCGATGAACGAGTGCGGCAGGCTTACGTTCAGGTTTTCGGCAATGAACATGGTGTCGTTCATCGTGGCCGAGGCTGTGATATTGTCGAGTTGGAAGCCCGATTTTTCGACAAAACTAAATTCGCTGATGCCAGCCGTTATCTGTTTGTCGTGCGCCATGCGGAAGCGCGCCACGACGTTCAGTTCGTCGATGCTGATGTCGCGCGCATCGAAAGCGGCTTGCGTGGTGCGTGTGGCGATGGCTTCGTTGGCGATGGTCAGGCGGCCGTGGCACACCTCCACGCGGTCGAACAGCAGCGCACCATCGAAATGCGTCGTGTCGGGCAGCATTTCCGACAGAAAATCGAGGTTCGTGCCACCATCTTTGTCGATGTGTATGTTGATGTGCGGCGCAACCAACTCGGTGGCAGGAAATACGATTTCGTTGTGCAGCAACCGCCAAACGGCCATGCGCCCGTTCAGTTCGTCGGCAGCCAACAGCGTGTCGCCTTGGCGGTCGGCTATGTAGATTTGTTGCAGGCTCACCTTGCCCAGCAGGTTCACATCTACATGGCCGATGCTGACGGTGGTGTGCAACGACTGCTCGAGCATGTCGGTCAGACGGCGCACCACACGGTTCTGTATGCTGTCGATGTGTAGCAGCAGAACGGGCGTGGCGAGCAACGCAACGAAACTTGCCACGACGATGAGCGTTATTTTTACCGATTTTTTCGTACCTTTGCGTTTAACTTGCAAAGTTAGTGGTTTTTTGCCGATTTCCCATAGAAACCGCCCGTTTTGTGCGATTTTTTTACACAAAAAACTGCAAATTTTGTGCCTAAACGCTTTGTATTTTTGCTTATGATAACGATTTTGGGGATAGAATCGTCGTGCGACGACACATCGGCGGCGGTCATTCGCGATGGTTTTTTGCTGTCGAACGTAACAGCGAGTCAGGCTGTGCACGAGGCTTATGGCGGTGTGGTGCCCGAATTGGCTTCGCGTGCGCATCAGCAGAATGTGGTGCCTGTGGTTCACGAGGCGTTGCGCCGTGCTGGTGTCGATAAGTCGGAGTTGAGTGCGATTGCCTTCACGCGTGGGCCGGGTCTGCTCGGGTCGCTCATGGTTGGCACATCGTTTGCCAAAGGGCTGGCGCAGTCGCTCGACGTTCCGCTCATCGATGTGAATCATCTGCAGGCGCATGTGTTGGCGCATTTCATCAAGGAGAAAGATGCCGAAAATCGGCAGCCGACGTTTCCGTTTCTCTGTCTGCTTGTGTCGGGCGGCAATTCGCAGATTGTGTTGGTGAAAAAATACAACGACATGCAGGTGGTTGGCCAAACCATCGACGATGCGGCTGGCGAGGCGTTCGACAAGTGCGCCAAAGTGATGGGGCTGCCCTACCCAGGCGGGCCATTTGTCGACCGTTTGGCGAAAGAGGGCAATCCGCTGGCGTTTCCGTTCAACAAGCCCAACATCGCTGGCTACGACTACAGTTTCAGCGGCCTGAAGACTTCGTTTCTCTACTTTTTGCGCGACAAAATGCGCGAGAATCCCGATTTTGTCGAGCAGCACAAGGCCGATTTGTGCGCATCGTTGCAGAAGACGGTTGTCGACATTCTGATGAAAAAACTCGAGAAGGCCGCCAAGGATTTGGGCATCGACCAAGTAGCGGTGGCGGGCGGCGTATCGGCCAATTCGGGGCTGCGGGCGGCGTTTGTCGAGCGTGCCGAGCGCAAGCGGTGGCGTGTGTTCATTCCGAAGTTTTCGTACACCACCGACAATGCCGCTATGGTGGCCATCACGGGCTATTTCAAGTATCAAGACGGCGATTTCTGCGACCCATCGCTGCCGCCGTTTGCACGCGTAACCATCTGATTTTTCGCTGCTTATGGATTACGCCAAACTAAAACAAGACATCGCACCTTACCGTGGCGTGCTGCGCTTTGTGCTGGTGCTGCTGGTGGCGCATTTTTTCTGGAAATTCACCGTCGTAGGCGACGAATGCGGCGATGCGGTTACCTTTTTCGGGTGCGACATTTCCGCGCCCTTCATCTTGATGAGCGCGCACATTGCCAACGTCGTCTATGCGGTGCTTGGCTGGCTGGGCTACGACCTCGAACTCACCGGCACGACCATATTTTTTGCCAACGGCCACGGTGTCAGCATCATTTGGGGCTGTTCGGGGCTGAAACAGATGTTCATTTTCGCCTGCATCTTGTTCGCGGCGCGCGGTCCGTGGCAGCACAAGTTGTGGTTTGTGCCGATGGGCATGGTGGCCTGCTACGCCATCAACATGGTGCGTATCACGCTGCTCACCATGGTCGTGTGCCACCACCCCGAGTGGTTTCACGTGCTGCACGAGTATGTGCTGAAATACCTCTTCTACGGCATCATCTTCATGTTTTGGGTCTGGTGGGAAGAGCGTTTCAACCGCGAGGGAGCGCAGAAGCCCTCTTGCAATCGCCTATCTCGCTAAAAAACGCACTATTTGCCTAAATTTTCGCTCTAACGTTGTCTTGAATCATTTTTTTAGAGCAAAGACAATAGAATTAGTCGCAAGAAAAGGTTAGAGTTGAGAGGTTATAGGTTATAGGTTATAGATGAGAGAACATAGAGCAAAGAGCAAAGACAACTTGGGCGCGAACAATTATTAATTCCTCACTCCTAATTTCTCACTACTAACTACTCACTCCTCATTAACTTTCACACTTTATAGACTTTTCACTTTACACACTTTATTATAAACTTTCGCACTATTTTCGTATCTTTGCGGTTCGCTTTTGGGGCAAAACGATGGACGATATTCACGAAGAGGGAAAAATAGAGGTTTATGGCGCACGTGTACACAATCTGCGCAACATCGACGCTACCATTCCGCGCAACGCTCTGACCGTAATCACGGGTTTGAGCGGCAGCGGCAAGTCGTCGTTGGCGTTCGACACGATTTATGCCGAGGGGCAACGGCGCTACATCGAGACGTTTTCGGCCTACGCACGGCACTTCATGGGCAATGTGGAACGTCCCGACGTGGACGAGATTTCGGGACTCAGTCCCGTCATCGCCATCGAACAGAAGACGACGAGCAAAAACCCACGCTCGACCGTAGGAACAACCACCGAAATCTACGACTTTCTGCGCCTGCTCTACGCGCGCGCCGGCGAGGCCTACTCGTACGTTACGGGCGAAAAGATGGTGAAATACAGCGACGACCAAATCGTAGAACTGATATTCGACGCCTACGAAGGCAAACCGTGCTATCTGCTCGCTCCCGTGGTGAAGGGGCGCAAAGGACATTACAAAGATTTGTTCGAAACCATTCGCCGCAAAGGCTATCTGAACGTGCGTGTCGACGGTGAACTGCGCCAGATAACGTTCGGCATGAAACTCGACCGCTACAAAAACCACGACATCGAGATAGTGATAGACAAGATGGTGGTGGCGCGCAAGGACGAAAAACGGCTGCGCAAAAGTCTGCAAACGGCCATGCAGCAAGGCGACGGCGTAATCATGCTGCTGGGAAAAGACGGCACCGCGCCGCGCTATCTCTCGCGCCACCTGATGTGCCCCACGTCGGGCATCTCGTACAGCGAACCTGCACCACACAACTTTTCGTTCAACACGCCGAAAGGGGCTTGCCCGTGCTGCAAAGGCTTGGGCGTAATCAACCAAATCGATGTGGCGAAAATCATTCCCGACCGACGGTTGAGCATTGCGCAGGGCGGCATCGTTCCGCTCGGCAAAGAGTCGAACTCGCTGGTATTTTGGCAGTTGAAATCCATCGCCGAAAAGTACGGATTCACGCTGAAAACGCCTATCGCCGACATTTCGGACGAAGCGTTGGACGAGATTTTGAACGGCAGCGATGAGCGTGTGCAGATAAAAAATTCGTCGCTCGGCAACGACACCAACTACTTCACCGCCTACGAAGGCATCGTGCACTACATCGAGTTGCAGCAGGAGGCTGCCGACGCCTCGGTGGCCGAGCAAAAGTGGGCGAACCAATTTTTTGCGACGGTAGAATGTCCCGAATGCCACGGCGCGCGCCTCAACCGCGAGGCCTTGCAGTATCGCATTGCAGGCAAAAACATAGCCGAACTGTCGGCCATGGAACTCGGCGACCTGCACGCTTGGCTGCGCAAAGCACCCGAGGCGATGTCGGAAAAACAGCGCACCATCGCCACCGAAATTCTGAAAGAGATAAACACGCGCCTGCAATTTCTGCTCGATGTGGGATTGGGTTATCTGTCGCTCGACCGTGCCTCGGCCACGCTGTCGGGCGGCGAAAGCCAGCGCATACGTTTGGCCACGCAAATCGGGTCGCAATTGGTGAATGTGCTCTACATTCTCGACGAGCCGAGCATCGGACTGCACCAGCGCGACAACCGAAAACTCATCGCATCGCTCAAAAATCTGCGCGACATGGGCAATTCGGTCATCGTGGTGGAACACGACGAAGAGATGATGCGTTCGGCCGACTACATCGTCGACCTCGGACCGCGCGCTGGTCGCTTGGGCGGCAACGTGGTTTTCGAAGGCACGCCCGCCGACATGCTGCAGCGCGACACACTCACATCGAGTTACCTGAACGGCACACGCAAGATAGAGATTCCCGCCACACGGCGCACCGGCAACGGCCTTTGGCTCACGCTGCACGGCGCAAGCGGCAACAACCTGAAAAACGTCGATGTGGGCATTCCGCTTGGCACGCTGGTGTGCGTAACGGGCGTTTCGGGTTCGGGCAAATCGACACTGATAAACCGCACATTGCAGCCGATATTAAGCCAAAAACTCTACCATTCGAGCGAAAAACCACTGCCCTACGCCAGCATCGAAGGCATCGAAAACATCGACAAAGTGGTGAAGGTCGATCAGGCACCGATAGGCCGCACGCCACGCTCGAATCCGGCCACCTACACCAACATCTTTGCCGACATACGCAACCTATTTGCCAATCTCACTGAATCGAAAATGCGCGGCTACAAGCCAGGGCGATTCTCGTTCAACACCGCCGGCGGCCGCTGCGAAGTGTGCAAAGGCAACGGCTACAAAACGCTCGAAATGAATTTTCTGCCCGACGTGCTGGTGCCGTGCGAAGCGTGCCACGGCAAACGCTACAACCGCGAAACGCTCGAAGTGCGCTTCAAGGGCAAATCCATAGCCGACGTGCTGGATATGACGATAAACCAAGCGGTGGAATTTTTCGAGAACATGCCCACGTTCGTCTACAAACTGAAAGTGCTGCAGGACGTGGGATTAGGCTACATCAAACTCGGGCAGTCGAGCACTACGCTGTCGGGCGGCGAAAGCCAGCGCATCAAGTTGGCCGCCGAACTGGCCAAACGCGACACCGGCCGCACGCTCTACCTGCTCGACGAACCGACCACAGGGCTGCATTTCGAGGATATCCGCGTGCTGCTGGGCGTGCTGAACCGCCTTGTGAACCGCGGCAACACGGTGGTGGTCATCGAGCATAACCTCGATGTGGTGAAGTGCGCCGACTACATCATCGACATGGGTCCCGAAGCCGGCAAGGACGGCGGCGAAGTGGTGGCCGTAGGCACGCCCGAAGAGGTAGCCCGAAGCAAAAACAGCATCACCGCACCGTTCCTGAAAATTAATTAGTAGTGAGAAATGAGGCGGCGAAGCCGCAATTTTAGAATAAAGAACAAAGAATATAGAGCAAAGACATTTTAATTATTCAATTATCTAATTCCCAATTATTTAATCAATTTCAAATTGTCGATAACCGAAACGCCTTAATCCTCAAATAACCAAATAATCAAATCTACAAATCCCCAAATCAACACAAACTTTATAGACTTTTTACTTTACACACTTTTACACTTTCATACTTTCACACCTTCACACTTTCAAACTTTATAAACTTTCTCACTTTCAAACTATTTTCGTATCTTTGCAGCCCGATTCGATTGGATTTTGTTTTTGCAGACAATCCAAGTGAGTCGGGTTGGATTATTTTTGCAAATGTAATTGAGTTGGATTTTCAAATAAAAACAAAAACCGATGAAAAACAAGTACATCGACCTGATTGAGCAGGCATTCGACCTGTCGAGCGAAGAGTTCACCATCGAGGACGGCGAATTGCACTGGTTCGGCATTCCGCTGATGGATTTGATAAAACAGTACGGCACGCCGTTGCGCCTCAGTTATCTGCCCAAAATCAGCCAAAACATACAGCGTGCACGCCGCATGTTCAACGTAGCCATGGCCAAAGTGGACTACGCCGCCGACTACCAATACTGCTACTGCACCAAGAGTTCGCACTTCTCGTTTGTGATGGAAGAGGTGCTGAAAAACCGCGTAAACGTGGAGACATCGTCGGCATTCGACATCAACATTTTGGAAGAATTGCACAAATTGGGCTTACTCAAACAGGACACATACATCTTGTGTAACGGATTCAAACGGTCGCAATATGTAGAAAACATACAAAACCTGATGCGCAGCGGGTTTACCAATGTAATCCCGATACTCGACAACAAATTCGAACTCGATCTGTTCGACGACGACCTCGAAATGAACGTGGGCATACGCATCGCTGCCGAAGAAGAACCGAAATTCGACTTCTACACATCGCGCCTCGGCATTCGCTACAACGACATCATTCCCTACTACAAAAAGCACATACAACACAATCCGAACGTGAAGTTGAAGATGCTGCATTTCTTCATCAACACCGGCATACGCGACACCGCCTACTATTGGAACGAACTGAACAAGGCCGTTAACCTCTACTGCGAACTGAAAAAAATCTGCCCCGAACTCGATTCGCTCAACATCGGCGGCGGATTCCCCATACAGGCGCACCTCGACTTCGAGTACGACTACGAATACATGGCCGAAGAAATCGTGTCGCAAATAAAGAAAACCTGCAACAACTACAACACTGCCGAACCGAACATCTTCACCGAATTCGGCTCGTACACCGTGGGCGAAAGCGGCGCCATGCTCTACTCCATCGTAAACCAAAAGCAACAGAACGACCGCGAGTTGTGGAACATGATCGACAGTTCGTTCATCACCACGCTGCCCGACACATGGGCGTTGAACCAGCGGTTTGTGCTGCTGGCCGTGAACAATTGGGACAAGGAGTACGAGCGCGTGCATCTGGGCGGCCTCACCTGCGACAGCGAGGACTACTACAACGCCGAGGCGCACTCCAACGCCGTGTTCCTGCCCAAAAACGAGATGGACGGCGAACAATTCGTCGGATTCTTCCACATGGGCGCGTACCAAGAGGCGTTGAGCGGCTACGGCGGCATACAGCACTGCCTCATTCCAGCACCGAAAATGGTGGTCATCGACCGCGACGAAAACGGCGACTACACCACCAAACTCTTCGCCAAAGAGCAAAGTTACAAATCGATGCTCAAAATTCTCGGCTACCTATAATTTAGTGAGCAGTTAGCAGTGAGAAGTGAGAAGTGAGAAGTGAGGAGTGAGGAGTTGTTGGGCGCGAACAATTATTCATTATTCATTGTTCATTATCAATTGTTTTAACCCCTACCCCTGCTTCGCAGGTACTCCCCCTATCTGCTGTCGCAGCAGGGGGAGAGAATGCGTTCAAATTCTGTCCCTCTGCCGAGCGTAGCGAGGATAGGTGGACGAGGAGCGCAGCGACGGAGGGGGGGGCACTCCTAATTAAGAATTTAGAATTAAGAATGAATAATTAAGCGGCGTTGTTGGGCGCGAACCTGTCCCCTTTTCAAGGGGACGAGATAAACGTTAGCTTTTCGGGTGGGGTTAATACCAATTAAGAATTAAGAATTTCAATTAATAGTAGCAAGTCGCAAGATAATTAGAACAAAGATTTACGAATTTTCAAATTGACAGATTGATAAATTTATTTGCAAAATAATCAACTGATCAACTAATCAACCGATCAACCCAAATCATCAAATAACCAAATCCACAAATCACCAAAAACCTAGAAACCGCGCGAAACGCGACCAATCTTCAAATTTTCAAATCCTTCAAATCTTCAAACATAAAAACTTGGGGGATAAGAGGAGGTCTTTCTCGAATCACTCCGTTCGGCGGGTTACCCACACAAGCAGAGCCGCGCCGCACAGCACAAGCGGCAGACTGAGCCACTGCCCCATGTCGAACGTCATGGCGCGCTCGAAAGGCGACTGCACCTCTTTCAGAAACTCGATGCCGAAGCGGAACACGCCCACCAAAAGCATCACCATGCCGAAAAAGAAGCCGGCAGGTTTGGCCGTCTTGGCACGCCACACGGCCAGTGCGCCAAACAGCACAAGGTAGAACGCCGATTCGTAGAGTTGTGCCGGATGGCGCGGCACGGCATCGTACAACGGGAAAACGAACGCCCACGGCACATCGGTGGGTGCGCCCACAATCTCCGAATTACACAGATTACCAAGCCGGATAAACGCCCCAGCCAGCATGGTGGCGATGGCCAAAATGTCGGACAGCGGCAGAAACCGCGCCTTGTAACGCCTGCAAAAAAGCCACAAAGCCACCGCCACGCCCGCCGCGCCGCCGTGGCTCGCCAAGCCGTGGTAGCCCGAAAACGTCCAACTGCCATCGGGCTGTACAGTGATGGGCAGCAGCACCTCCAGCGGACGTTCCAAATAGTATTGCGGCTCGTAGAAAAGGCAGTGCGCCAGCCGCGCCCCGACGAAAATGCCCACAAACAGATATATCAGCAGCGATTCGAATTGGCTTTGCGTGTGGCCGAGTTTCTTGAATTCGCCGTGCAGATACCAGCCCGCCAAAAATAGTCCGAGGGCAAAAAGCAAGCCGTACCAGCGAAATGTGATGCCAAACGCTTCGCCGACTTCGGGCGAGAGCGGCCAAACGATATAGAGTGCGTGTGTTACCATGTCAAGTTGTATTGCGATGGAATGTTGTCGATGAGCGCAAAGAGTGCGTCGCGCGTTTCGGCCTGCAGCAGTGCGATGCGTGTCGCGCGGAAATGGTCGATGCCTTTGAACAGCGGCGTAGCGGCCAGATGTCGGCGGCTATGCACGATGCCGCTGTGTTCGTTGCCCGTCCATGCGATGCTGCGGTCGATGTATTCTTTGATGATTTCGGCTTGTTGGGCGTAGGTTTTGCGTGGCGCGAGTTCGCCCGTATCGAGATAATGGCGCATCTCGCCGAAAATCCACGGTTGTCCGATGGCTCCGCGCCCCACCATCACGGCATCTACGCCGTAGCGGTCGAAGGCTTGGCGGGCAAGTTCGGGCGTGGTGATATCGCCATTGCCGATGATGGGAATGTGCATGCGCGGATTGTTTTTCACCTCGCCGATGAGTGTCCAATCGGCCTCGCCCTTGTACATCTGCGCGCGTGTGCGACCGTGAATGGTCAATGCCCGAATGCCGCAATCCTGCAACGCTTCGGCCAAATCGACGATTATTTTCGAGTTGTCGTCCCAGCCAAGGCGCGTTTTCACCGTTACAGGCACGTGCACGGCCTTCACCACTTGGCGTGTGATTTCGAGCAGTTGCGGTATGTTGCGCAGCATGCCCGATCCAGCACCTTTGCCCGCCACCTTTTTCACTGGACAGCCAAAGTTCAAGTCGAGCAGGTCGGGTTTGGCCTGTTCCACTATTTTTGCCGCCTCGACCATGGTTGGCACGTCGCGCCCATAGATTTGTATGGCCACAGGGCGTTCGTCGGGCAGAACGGTCAGTTTCTGTTCGGTGCGTTTCACGCTACGCACCAGCGCATCGGCACTCACAAATTCGGTATAGACGAGGTCGGCACCAAACCGTTTGCACAGAATGCGAAAGGCGGGGTCGGTAACGTCCTCCATCGGAGCAAGAAAGAGCGGCTGCCGCTGAAATTCTATGTCGGCTATCTTCACGGTGCGCGTCGTTTGCGATTGATGTTGCAAAATTACAAAAAAAATGTAGCAAAATCGGAAATTCGTTGCACAAACCGAATAAAAAAAGTATTTTTGCAAATCGAAATTTTCGGGTAAAAACTGCCTATTTTACGCAATTTTCTTAAAAAAATTCATAGATGGAAACAATCAAACTGAAAAAAGGGTTGGACATCGCCATTGCAGGCCGCGCCGAATGCCGCATCGTATCGATGACGCAGCCCGATGTTGTGGCCGTTGTCCCCGACGACTATCTCGGCTTTACGCCCAAAGTAGCCGTCAAAGAAGGCGACGCCGTGAAAGTTGGCACCACGCTGCTGTTCGACAAACGCCATCTCGACCTCAAAATTGTCGCTCCCGTGAGCGGACAGGTGGTCGAAGTTGCGCGCGGCGACAGACGCAAACTGCTCTACGTTGCCATCAAGCGCGATGGTTTGCAGAGTAGCGAAACATGCGACAAAATCGATCTGAACGCGCCACGCGAGCAAGTGTTGGCGGCTGTGTTGAACGCTGGTTTCGGCGCGCTCCTGCGCCAACGTCCGTACGACGTGGCCATCAACCCCGAAGTAACGCCGAAAGCCATTTTCGTATCGGCATTCGACTCGGCACCGCTTGCGCCCGACTACAACTTTGTGCTGAAAGGCCGCGCTGCCGACGTGCAAGCCGGTCTGTCGGTGTTGGCAAAACTGACCGACGGCAAGGTGTACTACTCCGTTTCGCCCGAAACGACGGCCGACCTCCGCGCCATGAAAGGCGTTGAAGTTACCGAATTTGTGGGCGCACATCCGGCAGGCAACGTAGGCGTGCAAATCAACCATCTGAATCCGATAAACAAAGGCGAAACCGTATGGACGATGAACGTGCAGGACGTGGCACTGCTTGGCCACTTTGCACTGACGAGCAACCTAGATTTCGAGCGCACCATAGCGGTGGCTGGCCCCGAAATTATCGAACCGGCGTATGTGCGCACGTATGCTGGCGTGAGCATCGCCGCCATCGTCAATTGCAACCTGAGCCACGGCGTCAGCGTGCGCGTGGTGAACGGCAACATTCTGACTGGCACGAAAGCCGACGAAGGCACCGTATTGAGCCCATTTGCTGGCGTAGTTTCGGCCATCGCCGAGGGCGACCACGCCGACGAAGCGTTTGGCTGGATAATGCCGCGCCTTTCGAAATTCAGCAACAATGCGCTCTACCTGACCAAATTGCTGCAAAAAATCTGCCCGAAAAAGACCTTCGATTTCGACGCACGTCTGCTGGGCGGCCGCCGCGCATTCATCGTCAGTGGCGAGATGGAGAAGGTGTTGCCCATGGACATCATGCCCGAGCAGTTGGTGAAAGCCATGATTGCCCGCAACATCGACAAGATGGAGCAACTCGGAGCCTACGAAATCGCTCCCGAAGACCTGGCCTTGTGCGAATTTGTCTGCACATCGAAGATTGAAATCCAACGCATCGTGCGCGAAGCCTTGGACTACATGAGAAAAGAACTTGAGTAAAAACGTTTATTTCTGACAGGATATGAATTTCATCAAAAAAACTCTTGACAAGATGGCGCCGACCTTTTCGAAGGGCGGAAAACTGTCTGCGTTCCACTCGCTGTTCGACGCGATGGAGACGTTCTTCTGCGTCCCGAACGAGACGTCGGCCAAGACGGGCGTGCAGATTCACGATGCCATCGATTCGAAACGCACGATGTTCACCGTAGTCATCGCGTTGCTGCCGGCCATGCTGTTCGGCATGTGGAACGTGGGCTACCAACATTTTCTCGCCATCGGAGTAGAGGCAGGCTTCTGGGCGCAATTTGCGTTTGGTCTGCTGGCACTGCTGCCCACCATTTTGGTGTCGTACATCGTAGGTTTGGGCATCGAGGTGATTGTAGCACAAATCAAAAAGGAGGAGGTGGCCGAAGGCTTCTTCGTTACGGGCTTCCTCATTCCGCTTATCGTGCCGATTGACACGCCGCTGTGGATGGTGGCCATCGCCACGGCCTTTGCCGTTATTTTTGCCAAAGAGGTATTTGGCGGCACGGGCTACAACATATTCAACGTGGCCTTGATAACGCGCGCATTTCTGTTTTTCGCCTATCCCACGGCCATGAGCGGCGACACCGTTTGGGTGCGCACGCGCGACGCCTTTTGGTGGGGCGCAGGCAACGCCGTCGACGGCTTTTCGGGCGCGACGCCGCTCGGTCAGATAGGCACCGCCACCACATCGACACCCGCCTTCCACGACATCATGGGCAATCCCATCGGATTTTGGGACGCATTCATGGGTTGGATCCCCGGCTCGGTAGGCGAAACCTCCACATTGGCCATACTCATCGGCGCAGCCATACTCATTGGCACAGGCGTGGCCAGTTGGAAAATCATCGTATCGGTATTCGCTGGCGGCGCACTCACGGCGTTGGCATTCAACCTGTGGGGCCCCGACACCGCCATCGCTCACCTGCCTTGGTACGAACACCTCGTATTGGGCGGCTTCGCCTTCGGCGCAGTGTTCATGGCTACCGACCCTGTAACCGCCGCCCGCACCGAAACGGGCAAATGGATCTACGGATTGCTGATAGGCATGATGGCCATCGTCATTCGTGTGCTGAACCCAGGCTACCCCGAAGGCATGATGCTGTCCATACTGCTGATGAACGTGTTTGGCTGCCTCATCGACTGGTGCGTAGTGCAAGCGAACATCAAGAAACGTTTGAAACGTGTAACACCAAATAAATAAAGGAGATAGCAAACTATGGCAACAAAAAAATACAGATGCAAAGTGTGCGGCTACATACACGAGGGCGACGCTGCTCCCGAAAAATGCCCGACATGCGGCGCACCCGCTTCGGAATTTGAAATGATGGACGAAGTCAAACCTGCCAAAAAAGGCATCGACAAAAACAGCAACGCCTACATTCTCACCTACACAAGTGCGATTGTAATCATCGTGGCACTGCTGCTCTCCATCACATCGGGCGCGCTCAAAGGCCGCCAAAACGAAAACGTGAAACTCGACACCAAAAAGCAGATTCTGAGTTCGCTTCCCGCCATCGACCTGACCCAAGGCGATGCCAACGAAATCTACGCCAACACCATCGTGGCTTACCAACTGCTCGATGCCGACGGAAACGTGGTGAAAGAACTCCACCCCGTCGAAGACTTCGACGTGAAAGCCGCCGAAGGGCAACTGCCGCTCTATGTGGCCAACGTTGCTGGCGCCACCAAATACATCATTCCGATGAACGGCGCAGGACTTTGGGGAGCCATCTGGGGCTACATCGCCTTGGACGACGACAAGAACACGGTTTATGGCGTCTATTTCTCGCACGCAGGCGAAACACCGGGACTTGGTGCTAACATCGCCACACCAAAATTCCAAAGCCAATTCGAAGGCAAACACATCAAAAACAACGGTCAGTTTGTGTCGATAGCCGTGATGAAAACCGGCCAAAAAGCCGAAAATCAGGAACAGGTCGATGCGCTCTCGGGCGGCACCATCACATCGAAAGGCGTGGAGACCATGCTGAAAAACTGCATGGGAGCCTACACTGCATTTCTGAACGCCACCGACGACACGGCTAACGAAGAATAAGGAGGAGAAGAATTATGAAAAACGAAAAATTGATGAATACACTGCTCGGCCCGTTGAACAAAAACAACCCGATAGCCGTGCAAGTTTTGGGCATCTGTTCGGCGTTGGCTGTTACGGTAGAACTGAAACCGGCCATCGTCATGGGGCTGTCGGTTACGATTATCGTCGCCCTGTCGAACATCGTCATCTCGCTCATACGCAACACCATACCAAGCAGCGTGCGTATCATCGTGCAACTGGTGGTAGTGGCCGCCTTGGTAACTGTGGTGAGCGAATTTCTGAAAGCCTACGTGTACGACGTAAGCGTGCAATTGTCGGTCTATATCGGCCTCATCATCACCAACTGCATACTGATGGGACGGCTCGAAGCGTTTGCTATGAGCAACAAACCGTGGGAATCGTTTCTCGACGGCATCGGCAACGGCATCGGCTATGCCATGATTCTGATAGTTGTGGCCTTTTTCCGCGAACTGCTCGGCTCGGGCACGCTGTTTGGCTTCCAGATTATCCCACAAGCATGGTACGAGGCTGGCTATGTGAACAACGGCCTGATGATGATGCCATCGATGGCATTGATACTCGTGGCCTGCGTCATTTGGGTGCATCGCTCCGTAAACAAAGAGTTACAAGAAAAATAAGGAACTGAGATATGGAACACGCTTTAAGTCTTTTTGTACGGTCCATTTTTGTGGACAATATGATTTTCGCCTACTTTCTTGGTATGTGTTCGTACCTTGCAGTGTCGAAAAACGTCAAAACATCGCTCGGATTGGGCGTGGCAGTTACCTTTGTGCTGCTCGTTACGTTGCCCGTCAATTACCTGCTCGAACGCTATGTGTTGAGTGCTGGCGCGCTGGCTTGGCTCAATGCAAGTTTTGCTTCGCTCGATTTGAGTTATCTGAGCTTCATCTTGTTCATTGCCGTCATTGCCGCCATCACGCAATTGGTCGAGATGGTCGTCGAAAAATTTTCGCCATCACTCTATGCGTCGCTTGGCATATTCCTGCCGCTTATCGCCGTGAACTGCGCCATCATGGGTTGCGCACTGTTCATGCAGCAGCGCGTAGGCATGGAGCCAACCGACCCCAAAGCCTTGACCAACATGTGGGACGTGCTGGCCTACGCCATCGGTTCGGGCTTGGGCTGGACACTCTCCATCGTGGGTTTGGCCGCCATACGCGAGAAGATGGAATACAACGATGTGCCAACGCCGTTGCGCGGATTGGGCATCACGTTCATCACCGTCGGACTCATGGCCATGGCATTCCTTTGCTTCAGCGGCTTGAAAATTTAATTGTTGTCAATCTAAAAAACAGAGATAGATTATGTTACTCGAAATAAATTCAACGGCAATACTGACCAGCCTCGTCGTCTTTTTGGGCGTCATCATCTTGCTGGTGGTCGTACTGCTCATTGCCAAGCGCTACTTGGTGGCGTCGGGCAACGTGAAAATCAACCTGAACGGCGACAAAGACGTGGAAGTGCCCGTAGGCGGCTCGCTGCTGGGCTCGCTGGCCAACGCAGGCGTATTCCTGCCATCGGCGTGCGGCGGCAAAGGCTCGTGCGGACAATGTAAATGCCAAGTACTCGAAGGCGGCGGCGAGATTCTGCCCACCGAAACGGTTCACTTCTCGCGCAAACAGGTGAAAGACCACTGGCGTTTGGGCTGCCAAGTGAAGGTGAAAAGCGACATGGCCATCAAAGTGCCCGAATCGGTACTCGGCGTGAAAGAGTGGGAATGCACCGTCATCTCCAACAAAAACGTCGCCACGTTCATCAAAGAGTTCAAAGTGGCGCTACCCAAAGGCGAACACATGGACTTTATCCCTGGCTCGTATGCGCAGATTAAAATCCCGACCTACGACATCAACTACAACGATTTCGACCGTTCGCTCATCGGCGACCTTTATATCCCGTCGTGGGAGAAATTCGGTCTGTTCAAACTTCACCAAGTGAACACCGAACCGACCATTCGCGCCTACTCCATGGCCAACTATCCCGACGAGGGCGATATCATCACACTGACCGTGCGCATTGCCACGCCGCCATTCAAACCGAAAGACCAATGCCCGAACGGGCCGGAGTTCCAAGATGTGCCGTGCGGTATCGCATCGACCTACATCTTCTCGCTCAAACCGGGCGACAAAGTGCGGATGTCGGGTCCTTACGGCGATTTCCACCCCGTGTTCGACAGCAAACGCGAAATGATTTGGGTAGGCGGTGGTGCCGGCATGGCTCCGTTGCGCGCACAGATTATGCACATGCTCAAAACGCTGCACACACGCGACCGCGAGATGCACTACTTCTACGGTGCCCGCGCCATCGACGAGGTGTTCTTCATGGACGATTTCCTCGAACTGGAAAAAGAGTATCCCAACTTCCACTTCCACTTGGCACTCGACCGTCCCGACCCGAAGGCCGACGCGCTGGGCGTGAAATACACGCCAGGCTTCATTGCCCCTGTGATGGGCGACACCTACCTGAAGCAGCACGAAGCCCCCGAAGATGTGGAATACTACCTGTGCGGTCCTCCGATGATGGCCAAAACCGTGCTCGACCTGCTCCACTCGCTGGGCGTAGAGGACGACATGATTCGCTTCGACAACTTCGGCGGATAACAAAAACGAACGGCTTTCGAACAGTGTTTGAAAGCCGTTTTTTGCACCTCGTCATGTGGATT
The DNA here is from genome assembly GCA_963658575.1 of Leyella stercorea. Classification (GTDB taxonomy): domain Bacteria; phylum Bacteroidota; class Bacteroidia; order Bacteroidales; family Paludibacteraceae; genus W0P28-013. The sequence continues at coordinate 61,043 of CAVKQB010000004.1, read as the reverse complement.
GCGCTCGGAATTTTTCAGCGCGACAGATACCAAAACCAACAATCGCCTCGCTTCGACAAGCGGGGCGATTGTACGAAATGGGCGGCGCGCACACATTTCGTACAACCAAACGGGTATTTCATACATTCGTTGCCAAAAACAGGCTTCGAGTGCCCCAAAGACATTATTTTTGTCGTAGAATTGAAGTTCGGCAGTACGAAAAATGGCAGAAATGCCGGTATGTGTTGCTTCGGTCGAAAAAGTTTGTGGGGAGCGGTTTTGCAATTTGCGGGAAAAGTGTTATATTTGCAATTCCGATGAATGCAAATGTTGGCGATAATGGTGCAATGCAAGGAGTGCCGCTCGGCACGCCCTCAACAAATGTGCGTAATTCGCTGATTATCAACACATTGCCCCCCCCCTACGCCGGTTGCGGTAGCACACATACACACACTTTTGTAGCACAGACATCGGGCGTTTGCCCTGTCTTCTGCCATTTTTTCGGACGAATGTTCAATTCATCCGTTTTTGGTGTGTCGTGTGCCGTGAAGCGAGCGGGAGCGTAGGCAATTGAACGACAAAACCTTAAAAAACTATGTGATATGAAAAACAGGACAATACTTCTTGTGGTGGCACTCTGCGTGTCGGTGATGGTGTCGGCCGAGGTGCACAAGTGGCAAGCGACATCGCTTGCCTTTAGAACTCTCGACGATTATGGCTATTGGTCGGAATGGACGGACTGGGAAGATTGTAGTATTTTGGTAGTATTCAACCTAAATACGGATCGAGTCAATATCTATAGCAACGAAACACAAGAGTACGACATCTATGATTATCTTGACGAATCGTACGACAACAACGGCAGTAAAACGGTAACATTGAAATGTATCGATGCCGATGGACTGCGCTGCACTATGCGCCTTCGCACTCAAAGCGACGGACAGAAGCAGTTATATGTGGATTATAGCGATTTTATGTTTGTGTACAATATCGAACCTAAATAAAACAGATTAACTATGCGTTGTAACAATTGCGGTTGGGAGAACCCCAACACCAACACTCATTGCGAGAAGTGCAACGCTCCCCTTAGCGGAGCGGCACAAGGCAATCGTCCGCACATGGAGGCGGCACCACTCAACAAAACCATCAACGAAGCGGCGGTATTCGGCGGGCAACAGCCCATAGAACAACAGCCTACCGCATCGGAAGCCGTGGTGCAGAAATGCCCCGACTGCGGCTATCCGTTGCGCCCAGGAACCTCGTCGTGCCCACAATGCGGCAAAGCAGTGAAAGCCGAAAAGCCCAGCACGCCTGCGGCGAACCATTCGGGCACAATCAATCCGTGGGTGCAGGTTACGCCACAAAGCCGCTGTACGCTCACGCCCGTCCGCCAATCGTCGGAAGAGGCCGACCCTGCGCCGCTCTCGTTCAAGGGCGATGCGCACACGCTGAACCGCGCCAACTTGGATGTCGAAAATCAGACCATCACCTCGCAAACGCAGGCCGAACTGACGTGTGAAAAAGGCACATGGTACATACAAGACCGTAGCACACAACACACCACGTTCATTCACGCCGCCGCGCGGACTGCGCTTCACGACGGCGACATCGTGCTTATGGGCAACCGGCAGTTTGTCTTTCATTCCGACAAATAGCCATGGTAGAGCGATGTGATTTCCATACTGGCGATTCCGTCGGCAGGCAATACACCGTGCAGCGCGAGTTGGGCGAGGGAGCATTTGGCAAAGTGTTTCGTGTAGCCGATCGTAAGGGCGGAATCTACGCCCTCAAACTGCTCAAGTTGTGGGAAGTTGCGCCCGAAATACGCGGACAACTCTCCGACCGTTTCGAGATGGAGTATCAGACAGGGCGCATCGACAGTCCCTACTTGGTGCACTCCATCGACCACGGCTTTGCGCAGGGCAATCCGTACATCATCATGGAGTTCTGCCCGGGTGGCGACCTCACCAAGTGCGGGCGCAACACCGATTGGACGACCATCGCGCGGCAGGTGTTGCTCGGACTCAAAGCCCTGCACGCCCACGGCAAAGTGCACCGCGACCTCAAGCCAGAGAATGTGCTGCTCAAGCAGGACGGCACCGCCGTGCTCACCGACTTTGGCATATCGGGCGACCGCAACAAACGCATGACCGAGCGCAACATTTTGGGCAAGCCCATGCAGATATTCGGCACGTATGCCTATATGCCGCCCGAACAGGTGCAACCCAAGCGGGGCGATGCCACCGTGCTGCCCACCACCGACATCTTCTCGTTTGGTGTGATGATGTACCAACTGCTCACGGGCAAACTGCCTTTCGGCGAGTTGCGCACCCAGTCCGATTTGGCGCTGTACATAAAAAACGGTCAGGAGGGGCATTGGAACCGCAGCGTGCTGACGCTCTCGTCGCAAGGCACCGTTTTCCGACCGATTATCGAAGGCTGTTTGCGCCCCGACTTCAAGCAGCGACTGCAATCGGCCGATGCCGTGTTGCAGATGTTGCCAGCCTCAGACCATATAGCCGTAGAAAGTCCCGCGCCGCCCGTACCAGCGCACATCAGAGGCTATCTGCTGCGTGTGATGCAAGGCGAAGAATACAGCAAAACCTACGACCTCAACGCCTACGGCCGCACCCTGCTTACCATGGGGCGCAACGACAGTTCGGTCAACAATGCCATTGCCATTTGCGAGGTGCAGAGCAGTTACATCTCGCGCAGGCACTGCACGCTGGAGTACGACCCACAGGCAGCCATCTGGTTCGTACGCGACGGCCAGTGGAACAAACTCGCCGCCAACGGCTGGAAGCATTCGCTGAACGGCACCTTTGTCAACTCCACCGAAGTAACCGAAGCGGGTTACTTTTTGCAAGCAGGCGACATTATCTCTATAGGCGATACCAAACTGCGCGTGGAAGCCTACTAATGAATTAGGAATTAAGAATTAAGAGACAAAACCTCTGAAAATAAATAAAAACTAACCGAATATGAATACAATTACCATCGGGCGGAGTCCCGCAAACACTATCGCCGTCGGGGCGCAGTATGCCACCGTCAGCGGACAACACGCCACTATTTCACTCGCCAACGGACAACTCTACCTGCAAGACCACAGCTCCAACGGCTCGTATGTGAATGGGCAGCATATCCACAATCAGCAAATAGCCATTTCGCCCAATGACACGATAACGCTCGGCCAGGAGTACCGATTGGATATGTCCGCCGTGCTGCGGGCACTGCAAGATGCGACAGGCGGACAGGCCACCTCGCTCCACCGCCAACCCGTACAACCTGTTGTGGTGAATATCCAAAACAATATTGAAAAGCCGGTTCACAAAGATGAGAGGGAAGACTCCGATGCGGAAGAGGCAAAGCCGAGCCGCACTGCACCGAAAAACTTGAACTCCTTCAACTGGGGCGCCTTCTGGTTCAATTGGATTTGGTCAATTGCGAACGGTGTTTGGTGGGGATTGCTCTGTTTTATTCCACTCGTCAATATTGTGGTTATGTTTGTATTGGGATTCAAAGGCAATCGGTCTGCATGGAAGAAATTCAGCGGCAGTGCCGAAGAGTTTGAGAAGAAACAATCTTCATGGGCTATGTGGGGATGGATTATATTTGTTATTTCATTGATAACTAATATAATAGCGACGTTCGCCAACGCATAAATATTAACTCACTATGGCACAAACCAACTACAAACGCACGCTGACGGGGTCAGTCGGTGCAGGATTAGGCTCCGTATTCGCCGCCAACGGCTGGAAGCATTCGCTGAACGGCACCTTTGTCAACTCCACCGAAGTAACCGAAGCGGGTTACTTTTTGCAAGCAGGCGACATTATCTCTATAGGCGACACCAAACTGCGCGTGGAAGCCTACTGAAAACCAAAAAACAGACCAAACAAAAGAGAGAAAACATGAAACACCTTGTACGAATATGCTTGACAGCCCTTGCGCTGCTGTGTGCGGTGCCAGCCGTGCATGCCGACGAACTATGCGATGCCGCCATCGCCGAAGGGCAACAAAAATACAACGAGGGCGACTACCAAACTGCCAAAGAGTTGTTTGAATTCGCTAAAAGCGAGTGCGGCGACGACTACAAAGGTGTCCAAGTCCAAACTTTGATAGACAAATGCGATAAAGCACTGATGCCCACCACGCTGTCGGTGTCAAAAACTTCCTTACAATTTGGTGCCAATGGCGAAACAAAGACTATCACAGTAACCTGCAACCGCGCTTGGTCGCTGGCCAATACAAGTTCCAGCATGTTCACCGTAAGCCGCAACGGCAACAAAATAACAGTAAACTGCAAGGCAAACGCCTCGACCAGCGGGCGGAACGGCGGGTTCGATGTGAAATCCGCCGACGGAACACAAAGCCAGCGGATAAAAATCACCCAATCAGGGCGGCAAGCAGCCTCGTCTGGTTCCCAGTCGAACACATCATCGACAAAGCCATCGACTCCCACGCAATATCAAATAAACCAGATGAGTGCTAAAATAAATCGGGTATGGGTAGACCACAATGTGTACGAGAACGGAGAGAAAGGAATGCGTATTCATGTGAATTTTGAGTGCAACAATATGCAAGGATTTAAGGGTTTCATTATCGCATGGTTTTACGATGGAAATACTGGAACAAATTTAACCTATTCTGGCGCAAGTGCATATAAAAATAGTCAGAACCAAATAGCCAAATGGGAGATATTTACCCCATCATATTCCAATTCTCTTTGGAAAGATTTTACGCTTTTTATGCCTAATAAAGAATTTCATAAACCGGGAAATCTCAAATTTTATATTGACATTCAAGAAGTTACGAGTGGTAAATCTTTAGCTATGTCAGATTTTAGGAATTTTACTTATGGTAGTACCTCAAATACATCATCGAACACATCGGCTAGAAATTATTCATCTACCTCCAGCACTGGGAACGGCCATGCGTGGGTCGACCTTGGTTTGAGCGTAAAATGGGCAACCTGCAACGTGGGGGCACATACACCCGAAGGCTACGGCAACTATTACGCTTGGGGCGAAATCCAGCCGAAAGGGACTTATTCGTGGAACACCTACAAGTACGGAACAAGCAATAATCTGACAAAATACAACACTAAAAGCAGGAAAGGTGCTATAAACAACAAAACCACGCTCGATGTCATAGATGATGTTGCTATGCAAAAGTGGGGCGGCAAATGGCGTATGCCAACCACTGATGAATGGGAAGAATTGGAAAACAATTGTACTTGGACTTGGACAACCCAAAACGGTGTGAAAGGTTACAAAGTAAAAAGCAAGAAAAACGGCAATAGCATTTTCCTCCCTGCAGCGGGCAGTCGTTTCAACAATGAGCTATACGGCAATGGTTCGCGCGGTGCCTATTGGTCGAGTTCGCGCAACACCGACTACCCAACCTATGCGCTAACTATGTACATTGGATCTGGCCACTTCATGGGTAGCCAAAACCGCGACGTTGGGCAGTCGGTGCGCCCTGTCCTTCCATAGGAAATAACCTCGTTTTCTATAGCAGAGTAGCACAAAAGCAAACAACTAAAAAATAAAAATTATGGCACAATCAACAGCGTACAAACGCACACTTAGTGGCTCGGTAGGAGCCGGCATCAGCTCTATTTTCAAGGCCGGTGGCAAAAACTACTACATTCTCGAACACAAGGTATCGTCGAAGTACCACCATGCGGGCGAGACACAGGAAATCATCGTAGACCAAATCGAACTTGGGCGCGACCCGAAATGCCAAGTGCGGTTCGACGAGTCGTTCACCACGGTCAGCCGCCGCCACGCGGCTATAGTCCGCGACGGCGACAACTGGAAACTCGTGCAACTATCGCACACCAACCAGACCCTACTCAACGGGCGCCCCGTAACCAACGAATGGTATCTGCAAAACGGCGACGAGATTCAACTCTCGGTCAACGGGCCGAAACTCGGTTTCATCGTTCCGCAGGGCGCAAAGGCCAAGACGGGCAGCATCGCCCTCTCGCGCCGCTTGAGCCTCTTCCGCCAGCAGGCACTCCGCCCCTACAAAGCCGCCATGACGGCCATGGCAGTCGTTATCGTGTTGCTGATTGCAGGTGGCACGTGGCTCGGTCTATACCAACACAATGAAAACGAGGTACTTAGAGCAAAAGGGGAACTCACCCAAGTACAACTAGATTCGATACAAAAAGCATCTGAGATACAACGCGCCGAGGCGGCCGCTAAGCAGAAAAAACTGGAAAACGAACTCCGCAACGTGAAGAAAGACCTCAAAAACGCTATCGCTTCGTTGCCAGAATCTACAGCAGCGAACGCATCGGCACCCCCGGTAACGGCGCAAACTACCGGCAACACCTCTTTAGATGCCTGCGCACCGAATGTCTATTTTGTGCGTATGCGCGAGATACAAATTACGTACAATGGGCAAACCAAAACGTATGGGCCTGTAGGTACAGGCACAGGTTTCTTGCTCGACGACGGGCGTTTCGTAACAGCGCGCCATGTGGTGGAGCCGTGGATGTATCCGTCGAGTAAAGATGACACCAACATGCTCATCTGCAATGCGATAGCCACCGACGGAGGCAAAGTAGTTTGCTACCTCGATGCCTATTCGCCATCGGGCAAGCAACTGCATTTTGTCTCGACCAATGCTCACGTCAACCGCTCTACCGACAAAGAGTATAAATTAGATGATGGTACCATTATTCGCATACCCCAAGATGATAGTCTCGATTGGGCATATTTCGACACCTCAGAGCAAGGTGGGCTGCCATACAACAACAAGCTCTCGAAAGAGTTGCCCGTTTGTGCCGAGTTGTCTATTCTTGGCTATCCGCTTGGTATCGGCGCCAGCGACCCCTCGCTTTCGGATATTCATCCTATCTATTCGAAAGCAACGGTGGCGCGAGAGGGTTTGGAACAGGGCTACATACTCACCACCAACAGCACGTATGAACACGGCAACTCGGGCGGCCCCGTGTTTGCCACCACTAAAAAGGGCGAACTCATTGTGGTCGGTATCGTTTCTGCTAGTGCTGGTCGTTCCACGGGTTTGATTGTCCCCATCGCCGCTGCGAAATAGGGAGTAAACAAATAATTCAACGCATACAACAATGAAAGATATCAAATTCACATTGGCGGCACGCTGCGAGGCGGCAGGTCGCGACAGCAACGAGGACAACTACCAGATAGTTGCCGACATAGCCACCGACCGCCACGGTTTCACGGCCAACGAGGAGCTCACACTGGGCAGCCTCGGCACGTTGCTGGTTGTCTGCGACGGCATGGGCGGCATGAATGCCGGCGAAGTGGCTTCGGCCATCGCCGTGAAGACGGTGAAAGACGCGTTTGCAACAGAAAACATCACCCAAGAGGTGCTGTCGCAGCCGGAGGAGTTTATCGTCAAGGCCATTCAGGCGGCCGACGCTGCCATCAAAGAGCATGAAAAGAGCGACCCCGAAACCGAAGGCATGGGCAGCACCATCGTGCTTGTCTGGCTGCTAAACGGCAAAGCGTATGTGGGCTGGTGCGGCGATTCGCGCGCCTACCGCTACAACGCCGTGTCGGGGCTGGAACGCCTGTCGCACGACCACAGTTATGTGCAGGAACTGGTCGATGCTAGCAGCATCACCGAGGAGTTGGCGTTTTTCCACCCGAACAACAACATCATCACGCGCAGCCTTGGCGACCCGCGTGGAGCCGCTCTGCCCGACACCAAGGTGTTCGATATTCAGCAGGGCGACCTCTTTTTGCTCTGCTCCGACGGGCTGTGCGGCTGTTTGCAGGACAACCAGATACAAGAGGTCATAGAACAGCACCACGCCACCGTGTCCGAATGCCGCGATGCGCTATGGGCAGCCGACGAAGCCGCCGGCTGGCACGACAATGTAACGACCATCTTGGCGCAAATCACGGCAGGCGGCGTGGCACCTGCCAAGCGTATCGTCGAAACGGCGGCCAACAAAGAGGTCAGTGCCTCCAAAGCCAAACTTTTGCGCGACAACCGCCGACTCAAACTCATTGTGGTCGCTGCGCTTGCCGTGGTGGCGGCGCTTGCCGTCATATTTCTTGTCCCGACAAACGGCAACGATGGCAACAACACGCCGATGGTCTCAGCAAATCCCGATTCGACGGCGATTCAGGCCGAAACAGAAAGCGAAGAACAGCCAAGCGACACCATCGCGCTGCCCGATCCTGCCCAAGAGCCATCGAAAGAACCTATCGAACCGGATAAGAATGCGAGCGAAAAAGCAAAATCTGACAAAGCACAACCGAAGGCAGCCCCAAAAAGCGATACCCCCCTTGACAAATTGAACCCCAACAGCGCGCGCAACGCAAGAGAGGAAAAGCAAGTCGAAGACGGTGTAAAATTAAGCACAGGTGATACTAATCTCACTCCACCACCGCCACCAGAAAAAGAAGAAACTGTGCCTGAAGTTGTAACAACGAAAAAAGTAGAACATAAAGACGACACAACGCACCGTGTAAAAATTGCGCCACAAGGAGAATAAAGGCACTTTCGCGGAGAATTACAAAACGACGTTTAACCATAAAATGATTTGTCAGTAAAACCATGCAACTACAACCCAATACACTTTTTGCCAACCGCTACACGCTTATCAAACTCATCGGGCGGGGCGGATTTAGCGAGGTTTGGCTCGCCCACGACCCATGGACAGGCCTCGATATCGCCATCAAAGTCTATGCACCCGGGCAGGGCATGGACAGCGACGGGCTGCAGACGTTCTGCCAAGAATTGGCCGGCGTGTACCACCTTGCGCACCCCAATCTGCTCAAACCCAGCCATGTCGACCAGTGGGAGAATATGCCCTACCTGATTATGGGATACTGCCCCAAAGGCGCGCTCAGCAAACAGATAGGCAAACTCTCCGAAGAGCAGATATGGCGCATGCTGCACGATGTGGCTTCGGGATTGGCCTACCTGCATAGCAAAGACATCGTGCATCAGGACATCAAGCCCGACAACATCTTGATAGATGAGAACGGCAACTACCGCATCACCGATTTCGGCATCTCCACCAAGGCGCGCACCACGTTGCGCAAAAGCGTGGCGGGCAGCACGTCGGGCGGCACCATGGCCTATATGGGACCCGAACGCTTCTCGGCACAGCCGGCACCAACAAAAGCCAGCGACATCTGGTCGCTCGGTGCGATGACGTACGAACTCATCACGGGCGATGTGCCGTTTGGCGAGATTGGCGGCGGACTGCAGAAAAACGGTGCCGAAATACCCGACATCACACAGCCTATCTCGCCCACGCTCGCGCGCGTTGTCCGCCTGATGCTCGCCCGCGAAACGTGGGACCGCCCAACGGCCGAAACCCTTGCCGCTTGGGCTGCCAACCCCGCAGCGGTGAAGCTTGCGCCAACAGCACCGGCGACACCATCGCACCCAACAGCACGACGCGTTGCCACACCGCCACCGGCTGCCAACGCCCCCAAAGCGAAAACACGCCACGGCTGGCTGTGGAGCATAGGCATTACTATTGTTGCGGCTATAATTGCCGTAGTAGCGTGGAATCGCTATGAACTACGCGAAGAACTACGCGAAGAACAAGCGCGCGAGGAAATTGCCGCCGCCCACACGGAAGCAGTTAATAATTTCGATGCCGCCTTACGACAGGCAAGCACCGATGACATCGGCATCGACCAGTTAGACTCCGCGCGAAACTACCTGGAACGTATCGGACACTACGAGAGTAACTCCATATACAAAAAATACCAAGGAGAACAAGTTTGGACTGAAAAACGAAACGAACTATACAACAAGGCACAGGAATTATACAAGGATATTAACCGCAAGTGGCAGAACCTCCCAGCAGGGATTACGAAAGACAAGGCAGAAAAAAAAGTAGAGAGAATAGAAAAGATAAAAAAACGAATCGAGAATCTATGAAACACCTTGTACGAATATGCTTGGCAGTCCTTGCGCTGCTGTATGCGGTGCCAGCCGTGCAGGCCGACGAACTATGCGACGCCGCCATGGCCGAAGGGAAACAAAAATATAACGAAGGCGACTACCAAACAGCCCAAAAGTTGTTTGAATTCGCCAAAAACGAGTGCGGCGACGACTACCCTAGCGTCCAAACATTGATAGACAAATGCAACGCCTCGTCTGGTTCCCAATTGAGTACATCGGTTCGGGACTATTCATCTACCACTGGCACGGAGAATGGCCATGCATGGGTCGATCTTGGCTTGAGCGTGAAGTGGGCGACCTGCAATGTGGGTGCCACCAGCCCCGAAAAGTACGGAAACTACTATGCGTGGGGCGAAACCGAAGCCAAGAGCGATTACTCGTGGAACACCTACAAGTATGGTACCTACAATTACAATGGCGATTACAGCAAACTAACCAAGTATAATGGCACCGACGGCAGAACCACGCTCGAAGCCAGCGACGATGCTGCTGCCAAAAACTGGGGCGACAATTGGCGTATGCCTACCGATGCCGAATGGACAGAGTTACGCGAGAAGTGCACTTGGACATGGACCATCAACTACAACGGCACGGGCGTAGCCGGCTACGAAGTGAAAGCCTCGAACGGCAACAGCATCTTTTTGCCTGCGGCGGGCTATCGCCACGACGATGTCCTGTTCGACGCTGGCTCGTTCGGCTGCTGTTGGTCGAGTTCGCTCGGCACCGACTACCCGGGCAGCGCGTGGATCGTGCGCTCCGGCTCGGTCTACGTGTGCGGGATCGGCGACGACCGCTACTGGGGGCGGTCGGTGCGCCCAGTTTTATAGCTAGTTCACCCAAAAATAACGTTCTTTGATATATTGTCAGACAGAGTGCTGCGGCACTCATAGTTTCGACCTGAGCCACAATGCCATCACAGGGTCGGAGAGGAAAAGGCCGTCGGGCGCAACAACAATGTAGTCTTTATCGCGCAGAACATTCTGCATACGATCGACATTCGACTTGCTGCCCAAGCGGTAGTCGCGGAGCACCGAAGCGGAGGTAAACTGATTGTGCTGCCCAGCAGCAATGGCTTTCAGAAAGTTCATTTGGTAACTCGACAAGCCGCTCGTTTGCTCCATAAACAACGGCGTGCACTGTATAAGCAGGTCGCCAATGCCGGCTTGTATGGTTTGCTCTGTAACTTCGGTGTTGGTGTTAATCATCACATTCCACGCCAACTGCTGCACATACGACGATTGGTTGCCAACCGTTTCGCAGATGGTACGGATATGCTCGTCGGCGATGGTCAATCCTTTTTCGGTAAATTTCTGCCGAATAAACGGAATCCACTCTTCCGTCGGAATGGGTTGCAGATAATTTGGCTCGCCAAATTGGTAGAACGGCATCGACCTGTTTTGAAACAGTTTGTTCATCATGTGCTGACGGCTGCCAAACAAGCAGTAGGAGACCTGCTGCTGGTGCTGCCATACGCCACGCATACGCTTCTGCACCTGCAGCGAATCGGGCAATTCGGCCACTTGCTGAAACTCGTCGATGCACACCACAATATGCTTGCCCATCTGCTGTGCCACGAGTTCGGGCAGTTGGAGAATCTCTTCTGGAGAATACTCCTTGGGCGTAATGCCCAGCGAAACCGAATAATCCGCCGTAGGGTCGGGGCTGAACGAGATTTTTGGCGTCAGGCGCGTGAGAAACTTCTTGGCCTTTTCCAAAAAAAGTTCCATCTTGCCCGAGGTCTGCTTGAGAACCGCCTCGACAAACTTATTGTAGAAATCGTATTCCGACTTGCAGTCGTAGATATCGACATATACCGTATGAATTATTGAGGTGTCCACCACTTGCTGCACGCGCTTCACGAGCGAAGTTTTTCCCATGCGCCGAGGCGAGATAAGCACCACATTGAGCCCATTCTCAAAGTCCTTTTTCAGACGCTGTGTCTCTTTCACGCGGTCGGTAAAGTTGTCGCCCGACACCGATACACCATAAATAAACGAGCGGTTAATTCCTTGTACCATAACGAATCAATATAAGTTCACTGTTTTGTGGTCCACTAAGTAGTGAACCGTAAGAACAATGCAAAAGTACTACAAAAAAACGGAAACGGCAAATGTCTGACATTATCATAGTGCGAAATTGCAAAAACGAAACATATTTATCAAATAACAAACTCTTATAAAATCAAAAAAAACTATGAACAAACTGAGAATTCTTGTGGCGACACTCTGCCTGTCGGCGATGTCGCTCGTGGCGCAGCAGACTGCGCAAATCGAACAACTGTTGGACAGCGCACAATACGCCGAAGCCGTGCAACTGTGTACTGCGGAATTGGAGAAATCCCCCAAAAACGGCGAACTCTACCTCATCCGTCTATGGGCCTATGCCGAACTCAATGAATTCGGCAAAGCGTTGCAGGACGCCAACATGCTAATCAAGTACGCCAAAACATCGGGAATATCGGTCTGCCAATGTTATCTATTGCGTGGCGCGATTTATGCCGGAATAGGCGAATATCAAAAGGCGCTGGACGACTACACCACAGCCATCAAAAAAGACAAGAAGGCTGCACACGCGTATGCCGAACGGGGCGATTTGTACTATCAAATGAAGAACTACGCTGCCGCCCTTGCGGACTACAAGAAGGCAAGCGCACTGGCACCGACCAACGACTCGTATCTGGTGAATATAGCGTGGTGCGCTTGGCTCTTGAATAAAAACGACGAGGCACGCGCCATGGTCGCCTCCATCACCAAACTCTACCCCAACAACACACAGGCGTGGCGGCTGTCGGCCGAAATAGCCATGATGGACGGCGAAATAACCAAGTTCATAGACCAATATATCCGCTACCTCAATCTCAATTACGGCGAGACAGGAGATTTTGGCGATACGGACTGGCTGATTACTTGGGGCAGTGCCGAATATCCCTACCTGCTCAATGCCGTGTCCGAGCAGATAAACAACCTGACGGGTTATCTGCAGTTGTTCTACAAATACCTGCGTGTTCGCATCTATAGGGAGAAAGAGTACTACGCCGATGCCATCAAAGAACTCGATCTGATAGAGCAAACGCTAGACACAGCCGACCTATTCGTTTTAGCCAATCGGGCAATGTGCTACCAAGAACTCTATCAGTACCGCAAAGCGGTGGCCGATTACACGGCGTTGCTCAATATAAGGCCAGATCTTGCGGATGGATACATCGAGCGCGGCAATTGCTATCAGGAGATTGGCGACTATGCCAATGCACTCAACGATTTTTCGTATGTCATACAGAATTTCCCAATCTATGCGGCTTGGGGGTATTACCTGCGCACTATAGCGCAGTTCGAGCAGAAAAAATACGATGCCGCCTTGTCGGATATCGCCCGTAGCATCGAACTCGACCCAGAGCCTTACACCATCTTTTGGCGCGGCCGCATAGAACTGATACAAGGCGATACGGCGCAAGCCAAAACCGATTTCGAACAAGTGCTTGCCACAGACACCATTATCTATTATGGTTCTATGCGTCAATATGCGCTTCATTATCTTGGACGAGACACAGAGGCCTTGGCGTGGATGGATAGTATTCTTGTAAACGCCCCCAGCAAAGGCAACTACTACGACGCGGCGTGCCTCAACGCGCTCATGGGGCGCACCGAACAAGCACTCGACGCTTTCGACAAAGCCATGTCGTTGGGCTATCGCGGGTTTCACCATATCGCCGTCGATACCGACCTCAACAACATACGCAACCTGCCGCGCTTCGCCGAGATACTCAACAAATACCGCCAACAAGAGGTGCAGCGCAAGTTCGACTTGCTGAAATGGACGGAAACGGACAATCGAAAAGACCAATAACCAACAAAGAAATTTATGGCACCAACGCACCAGCTACCACAAGAATAAACCAAAATCGGTCATTAGAAAAATTTGCATTCATTTTTCTAATGACCGATTTGGGATAAACGACCAACAACGCCGCCATCGGACGCGGCACGCCACGTCCCTACCTTTCACTTTATAGACTTTATAAACTTTTCACTTTATAGACTTTTACACTTTCTCACTTTTTCTACTTTCAAACTAAATTCGTATCTTTGCAGGTTAGAACTTTTGTGAGTTACAAACCCTATAAAAATTAAAAACTTATGGTTTATTCAAAGGAAGTGGAACACATGTGTTGTGTTGCCAAAGGCCCCAACCACGGGCCTGCACCCATTCCCGAAGAGGGCAAATGGGTGAAAGCCAAGGAGATAAAAGACATCTCCGGTTTAACGCACGGCATCGGCTGGTGCGCACCGCAACAAGGCGCGTGCAAACTGACGCTGAACGTGAAAGAAGGCATCATCGAAGAGGCTTTGGTCGAAACTATCGGCTGCTCCGGCATGACGCACTCGGCCGCCATGGCCTCCGAAATCCTGCCTGGCAAAACACTGCTCGAGGCTCTGAACACCGACTTGGTTTGCGACGCCATCAACACGGCCATGCGCGAACTGTTTCTACAAATCGTCTACGGACGCACACAATCGGCTTTCTCCGAAGGCGGACTGATGATTGGCGCAGGCCTCGAAGACTTGGGCAAAGGCCTGATTTCGCAAACAGGCACACTCTACGGCACCAAAAAGAAAGGCACGCGCTACCTGCAACTGACCGAGGGCTACATCACACGCATGTTCCTCGATAAGGACGACCAAGTGTGCGGCTACGAATTCGTACACATGGGCAAATTCATGGATGCCGTGAAAAAAGGCGTTCCGGCCGACGAAGCCCTGAAATCGGTAACCGGCACCTACGGCCGCACCAAACCCGAACAGGGCGCAGTCAAATCCATCGACCCACGCAAAGAATAATTAACAATTAAAAATGAATAATGAATAATTCGGGACAGTCGAATGTTATCGTCGAAAAAAGTGAGGCGTTTGCTATCCGCATAGTGAATCTTTACAAATTTTTGCGTTACAACGACAACGAACAAAAATGCGAGACAGTATTGTCGCGACAAGTGCTTCGAAGCGGCACAAGCATCGGAGCCAACATTGCCGAAGCACAATATGGCTGCACCCGAAAAGAGTTTAGGTCGAAATTGCAAATCGCAATCAAAGAGGCGAACGAAACCTGTTATTGGCTAAAATTGCTAAAATCTACCGATTATATTGAACAACATCAGTTCGAAAGCATTTTCAACGATTGTTGCGAAATAATCAAGATTCTTACAGCCATCATCAATTCATCGAACGCCAGCGACCAATGATTTGCCATTCTATTATTCATTATTCACTATTTATTATTCATTTTTAACAAAAAAGAGATGATTAGAGAAGTTAAATTTGAGAGCCAAGACCGCCGCATGAAACAGATTCTGGCGGCTCTGAACGAAAACGGCATTTCCTCTATCGAAGAGGCCAACGAAATCTGCGAAAAAGCAGGTCTCGACCCGTATAAAACCTGCGAAGAAACGCAGATGATTTGCTTTGAAAACGCCAAATGGGCATACGTCGTTGGCACGGCCATCGCACTGAAAAAAGGCTGCAAAAACGCCGCCGAAGCTGCCGAAGCCATCGGCATCGGACTGCAGAGCTTCTGCATCCCCGGCTCCGTAGCCGACGACCGCAAAGTGGGACTCGGACACGGCAACTTGGCCGCACGCCTGCTGCGCGAAGAAACACAATGCTTCGCCTTCCTCGCCGGCCACGAATCGTTTGCCGCCGCCGAAGGTGCCATCAAAATCGCCGAAATGGCCAACAAAGTACGCAAAAACCCGCTGCGCTGCATACTGAACGGGCTCGGCAAAGATGCCGCCATGATCATCAGCCGCATCAACGGATTCACCTACGTGCAAACCGAGTTCGACTACTACACGGGCGAACTGAAAGTGGTGAAAGAGACAGCCTACAGCGACGGCCCGCGCGCCAAAGTGAAATGCTACGGCGCCGACGACGTGCGCGAAGGCGTAGCCATTCTGTGGAAAGAAAACGTCGATGTGTCCATCACGGGCAACTCCACCAACCCGACACGTTTCCAACACCCAGTGGCTGGCACCTACAAGAAAGAACGCATCTTGGCCGGCAAACCCTACTTCAGCGTGGCTTCGGGCGGTGGCACGGGTCGCACCCTGCACCCCGACAACATGGCCGCCGGCCCCGCCTCGTACGGCATGACCGACACCATGGGACGCATGCACAGCGACGCACAATTCGCTGGCTCGTCGTCGGTTCCGGCACACGTCGAAATGATGGGATTCCTCGGCATCGGCAACAACCCGATGGTGGGCTGCACCGTGGCCTGCGCCGTGAATGTGGCGCTGGCATTGAGCAAATAGTCCGCAATCCGACACTAAAAAACGACAGGAGGACGGTTCGCACAGAGCCGCCCTCCCGTTTTTTTGTATTTTTTTCGGCACAATGTTCACGTTTTTGAAAAAATTACTACTTTTGCGGCGTCAAATTTAGGTTTTAACAAAAAACAAAACATGATGAAAAAGATTTTTTCGATGACAGCAGTATGCTGCATGGTTCTGTGCGCTTGCGTATTCACAAGTTGCGACAAAGATGTAACGGGCGACCAAGCCTATTCCATCGGCGTTTCCGAAAGCAGCAAAGGTTCTTACATGTCATACAAACTCAGCGGTGCAGAAGCCAAAATCTGCGACGCTGTGGCAAAAATTGCCTCCCCTCTTAGCGACGACGGCACAACCTACGTACTGAACGGTAAACGCAAAAAGATGGACGAAAAGGTGAAAAACGCCGTCAACGCAGCGATGGATGAAATCGAAGCCGACAGCACCTATTGCTCTTTCTTCGACATTAGCCAAGTTACCGTAGAGGTGAAACGCATCAACGATGACGAGGTTGTTCTCTCGCGCAAATTCAAAGACAAAAAGTAAACGCGGCACTCCCCCGCCCCATTCGTGGGCGAGCAATAGCGATTGTATCTGTCCGTGAGGTTTTCCCAAAAGCCCCACGGACATTTTTTTGCCCGCACGAAATCAATTATTCAATTATCCAATTGTCCAATCAACAAATTTTTCAAATTCAATGAATCAATAAGTCAATGATTCAGTAATTCAATAATTTAATTGTAGGGGCGCATCAATTGCGCCCGAAAATTCAATCATTCAATAATTCAATAATTCAACCATTGTATTGTAGGGACGTGGCGTGCCACGTCCGTTGGTGGCGTTGGTTTTGTTTCTCATCATGCATTTGGAGATTTGGTTATTTGGTTATTTGAAAATTAATTGAATAATTGGAAATTGAGTAATTAAATAATTTTCTTGTGTCTTGCTACTTGTGTCTTGTGTCTAATTTTAATTCTTAATTCTTAATTATTCATTTTTAATTGAAATAAACCCCTACCCCTGCTTCGCAGGTACTCCCCCTATCTGCTACGCAGCAGGGGGAGAGAACGCGCAAAAAAACTCCTCATTCCTAATTTTGTCTTGCGACTTGCTACTTGTGTCTTGCTACTAATCAAATAGAAACCGCGCGAAGCGCGAAAAACTTAGAAACAATTAGAAACGTGCGCAGCACGAAAACTGCGCGGAGCGCAACGCTTCGGTTTCGGTGTGGCGGATGCGTTTTTCGCACGCTTGTGCTTCGTTTTCGAGTTGGCGCATGGCGCGCTCAATCGACAAGATGTCGGCGGCAAGGGCGGCGCGCTCGCGAGGATCGTCGGTTATTTGCCACAGTTCGCGTTTGGCTTGCAGTGTGAAACGCTTTTGCGCTATTTGCAGTTGCAGCGACTGCAATTGCTCAAATTCGGCGCGCGCCTCGTCGCTCACAAAATCACTTGTGGCGGTGTAGATGGTGGTGTCGTTCACCACAAAATGCCACTGTTCGGAGCTTTGCAATAGTTTGTCGGGCAGGACGGATTCTTGCGGCGCATTGGCGTGCCTGAAGCGTTGCATTTTGGCGGCTGCACGCCGACCGTCGTCGGTGCTATCGCGCACGATAATCCGTTGTTCATTGGGCTTGAAACGGTAGATGGCCACGCTGTCGTCGGTGCGGAAACGGTCGGTAACAAACCAGCCGATGCCAGCCGTCTCGTCGAATGCCATCATGTAGTCGTTGCCCGTCGAGTTGAAAGGCATTCCCACGTTTTGTGGCGACATATAGTCGTTGCGTTCGCTGTTGTAGCGCGCTACGAAAATGTCGTAGCCGCCCAGTCCGTCGTGCCCTTCGGAACCGAAATAGATGGTGATGCCGTCGGCGGCGACGAAGGGGAAATTTTCGTTGCGGTCGGAGTTGAGCGTCGCCGAAAGCGGCCGTGGCGCACTCCATTCGCCCATCAGATTGTCGCACGACCACAGGTCGGTCTGCCCGTTTTCGGCCAGTGTGAGGTAGCGGCGGTCTTTTCGCCCTGCTTCGAATCCGACGAGCCCATCGCCCGACGCAAAAAATGCGCCCGTTTCGTGCGGAAGTGTTACGTGTGCGACGAAATCGTTTTTCGCTGCTATCGTGCTGTCAATCAGCGCAATATCTTCGACACGCTGCAACAATTGCTCGCCCAATTGGGCTTGCCGCAGCCGTTCGGTGTAGTGCGTTCGTGTGGTGTCGTCCATGTCGCCTTCGGCCAGCCAATGCGTGTATGCTTCGGCGGCTTCGGCAAAAAAATAGTCGGCAAAGCGCAGGTCGCCTATGTAGCGGTAGGCTTTCGCGAAACCGTTGTCAGCAGCAGTTTGCAGATGTTCGAGTGCTTCGTTTTCCCGATTGAGTTCTATCAGGCAGCGTGCCAGCCGAAAGTGCAGCAGCCCGTCGTGGGGCTTCTTTTTCAGCAGCGATTGGTTGGCTTGGGCGGCTTCGGCGTAGCGTCCTTCGTCGAAAAGCCGTGTAGCATCTTCTGCTTTTTGTGCGCCCAGCGCAGTGGCAAGCAAACACGCCAATATGCCGAAAACGAGCCGTTTCATAGTCAAAATTCGATTGTCAATCCATCGGTGGCACCGATAGTGTTGGGAAATATGGCGCGCGCTTCGTCGAGAAACGGCGCAATGTCGCGGTGGCGCGCCGAGTAGTGCCCGATGACGAGCCGCCCGACGTGCGCCATGCGTGCGATGGTAGCGGCTTGCGCGGCTGTGCTGTGTAACGTGGCTTGGCAGCGTGCTGTGTCGTCGTTCAGGAAGGTGGCTTCGTGATAGAGGCAATCGACACCAGCAATCATCGGCACAATTTTTTCGAGGTAGGCGGTGTCCGAAATGTAGGCAAATCGGCGTGGCGGATCGGGGGACGTGGTCAGGCGGTCGTTGGGCACGGTCTGTCCGTCGGGCGTTACAAAGTCGGCACCGGCTTTTATGGCTCTAAACTGACTGATGGGAACGCCGTAGGCATCGGCCATGGCGCGCACGAGATGGCGTTCGGTGGCCTTCTCTTCGAACAGAAAACCGGCACACGGCACGCGGTGTTTCAGCGGAATGGTGGTTACCGTCAGGCTGCGGTCGTCGTAGATGATTTCCGATTTGCGTGGATTGAACGGATGAAAATTGATGCGAAACGGGAAATCGCTGCAAAAATAGTCGATTTGCGGCAGCAGCAGTCGCTCCAAATCGGGCTGCGCGTGTATCTCGATGTCGCGTGTGCGCCCCAACATGCCAAGGGTCGAAATCAGTCCCATCAGCCCGAAACAGTGGTCGCCATGCAGATGCGAGATGAATATGTGGTTGAGCCGAGCCGTGTGTAAGCCACTCTGTATCAGCCTATTTTGCGTACCTTCGCCACAATCTATCAGAAATTGCTTGTTGCGCATTTCGAGCAGTTGCGCCGTGTGGAAACGCTGCGGTGTCGGCGTGGCCGAGCCCGACCCAAGTATGGTGAGTTTCACCGTTTCCATGGATTGGTGCCTATTTTTTCTGCACAAGCACCCATGCGTCGGCAAACTGCGCCTTGATGTCGTTTATCTTCTGTTTGGCCGATGCGTAGTCGTCGTACGAGGCGAGCAGCACACGGTACATGCCGTGTTCGTTGATGACAATGACTGGCTTGTAGTCGGGGCGCATGCGTGCCTGCAGCCGTTGGGCGTTTTCTTGGCTCTTGAAACTGCCGATAACCACGTGGTAGGTTTTCAAATCGGTGTCCGATTCGCCCTCGACAACGCTGAACACTTCGGTGCGTGTAACCTCTTTTTCGGGTTCGACTACGGCAGGAGCCGCCTCTTTGGCGGGCTCAACGGCTGGTTCTACGGCCGGCGTTTCGGCTACGGCAACTTCGGCGGGTTGGGGCGTTTCGACAGGTTTTGGCTCCTCTTTTTTGGCCAATGTCTCTTTGGCGGGGCGTTCGCCTTCGGCGGGAATGTAGGCTCCAGGGGCATTCTGTACTTTGCATGAGCCGAGTACCAACACAAGGCCAGTCAGCAAAACAATCGGTGTGTGCGCAATTTTCATATCGATACTCTTTTTAGTTTCAATTCTAATTGGCAAAGATACATAAAAAACGCGATAGAAACAAAATTCGCCATTTTTTTGTAATTTTGCAGAAAATTGCACCGTATGGAAACGGAGACGCCAGAGCGCATCATTTTGGGCATCGACCCGGGGTCGAATGTGATGGGATACAGCATTTTGCGTATCGTGGGGCGCACGGCCGAATGCACTGCGCTGGGCGTTATCGACATACGCAAGGTGCGCGACCCGTACCTCTCGTTGCAGCGCATTTTCGTCGAGGTGTCGGCGGTCATTGCGCGCTATCTACCCGATGAACTGGCTATCGAAGCGCCGTTTTTTGGCAAAAATGTGCAATCGATGCTCAAACTTGGGCGTGCGCAGGGCGTGGCCATCGCGGCCGCCATCACCCACGACATTCCCGTAACCGAATATGCGCCGTTGAAGATAAAAATGGCCATCACGGGCAACGGCGCCGCCTCGAAAGAGCAGGTGGCCGCCATGCTTTGCCGCTTGCTGAAACTCGATGCCGCCGCACTGCCCAAACAACTCGATGCCACCGATGCGCTGGGAGCCGCCTATTGCCACTATTTGCAGACGGCGCACCCCACCGCCACCGACAAACCCTATCGCAGTTGGAAAGATTTTTTGGCGAAAAATCCGCAAAAGGTTAAAGTTAGTAGCAAGATATGAGTAGCAAGTAGCAAGACAATTATCTAATTATCTAATTATCCAATTATTCAATTACCTAATTATTTTTCAAATCGACGAACCAACAATTCGACAATCAAACAAAATCTTATCATGAAAAAAATTATCAGTTGGGCTGCGCTCACGCTTTTCTGCGCAGCGGCATTTGCTGGCACAGGCACCAAAGACGACCCCTACACCTGCGCCGAAGCCATCGCTTTGCAGCAGCAGAGCGGCTACAATCAGACACTCACGTGGGTCAAGGGCTTCGTTGTGGGCGTGCCTACACAGGGCAAAAAAGGCAAAATCGAATACACCACGACCGCCAGTAGCGACCAATGCCGCCAAATCGCTTTGGCCGACGACATCTACGGCAGCAATTGGATGCCGATGAAAATGACTTCGGACGAAACCAACGAGGCCGTTCAAGCGTTGAGTCTGTGCAACAATCCCGACAATATCGGCAAAAAAGTGGTCGTACGCACCGTGCCGCAACCTTTCTACGGCATCTCGGGCGCACAAAACATTATCGAATACGCATGGCTGACACCGATTGCCGTTACGGGCGTTACACTCGCCCCCGCAGAGGCTGAAATCTATGTGAATCAGACGGTTACGCTGGCGGCAACCATCGCTCCGGCCGATGCCGACAATAGGTGCGTAACGTGGTCGTCGTCCAATAGCGGCGTGGCTTCGGTCGACGACTATGGCACCGTTACCGCACTCACCAACGGCGAAGCCACCATCACCGTCGCTACCGTCGATGGTGCGAAAACGGCCACCTGCAAAATTACCGTTACCACGGCTTCGGGCGAAGTGCTGATGGGCGATGTGATTACCGCCGACACGACGGGCATCACCGTCAATTCGCTGAAAGACGGCCAACCGAATACTTGGAGCGGCAAAAAAGGCATATCGGGAACGGTGTATGCCGGCAAAACTGCCACCGACAACGGCAATATGAAACTGTCGGGCGGCTCTGGCAACGACCAAGCGGGCATTATCAACACCAATTCGGTGGGCTATATCCGCCAAGTCATCATCGAGTGGGGAACCGCCAACACCGCCGACAGAACCATCAACGTGTATGGCACCAATGTGGCTTGGAACGGCGTGAGCGATTTGTACAACGGCACGAACAAAACCGTAACCGAGAACGACATTGTAGGTACACTCGACTATGTGAAAGACAACGCTACGGCTTACGACACGGTAAATATCGAAGGCAATTTCCAATATGTCGGACTTTGGGCAACGGGCGGCAAAGCGCACTATTTCAAAAAAGTGTCGTTCGTTTGGGCTTTGACCAAGGCGTTCGACGATGTGGAACTCACAAGCCTTGCGATCGATTCCACCAAACTTACGCTCGAAGAGGAGACAACGCACAAACTGAACGTGTCGTTCGAGCCTGCGAATGCCACCTACAAAGCCGTAACTTGGAGCAGCAGCAATACGGCCGTTGCCACCGTCGAGGCGGGCATGGTTACAGCCGTGGCACCGGGCAACGCCACCATTACAGTAACAAGCACCGCCAATCCCGAAGTGAAAGCATCGTGCCAAGTAACCGTAACGAAGCATGATATTTTCGCAGGGCGCGACCTCTACTACAAAGTGAAAACGTTGGACGAACTGCACACCAACGACACCGTGGTGCTTGTGTGCGAAAAATACAACCGCGTGTCGGGCGAGTTCGAATTGACCGAAAAAGGCATCGGACGCATCGCTACGCCATCGACCGAGATTGTCCGCGCGGGCGATAGCATCGGCGCATGGGGTGCCGAAGAGGTGCATCTGGTGGCAGTCGCAGGCGGCAAATGGAAAATTTTGGTGAAGCAGTGGACGGTC
Source organism: Leyella stercorea (assembly GCA_963658575.1). Taxonomy (GTDB): domain Bacteria; phylum Bacteroidota; class Bacteroidia; order Bacteroidales; family Paludibacteraceae; genus W0P28-013. The sequence goes on along the minus strand of CAVKQB010000004.1, from coordinate 38,248 downwards.
GATGACCTCGGACTCGACGTGAGCGAAGAGTTGGCCTTGCGCGCCGACACCGTCAAAAATCTGCAAGTGAAGGGCGAAGGCACACAAACGTGGACTATCGAGTTTTGCAACGGCGGCGACAGCGTGGTCATAGCCAGCACCAACGCCCTACTGGGACGCATACAGTTCAACGGCAACAACAAAACCTTCTGCAACTACACGAGCAACCAAACCGCCCTGCAGATATACCGCAAACTGCTGCAAACCACCAGCGACGACGACCCAATTGACGACCCCGACGATCCCGATGACCCTGACGATCCCGACGGCCTCATCGAAACGCCTGCAATCGACGGTGTAACCTATGTCGATGGCGTGGTTCGCAATGCCAACAATGTGCCGATTCGCATCTGCAGCGTAACTGGCCTTGTGTTGGCCGAAAGCACTGCCGATATCGACATCACAGCGTTCGACCGCAGCATCTACATCATCTGCTCCGAGCAAGGCACGCTCAAAATCGTGAAATAGCCGGCGCAACAACAACCAAACGGCTCTCAAACAGTGTTTGAGAGCCGTTTTTTTTCGATGGTTTGGGCAAATTATACCGCCATTAACTCGCGACCAAGGGCGTGAATGGCTTGTTTGATTTGTTCTTTGCGCTTGTCGCTGGGCTTTTTCATGCCGTAGATGTATTTTGCGAGCAAACTTTTGTTTATGTGCATCGAGCGTGCCACTTCCGACACATTCAGTTGTGGAAAATGGTTGAAAATGTCGGCTATTTCGTTGTCGTAGTGCGGTTCGTCGTGGTCGAAAAAACTGCTGATATGTATGTCCTCGTCTATCTTTTCCCAGCGTACATCGTCGCCAAACCGACCAATTACAAAGTTGTAGCGTTCGCTTTCGCAGGCCTCTTTTAGTCGTGGAAATGCCTCGAGTGGACGACTATATTCGTCGCCCGCTACGGTACGCATATAGATACGATCGTTGCCGAACCATATCTTGCCGATTTTTTCTGTCGTAGTGCTATTCTCCATGAAATTCATGCCATTTTTCGATTATTTCAACTTGGTAAATGCCAACAATTTCTATGGCTTTGCGCAAATCGGCGGGTTTTATGCCTCTGTTTTCGATGAGCGCAATTTCTGGTTCAACGCTTATTTTGGCGCGCCCATCGCCATTCTCGATGTGCACATGAATGGGCAAATGTTCGTCGGAATAGAAAAAGAAGCGCAGTCCAAAAATGGTAAATAGCGTTGGCATCTTTTTTCGATTTGATTTCGTGGCAAAGTTAGGTCTAAATTTTTAGACCTGTAATTTTTTTGTAAAAAAACTGCAGACTGCCGAAAAAAAACGAACAAAAAAATGAAACAATTTCCTCTGCGACTTTCTATAGCCCCGGACCATACACGACCCTGCCCGTCGCCAGCATTTTCCGTTTGTATTCCTGCCAACTCGGAGAATTGACCATTTCCTGCCACTCTTCGGGTGTTGTGTAACGTGGTTTGGGCATCGCCATTGTCGAAACTCCTGATGATTGGGTTAAACTATCGAAACTGCTTGTGGCTACTTCCCTTCGATGGCGAACGCCTTGCGCAGTTTGTCCACGCAGTCGAGTTTTTCCCAAGTGAACAGTTCAACGTCGAGGTCGATGTCGTGGGGCGTGTTGTAGGGCGAACTGAAGTGCTTTGTAACGATTTCGTTTTTCCGCCCGAAATGGCCGTAGGCCGCCGTTTCGGAGTAGATGGGAGCGCGCAGTTTCAGGTCGCGTTCGATGGCTCCTGGGCGCAAGTCGAACAGCGTGACTATTCGTTGCGCTATCTCGCTGTCGGTCAGAGCCACACGCGCCGTGCCGTAGGTGTTGATGTAGATGTTCAACGGCTGCGCCACGCCTATGGCATACGACACTTGCACCAGCACCTCGTCGGCCAAGCCGGCGGCTACCATGTTTTTGGCGATGTGGCGTGCCGCATAAGCCGCCGAGCGATCGACTTTCGACGGGTCTTTGCCCGAAAATGCGCCGCCGCCGTGTGCGCCTTTGCCGCCGTAGGTATCGACTATGATTTTGCGCCCCGTGAGGCCTGTGTCGCCGTGCGGGCCACCAATCACAAACTTGCCCGTAGGATTGACCAAGAGCGTGTATGCGTCGTCGAAATAGGGGCGATATTCGGGATGTTTGGCTATCACGCGCGGAATGAGTATCGTCCGTACATCGTTGTGAATCTTGGTTTGCATGGCACGGTCGGCCTCGGCTTGCGCTTCGGGTGTGGCGGCTGCTGGTGCGATGAATTCGTCGTGCTGTGTCGAGACGACGATGGTGTGAATGCGCTGCGGACGATTGTCGTCGCCATATTCCACGGTAACCTGACTTTTGGCATCGGGGCGCAGATAAGGCATCAGCGTAGTGTGCTTGCGGATATCGGCCAACTCTATCAACAGTTGATGCGCAAGGTCGATGGTGAGCGGCATGTAATTGGCCGTCTCGTTGGTGGCGTAACCAAACATCATGCCTTGGTCGCCTGCGCCTTGCGCCAACTTGTCGCCTTGCGCCACGCCACGGTTGATGTCGACCGACTGCTCGTGAATGGCCGACAGCACGCCGCAACTCTCGGCTTCGAACTTGTACTCGCTTTTGGTGTAGCCTATGCGGCGCACCGTGTCGCGCGCCACGCCCTGCATGTCGATGTAGGCCTTCGACGTTACCTCGCCGCCAATCACTACTTGGCCTGTGGTAACAAATGTTTCGCACGCCACGTGCGATTCGGGGTCAAACGCCAGCAGTTTGTCGAGAATGGCGTCTGAAATTTGGTCGGCAACCTTGTCGGGATGCCCTTCCGATACAGATTCGGACGAAAAAAGATAACCCATAACAATAGATTTTTAGAAAATTTGAAAAAAACTTTGTTTGGGAGACGGATGTTCGCGTGTGCGGACGAAAAAACGCGGAAGCGGAACTTCTTTAGCATTTTTTAGCGTGGTTGCAAGCGGTCAAATCTCTCCACAAATTTCGAATGCAAAAGTACACTTTTTTCGCGAGCAAGCAAAACTATTTACCAAAAAATTGCTCAAAAAAGGAGCGTTTGTGCCGATTATTGGCATAAAATTTGTAATTTTGCAAATTGTGGCGAACATCGCTCCGCCCGAAACGATTTTGTAAGTTTAACAAACGAAAAATTAGCACATTGATACTATGGGATTTAACGAATTTCTGACCAAAATTTTCGGCAACAAGTCGCAGCGCGATTTGAAAGAAATCATGCCGATAGTCGATAAAATCAAAGCGGTTTACCCCAGCATTGCAGCGTTGAGCAACGATGAACTCCGCGCACGCACCGCCGCCATCAGGCAGCATTTGAGCGACGTGGTAGCCACCGAACGCAACCGCATCGCCGAGATACGCGCCCAAATCGAAGACACCGAACTCAACGAGCGCGAAAAGATGTATGCCGAAATCGACAAACTCGACAAGCAGATAAACGAAAAATTGGAAGTCGCGCTCGACGAGGCACTGCCCGAAGCGTTTGCCATCATGAAGGACACGGCGCGCCGCTTCAAGGAGAACGAAACAGTCGAAGTAACGGCTACGGATTTCGACCGCGACCTCGCCGCCAAATTCGATTTTATAGAAATCGACGGCGACAAAGCCATCTTCCACAACGAATGGGAAGCCGGCGGCAATATGCTCACGTGGGACATGGTGCACTACGACGTGCAACTCATCGGTGGCGTGGTGCTACACAAAGGCAAAATCGCCGAGATGGCCACCGGCGAAGGCAAAACGCTGGTCGCCACACTGCCCGTGTTCCTCAACGCACTCACCGGCAACGGCGTGCATGTGGTTACGGTGAACGACTATCTAGCCAAGCGCGACTCCGAATGGATGGGGCCGCTCTACATGTTCCACGGCTTGAGCGTCGATTGCATCGACAAGCACCGCCCCAACAGCGACGAACGCCGCCGCGCCTACAACGCCGACATCACTTTCGGCACAAACAACGAGTTTGGTTTCGACTACCTGCGCGACAATATGGCTACCAATCCGCTCGATTTGGTGCAACGCCAACACAACTACGCCATCGTCGACGAGGTGGACTCGGTGCTGATCGACGACGCCCGCACGCCACTCATCATCTCTGGCCCCGTGCCGAAAGGCGAAGACCAACTCTTCGAAGAGTATCGCCCACGCGTCGAAATGCTGGTGAAACAACAGGCGGTGATGGCTACGCAATTGCTGGCCGAAGCGCGCCAAAAACTCAATAGCGACGACAAAAAAACGCACGACGAGGGCGCATTGGCACTGTTCCGCAGTTACAAGGCAATGCCCAAAAACAAACCGCTCATCAAACTGTTGAGCGAACAGGGCGTGAAGCAGCAACTCATCAAAACGGAAGAGTTCTACATGCAGGAAAACAACAAATATATGCATGTGGCCACCGACCCGCTGCTGTTTGTCATCGACGAGCAACACAACTCGATAGAACTCACCGACAAAGGCATCGACGTGCTGACCGGCTCGACCGACGACCCCAAATTCTTCGTGCTACCCGACGTGGGTGCCGAAGTGGCCGAAATCGAAAACGAAAATCTGTCGAAAGACGAAAAACAGGCCAAAAAGGACGAGATTCTGCAAAACTACGCCATAAAATCGGAACGCGTGCATACGGTGAACCAACTGCTGAAAGCCTACACGCTCTTCGAGAAGGACGACCAATACGTGGTCATCGACAACAAAGTGAAAATCGTCGACGAGCAGACCGGCCGCATCATGGAAGGCCGCCGTTACAGCGACGGGCTGCACCAAGCCATCGAGGCCAAAGAGCGCGTGCAGATCGAAGCCGCCACGCAAACATTCGCCACCATCACGCTGCAAAACTACTTCCGCATGTACCACAAGTTGGCTGGCATGACCGGTACGGCCGAAACCGAGGCGGGCGAGTTTTGGGACATCTACAAACTCGATGTCGTGGTGATTCCCACCAACCGTCCTGTGGCGCGCATCGATATGGACGACCGCATCTACAAGACCAAACGCGAAAAGTACACCGCCGTCATCGAAGAGATTGTGAACATGGTGTCGCAAGGTCGCCCCGTGCTGGTCGGCACCACTTCGGTGGAGATATCCGAACTGCTGAGCCGCATGCTCACCATGCGCAAGATAAAACACAATGTGTTGAACGCCAAACTGCACCAAAAAGAGGCCGACATCGTGGCCGAAGCAGGGCGCAGCGGCACGGTTACCATCGCCACCAACATGGCCGGCCGTGGTACCGACATCAAACTCACACCCGAAGTGCGCGAAGCAGGCGGTTTGGCCATCATCGGCACCGAACGCCACGAAAGCCGCCGCGTCGACCGCCAATTGCGTGGTCGTGCTGGCCGTCAAGGCGACCCAGGAACGTCCGTCTTCTACGTCTCGCTCGAAGATAACCTGATGCGCCTGTTCGGCTCCGAACGCATATCGAAAGTGATGGACAAACTCGGATTCGAAGAGGGCGAAATGATTGAACACCCGATGATTTCGCGCTCCATCGAACGCGCACAAAAGAAGGTCGAAGAGAACAACTTCGGCATACGCAAACGCCTGCTCGAATACGACGACGTGATGAACTCGCAGCGTAACGTGGTGTATGGCCGCCGCCGCCATGCCCTGATGGGCGAACGCATCGGCGTGGACATCGTGAACACGCTCTACGACGCAGCCGAAAACATTGTGCTCGACGCTGCCGACGCCAACGACTACGACGGCATGAACGCCGAGCTGCTCTCCGTCTTTGCGATGGACGCGCCCTTCGATGCCGACACCTTCCGCTCGAAACGCCCGAACGCGCTCGTCGACGACGTGGCCGAGGCCGCCTACGCCACATTCAAACGCAAAATGGACAAGATGGCCGAAATAGCCTATCCCGTCATCAAGCAGGTGTACGAAAAACAGGGACAGCAATACGAAAACATACTGATTCCGATAACCGACGGCAAGCGCATATTCAACATTCCCGTGAACCTGAAAGATGCCTACGAATCGCAAGCCAAAGAGGTGGTGAAAGCGTTCGAAAAAGCCGTTCTGCTCATCACCATCGACGAAGCGTGGAAAGAGCACCTGCGCGAACTCGACGACCTGCGCACATCGGTTCAAAACGCCTCGTACGAGCAGAAAGACCCGTTGCTCATCTACAAACTCGAGTCGTTCAACCTGTTCAAACGCATGATCGACGATGTGAACCGCAAGGTCGCCTCGATACTGATGCGCGGCCAGATTCCTGTGCGCGAGCCCGAGCAGGTGCGCCAAGCGGAGCAGAAACGCGCCGACTACAGCCGTTATCGCACGCAGAAGGACGAGTTCCGCAGAGGCGACGACCCCACCAAGCAGGACACACGCGCACGGCAAGTTACGCAACCTATCCGTGCTGAAAAAACGGTTGGGCGCAACGACCCTTGCCCATGTGGCAGCGGCAAGAAATACAAAAATTGCCACGGACGCAACGCTTAATAGTTTTGTAGCCTCTCCCCAAAAAACGGGGGAAACCGTGCGTTCGACAACGCCACAAAATAATTTGTTTATGAAAGCCGTAGAGCCGCCACAATGTGGCGGCTCTACGGTCGTTTTGCGCCCGTATGTTTTGTGGAATTTTGCTATATTGTACTTTTTTGTTGTTTTTTTTGCATTTGTAAAAAATGGTCTGTAACTTTGCTACGACGTTTAACCTTTAATCTCAATTGTTATGAAAAAACTTCTTTTTTTCGTTGCACTTGTATATGCTAGTGCAATCGGGGCTACTTCCTATGGTTTGTGGCTCAACGACACCCAAATGACCAGCGCGAACTGCTCATTTCTGAATGGCAAAATTGCATACAATGCAGCAACCAATGTATTGACAATCAACAATGTAAACGACACAGCAAGTCTTTTATTTGTAAATCAAGATGTAACGCTGAAATTTGTTGGCAATACTACCCTCGGGGGCATTTTTCAGAACAATCCCGACGATGTTTACACCATTACTATTAAAACCGAAGGCAATGCAAAACTTACCCTGCCTCACGAAAGCACATTCTATGTGAACGATTTTATTGTAATTTTCAAGAACTGCAATTTCACACTCGAAAATTCATCGCCATTTAGCATTCGTCAAGCAACACTATTTGCTGGCGAAATTATACTCGAAGGGTGCACGATTTCGAATCCTACGCGTGCCTTAATCTCCGAAATACCGAACACGGGTTATTACACTATTACTGATAATGATGGCGATTTTATGCGGACAATTACAACGCGTGCCACCGAGCAGGAAACTCCCGATGTCCCAGTAGAGGAAGATAATGGTCTTGTAACACTTTCAACGAGTATTTTTGGATCGAATACTAGCAGCAGTAATGTCGTGGTGGCCGATGTTGCTTCGCAGGAATCTATTCGTAAGTGTGCGATTATACGCAACAGTTCCAATTCGGCAAAGTTGGAAATGGCAAAAAAAATAGCCGAAGACATTTTTTCTAGCGAGATGACACGCATGAGAATTAATCTCCCTGATCCCATAACAGCCATTGTTGAATTTGGCGAATCGTCGCAATTCGACGGCGAAGATGAGATTTGCAAGGTCGATATAAAGTATTTGGACGAAATGCCAGCCCATTTCCAGTATTATCCCCATATTGGCGAGAGCGACCAAATTTATACGAATTGCCTCTATCCGCTTTCGTTGGTCAATTTGGCCAATCAGGGCGAATATCTCGAAAACGAGCCTTGCATGACACTATATATCAATCCCGATAACAATTACTATTATGGCGAAGATCCCAATGGAATTGCCAGCGACCAATACGATATGGTTAGCGTAATTTTGCGCGGATTGGTCGTAGGGTGTGGATTTCAAAGTTCGTTTGCTATAGGTTCTGATGGCAAACTGACTATCGGGGAAGACCATCAAGGGAATAAATACCTCACAGCATTCGACGCATTCTTGCATAATGGGCTCCACGATTACATTGCAGATTATGTTTGGAAAAATCGTGATATTTACACATTTCTTGATACAAACGTCTATGGACCACGAAGCGTGGAACTGCACAATGATTTACGCACGTGTCCCACTTGCGTGCCGACAACAGCCACGATGAATACAATAAGTTTTGAGGACGAAAACAATGATTCGATAGAACTAATGTTCCCAACCTTGTACAAAGGAACTGTGGTACGGAAAATAACACACAATACCGAAGAAATTTTACACGGATTGGGCTGGCAGTTCGATGTCGTTGTCGACAATGACGAATATATACCCCAAGGCGAAATCAATGGTAGTGCTGTGTTGCGTGCGAATAACAATTACACGTTCAACGCTACAGGCGACTATATCTCGGCCAATATGAGTTGTAACCTTTTTTGCGCCGATAGCACCTATGTGCTCGCTTCCAACGAAACAAATAATCTGCAAGTTTTGTTCAGCGCACTACCCGACAACGATTGGCGACGCAATCCACTGAACAATCGCATAATGGGGCGGGTAAAAGCAGAAGAAAATATAAGTGTAAATGGACGGACGGTAAATGTCGTTAGCACATTACCTATCGAGATTCCCTATAAGCCCAATTTGCCCGTTTGCGAATTTGTCGAAAACGAGAGCGGAAATGCGCTGAATGTCTCTGTCAAGGCATTTTCCGATGGTAGCGACAAGTATGTTGTAACTTGCACGCCAATAACTCCTGGCATTTCTACGTGCGACACCATCGAGGCCGACATGCTCGATTATGTTGTGCAAAATCTGTCGCCGTCGAAGCAGTATAGCATAAGTGTAGCGGGGTTGAACAGCGAAGGAAAAAGCACTGCTGTGCATAAACTCGTAGGGAACAATAGCACACCGCTCACAATGCATGTTACAACCTCTACCAATTACATCACCTATTATTTCCGTGAGAATGGTAGCGCAGCCCCCGATTTGGAAATCGCTTCCGTGAAAATTACGGATCTATCAGGAGTTTTAATACAAAACTGCAATGCTGCACAAAACGAACAGATAGACATCAGCGCACTCACAAGCCAAACAGTCTATCTGCTCGTAGTAACGTTAGCCGATGGTCGTCAATTCTCTAAACAATTTATGAAACTATGAAAAACAAAAAGTTGATATTGAGCATTTTCTTTGCTGCGTTTGGCATTTGCTGCGCCCAAGCGGTCTGTATAGCACACGCATACGCCAAATACGATTCGATTGCCAATTGTTATAAGTGTTACACAGTTCCATTTTTTGCCTTTATGACCCAAATGCCCACTCGTGGAGATGTAACAAAAACAACCGTCGAATACATAAGCATGGAACGCACGCTCCAAGATGGCTTCAATTTTATTGTTCTCGACACGATTACCGATCTTGGTACCTACGATCAGTCGAAAGATAGTTTGACGATTGATTGTAGCACTTGGGAATCGGGAACTTATATGCTTGGTTTCAGAATAAATATAACCACCGACACCACTCCGCCATTCGATTGCTTCCCGCTCTACAATTATGGAACAATTGCCATTGTGAGGCATCAAAAGAGAGAAAGCACAAAACTCGATGAGTCATACACACAGCCGCAATTGTTCGAACTTTCGTCGACACTGGTGCAGAATAGCCTCGAAATAGAGTTTGCCGACGGTATCACGTTGGCGCATGGCTATATCTACAATGTATTGGGACAGGTTCAAAGCAGTTTCGATGCGCAAACGCTCCGCCAAAATATCGATGTGAGCCGATTGCCCGTGGGCTTTTATATTTTGACGGTACAGAGCAATAAGGGGCAATACAGCGCATGGTTCAAGGTGCAGCGGTAGGCAATTTTGCCAGACCTCACAAGCAAAGACTAACCTGATTTTACAGAACGCTTGAAAAGATAAAAACGGCCTCCTCATTTTTTGAGGGAGCCGTTTTTGCTGTGATTTTTGGTGCAACTAAAACTCCCCGAACTTGCGTTCGGGGAGTTTGCTTTTGTTTAGTTGGTGCGTTGCAGCCAGCGCACATAGCAGAAGTCCATGCGGTGCGGCAAGTCGGCATTTTTCGGGAACATGCGGAAGGCGTATTTGTACGTGCCGCCCTGTTCGAGCACATATTCGAGTTTGAAGGTGAGCAGCGAGCCTTCGCGTTTCACCAAGTCGAATTCGCGCTTGTCGGCGAGATGCATCTTGCCTTTTTCGTCGGTGTAGGTCATCACCAGTTCCACGCCGATGCAGGTGTCGTTCAACTCTTTGGTGTCGATTTTGGCGACCATTTCGGTGTGCCCACCCACTTCCACTTTGTCGAGGTTGCGTATTTCGAGCGATTGCACATCGATGTTGTCCCAGCATTTGGCCACACGTTTTTTCCAAGCGGCAATCTCTTTGGCTTTGGCGCAGCCGTTGGCTGTGAGTTCGGCCGAGCGTTTGGCGAGTGGTGCGTAGAAACGTTCGATGTAGTCGTCGATCATGCGTTTGGTGGTGAACCGTGGCGTGATTTGCGAAATCGATTTCTTGATGTAGGCAATCCATTCGGGCGAGTAGCCTTTGGTGTTTTTGGCGAAATAGAGCGGTATAATCTCGTTTTCGAGCATACTGTAGATGGTTGCCGCGTCGAGTTGGTCTTGGTGTTGCTGGTTTTCGTAGGTGCGTTTGTCGGTCAGAGCCCAGCCTGCGCCTTCTACATAGCCTTCGAGCCACCAGCCGTCGAGCACCGAGAAGTTGAGCACGCCGTTCATCTGTGCCTTTTCGCCCGATGTGCCAGAGGCTTCGAGTGGGCGCGTAGGCGTGTTGAGCCAGATGTCGACACCCGAAATCAGACGTTTAGCGAGGCGCATATCGTAGTTTTCGAGGAAGATGATTTTGCCCAAGAATTGCGGCATGCGCGATATCTCGATGATGCGTTTGATGAGTGCTTGTCCGCCGCCGTCGGCAGGGTGCGCCTTGCCGGTGTAGAGGAATTGCACGGGGTGAATCGGGTCGTTCACGATGCGCTCCAAGCGTTCCAAATCGGTGAAGAGCAGGTGCGCACGTTTGTAGGTGGCAAAACGCCGTCCAAATCCGATGATGAGCGCGTTGGGGTTGATGCGGTCGAGTATCGAGACGATTTTCGACGGGTCTTGCTGCGTTTTGAGCCAATTCTCTTGGAACTGCGTTTTGATGTATTCTATCAGTTTGTTTTTCAGAGTTGTGCGTGTCGCCCAAATCTCTTCGTCGGGTACGTCGTTTATCTTAGCCCAAATTTTCATGTTCGACAGGTCGTTGTAGAAGTTCTTGTCGAAATACTTTTCGTACACGGCCTTCCACTCCGAAGCCGCCCATGTTGGCATGTGAACGCCGTTGGTAACGTAACTTACGTGCAGTTCTTCGGGCAGATAGCCTTTCCAAATCGGGGCGAACATCTCTTGCGACACTTTGCCGTGGAGCCAACTTACGCCGTTCACGGCTTGGCACATGTTGCAGGCGAACACCGACATCGAGAATTTTTCCTGACTGCCTGGGTTTTCGCGTCCCATGTCGATAAATTCGTTCCAGCTGATGCCGAGTTTTTCGGGATAACTGCCCATGTATTTGCCAAACAGGCTCTCGTCGAACGCGTCGTGGCCGGCGGGAACGGGTGTGTGGCAGGTGTAGATCGACGAGGCGCGCACCACTTCGAGTGCTTCCGAAATGTTCAGGCCGCTCTGCACATAATCGACCAGACGCTGCACGCTGATGAGGGCGGCGTGGCCTTCGTTGCAGTGGTAAACCTGCTTGGTGATGCCCAATTTTTTCAGCATCAGTATGCCGCCGATGCCCAGCATAATCTCTTGTTTCATGCGGTTTTCCCAGTCGCCGCCATAGAGTTGGTGCGTTATCGAGCGGTCCCATTCGCTGTTCATCTCCATGTCGGTGTCGAGCAGGTAGAGCGATACGCGCCCAACGGCTACGCGCCACACGTAGGCGTACACGATGCGGTCGGGATAAGGCACCTCTACAATCATCGGTTGGCCGTTTGCTTCTTTCACTTGCGTGATGGGCAGGCGGTTGAAGTTTTGCGCTTCGTAGTTGGCAATCTGCTGGCCGTCCATCGTGAGCGTTTGTGTGAAATAGCCGTAGCGATAGAGAAATCCGACGGCCGTCATGTCCACTTGATGGTCGGAGGCCTCTTTCAGGTAGTCGCCGGCCAGCACGCCCAAGCCGCCCGAATAGATTTTCAGGTGGTCGGTGAGGCCGTATTCCATGCTGAAATAGGCTATCGACGGATATTTATTGCTCGGTTTGGTATCGACATAGGTGCGAAATTCGGCATAAACTTCGTCTAATTTTTTCAGAAATTTTTCGTCTTCGGCCAGTTCGTTGAGACGCTCTACTTTGGCGTGTTCCAACATTGCCACAGGGTTGTGGCGCACTTGGCTCCACAATTTCGGATCAATCGAACGGTACAACGACTTGGCATTGACCGACCAAACCCACCAAAGGTTCAACGACATCTCGTGCAGACGCTCGAGCGTTTTCGGCAGTTTGGTTTTCACTGTAACCTCAACCCAATTCGGTTCGTTTACATGATTCACTTTTACTTCCATAATAGTCTAAAAAATGGTGTTAATTCTATTTTTTTTGGAAAAATTATTGTCTTACTTTGCGCAGAGCGATGTCGTAGGCCTTGTAGTAGTAGGCGATGAACTCGCGCCACAAGGCCTTTTGCGCTGTGGCTGTCGCACATGCACGGATTTTGTTTTGCTCCACGGCCGACAGATTGGCATATTCGGCCATCATGCCCGATACGGCCGCCACTACCTCGTGGTAGTTGTAGTCCGAGCGATGCACCACGCCCACGCCCGCTTTGATGTCCTGTGGTGTAGCCGAAGCCCATTGTCCGAATCCCGACAGGTCGGTGGTGATGGTTGGAATGCCGAACGCCACGCTTTCGAGTGGCGTGTAGCCCCACGGCTCGTAGTACGATGGGTAGGCTGTGAGGTCGAAGCCGACCAGCAGATTGTAGTATGCGGTGTTGAATATGCCGTCAGAACCGTTCAGGTAGGTTGGCACGAAAATGACTTTCACCGGCTCCTCTTTGCGGTTGGTGAGGTGAAACCAATGGACAGCATTCAGAATGCGGTCGTTCCACGGTTCTACCAAATTGTGCGTTACAAAGGGATTGTCGAGCGTTTCGGGGTGGCGGTCAGCCAATTTTTCGGCCAAATCGATGCGTGCACCCGACGACCACGCCGGCACCAATACGAATGCCACCACTTCGCGCGAAAGCGGCCGCTGCGAGAGCGATTTCAGCGACTCAACAAACACGTCGAGCCCTTTGTTTTTGTACTCGTAACGCCCCGATGTGGAGATGAACAGGGCGTTGTCGGCAAGTTTGTAGCCCAGCAATGCTTCGGCTACACGGCGTAGTTTTTCGCGGGCGTTTTTGCGGGCTGCGTCAAACCGCACGCCCTTCGGTACAAAATCGTCTTCGAATCCGTTGGGCGTTACCACGTCGGCAGGTTTTTCGAGCAGTTGCGCACATTCGCGGTTGGTGATGTCGCTCACCGTGGTGAAACAGTCGGCCACGTGCGCCGCCACTTTTTCTACCGAATGTTTGGCTACCATGTTCAAGTCGCGCGCCATCTGGTCGCCGTTGTATTCGCGCAGATAGTCGTAGAGCGGCTTGTGGTTGCCAGCGATGGAACGGCCTATCGATGTGGCGTGTGTGGTGAACAGCGTGGCTATTTCGGGCATGTAGTGTTTGATGTACAACTCGCCGAATGCGGTCATCCATTCGTTGAAATGCGCCACTATCTTTTTCTTCTCCAACTTGTGGAAACGCACGAAACTCTCGATGACTGCGCCCACAGCGTAGCCAAACATCGACGAGTCGTCGTAGTCACCGTAGGCTTGCAGCGAATCGACGCCGAACCATTGCCAAAAATCGCCGTAAATGGTGTTTTTTTGCAGCAAAAATGGCTTGTAATCGACCAAAACGACCAACGGCCGTCCGCATACGTTCCAGCGGCCGACGCGCACTTTCAGATTTTGTTTTTCGCTGGCTTCGGCCACCCAATCGGCGAAATCGTCGGTCGGGACGAAATCGACAGCCTTGTGTTCTTGCCAAATGTCGGGACCAATGAATACCAGATGGTCGCCTAATTTTTTCTCGAGTGTGCGTGCGCGTGTCGAAAGTACCGTGTAGATGCCGCCGACCTTGTTGCACACCTCCCAACTTGTTTCGAAAATATAATCGGGTGAAATGTATCCCATCGATAAAGGAACGTTATCTTCAATTTTGCGGATGCAAAGTTACAAAATGTTTGCGATATGCCGACTATTTTGCCTGCGCTATTTTAGGTTAAAAATATGTTTTGCAACATAAAATTAAACACAAAACGGATGGCTTTTTCTTCCATCCGTTTTGATATTCCGTTATTTTTCACGGTTCGTTACTTCTCGATGTAGGCCACAATGTCGCCTTTTTGTACCAGCGTGCCCTGCTCTTTTGGCTCGACGATTTTTCCAGCAAATAGGGCTGGCATCGCCTCTAAGCCGCGGCCATTGGTCTGAATGGCGCACAGAAAATCGCCCTCTTTGTACTGCTTGCCTTCGGCAGGTTTCACCGATTTGTCCAAGTAGTCGAACTCCCACAGCAGGCGCCCCGAGGCCGTTGCCACGACGGGTTCGGCATTCGGGTGGCGCAGTGCACGGAAATCGGGGATTTGCACCGTTGCGCCGGCGGCCTTGAATTTGGCCTCCATCTTTTGTTGCAGTTCGGCGTTGAAGCGTTTTTTAGCCTCGCCCGATTTGTATTCGCGATATTGCTTGTCGTGCATGGCAAATTCGAACAACTCTTCGTCGTCCTGACCGCGCTCCCAACCGAGTTCTTCCATCTCTTTGATGTATTTGGGCAGCACGTTCGGGTAGTTGTCCTGCGGATTTCCGTCGAAAAATTCGAAGCCTTTCGATTTGGCAAGTTCCACAATTTCGGGGTCGAGTTTGCCAGGCAGATGGCCGGCTTTGCCCAAAATCATGTCCCACGTATTCTGGTCTATCATCGTCCAACGACCTTGACCTTTGCTCATGGCAAACACGTTCATCAGTGCCACGTTTTTGGTGTATTGGCTGAATGGCGTAACCAGTGGCGGATAGCCGAGTTTTGGCCAAATGTATTTCACTTCGTCGAACAACTGCACGAGCAGTTCATCTTCGGTGAGTTCGGCTTTGCCCTGCGCTTTCAGGTTGCTGTTGATGGCTGCGTGAACGCCTTTCAGGTCGGCCATGAGCGAGCCCATCATGCCACCAGGCAGACCGCAACCAACGAGCAGCGAGGTCATGTGGCTGTTGCGCGGGTCGATGAAGTATCCCAAAAAGTCGTCGATGAAACTTTGTGTCAGTCGACGTGCCTCCATGTAGGCTTTCATATTGATTTCGGGGACGGCAAATCCAGCATCTTTCAGCATCGCTTGAATGGTGATGACGTCGGGGTGAACCATGCCCCAAGCGAGCGGTTCCATGGCCACGTCGAACACGTCGCCGCCAGCCTTGGCCACTTCGAGCACCGAAGCCACCGAAAAGCCCGGACCGCTGTGGCCGTGATACTGCACCGTGATGTCGGGGTGGTTGGTTTTGATCGATTTCACGATGGTACCAAGCACCGTGGGGCGACCGATGCCTGCCATGTCTTTCAGGCAGATCTCCTGCGCGCCCGCTTCGATGAGTTGCTCGGCCATGTTGATGTAGTATTCGGCCGTATGCACCGGCGAGTAGGTGATGCACATCGATGCTTGCGCCACCATGCCGGCCTGTTTTGCCCAGCGGATAGAGGGAATGATGTTGCGCACGTCGTTCAATCCGCAGAAAATGCGTGTAATATCGGTGCCTTGCGCTTTTTTGACTTTGTACATCAGTTCGCGCACATCGGCAGGAACGGGGTTCATGCGCAGGCCGTTCAAGCCGCGGTCGAGCATGTGTGTTTGTATGCCGGCCTCGTTGAATGGCTTGGTGAAGGTGCGCACGGCTTGGTTGGGGTTTTCGCCGTAGAGCAGATTGACCTGTTCCGATGCGCCGCCGTTAGTTTCGACACGCGCAAAGCAGCCCATGTCGATGATGACGGGCGCGATTTTGGCCAATTGGTCTTTGCGTGGCACATATTTGCCCGACGATTGCCACATGTCGCGGTAAACGAGGCTGAATTTTATCTCTTTTTTGCCCATTTTATTGGTGTTTTTGTTGATTTATTCGGCTTTATCGGCGGGTTCTTCGGCCTTCTCCTCAAACTCGGTGATGCCGCTGGCTATCAGCAGGTTGTACCACTGAACCAATTTTTTTACATCGCCTGGGTGAACACGGTCGCGGTCGAAATCGGGAAGCACGCTCCCAAACCACGCAAAAAGTTCTGCGCCAGAGGCTTTCGGCTCGACCGAAGCGGCTTTTCCCGCCTCTTTGGCCTTGACAAGTTCGAGAATTTCGGGCAGCGGTTTTTCGCCGTTTTCGGTGAACATGGCGATATCGGACAGCGCAACGGCTTTCTCGTGGCTGAACGACGGGAAACGTTTTTTGTCGGTGAGCGATTCGACAATAATCATGCCTTTGTTCGACTGTGCAACCACTTTGTACAGCCCCGGACGCCCCGTGATGGTCAGAATGTTTTTCAACATAGCAGTTTTTTTATCGATTTATTATACAAACGGCACAAACAGCGTGCCAAATACTTGGGTTGCAAAGATACAAAAAAAAACGGCAACCAACACGCTGCCGCAAAAGTTGTGCCCGACGCGCCATTTTGCACCGCAACATCGGTTTATTTTTGTAATTTTGCACTGAAAAGATGGCATTGTTTGAAGATTTGAAGATTTGAAGATTGGTGCGCTTCGCGCGTTTCTCATTGTTTCTGAGTTTCTCGCACTTCGCGCGGTTCTAAGTTTTTTGTTGATTTGCGGATTTGGTTATTTCTTAATTGGCTTCAACCCTACCCCTGCTTCGCAGGTACTCCCCTTGAAAAGGGGAGAGGTTCGCGCCCAACAACTCCTCACTCCTCACTCCTCACTACTAATTTCTAACTACTAACTGCTAACTAAAAATGAGTTTGTATCCAAAATTGATTCTCGATGCGCTGGCGCATGTGCGCTATCCGGGCACGGGAAAAGACATCGTGTCGAGCGGCATGGTCGAAGACGACATACGCATCGACGGAATGAAAGTGAGTTTTTCGCTTGTGTTCGACAAACAGAACGACCCTTTTGCGCGGTCGCTCGTGAAGGCCAGCGAACAGGCCATAAAAACCTACGTTGCGCCCGACGTGGAAATCGAAGGAAACATCGCCATCAAGTATCGGCAACAGCCCGCCACCGAAGCGGAAAAGCCGTTGGCTGGTGCGAAACACATCATCGCCATCTCGTCGGGCAAGGGCGGCGTGGGCAAGTCGACGGTTTCTGCCAATTTGGCAGTGGCATTGGCGCGGCTTGGCTACAAGGTCGGACTGCTCGATGCCGACATCTTCGGGCCGTCGATTCCCAAAATGTTTGGTATCGAAGATGCGCGCCCCGTGGCCGACGAGGTCGATGGACGCAGCCTCATCGTGCCTATCGAAAAATTCGGCGTGAAAATACTGTCGATAGGCTTTTTTGCCGACCCCGACACTGCGCTCGTGTGGCGTGGCGGCATGGCCAGCAACGCGCTGAAACAACTCATTTGCGATGCGGCGTGGGGCGAATTGGACTATTTTCTGATAGACCTGCCGCCCGGCACAAGCGACATACATCTGACTTTGGTGCAAACCCTGCGGCTCGATGGCGCGATTGTAGTCAGCACGCCGCAGCAGGTGGCGTTGGCCGATGCGCGCAAAGGCCTGCAGATGTTCGAAAACGACAAGATAAACGTGCCGATACTTGGTTTGGTCGAAAATATGGCGTGGTTCACGCCTGCCGAACTGCCCGAAAATCGCTACTACATTTTTGGCCGAGAGGGCTGCAAGCGGCTCGCCGAGGAGAAAGGCGTGGATTTACTGGCGCAAATTCCGTTGGTGCAGAGCATCTGCGATAGCGGCGACGGCGGACAGCCGGCTGCCTTGCACGACGATACCGCCACAGGGCTCGCATTCCGTGCGTTGGCCGAGCGTGTGGCCGAAAAGTGCGAAAATCAGAAAACGCAAAAGTAGAAACGCGCCGAATGTTGTCAATTCGCCTCCGCTTCGGCCACGACCAAGCGGTAGCCGCGACCATGCACATTCAGAATTTGCACGTTGGGGTCGGAGCGCAGTTTTTGGCGTAGCCGCGCTATGTATACGTCCATGCTGCGGGCGTTGTAGTAGTTGCTTTCGCCCCAAATCGATTTCAGCGCGAAATTGCGGTCGAGCACGTTGTCGGCGCGTTCGGCAAGAAGCAGCAGCAGGCTTGCCTCTTTGGTTGTCAGGCGAATGGTTTGGTCGCCGAAAATCAGGTGTTGCAGGGCGGCTTCGAACGTAAATTGCCCGATAGTGTATTTCTGTTCGGAATTTTTGTGAATGTTGGTGCGGCGCAAAATGGCTTCGATGCGCAGAAGCAACTCTTCCATGCTGAACGGCTTGGTGATGTAGTCGTCGGCACCGAGGCGAAAGGCGGTCAGCGCATCATCTTTGGAGATTTTTGCGCTCAAAAATATGATGGGTACGCGGCTATCGAAGTGGCGAATTTCTTGCATCAGCGCGAATCCATCTTTGGGTGGCAGCGTTACGTTCAGCACGCACAGGTCGTAACCGTTGTCGCGGAAGGCATTCATGCCTTCGTCGCTATCGGGTGCCCAATCGACTTCGTAGCCCTTTGTCTGCAGGTATTCGCGAAGCAATAGCCCTAGATTTTCGTCGTTTTCGCACAGTAGGATTTTTGCTGATGTCATGATTCGTAGGTTTTGATAGCGATTTTCAGCGTACTACGATTTTGTGTATGCGGTTGTTGCATTTCACTATGTAGATGCCGCGGTCGAGCGGAGCGGCTGCTTGACCATTGTTCACGGTGGCGGCGAGCAAGTGTGCGCCTGTTACGCTCATCACATCGATGCGTGTGCCGTCGCTCAGGCCATCGGCGTAGATAATGCCGTCGTGCGCGAAGATGTTGATGCCGTCCGATGTGGTAGCGGAGAGCGCGGTGGCGGCATCGTCGCTGATAATCAGCGTCTTGAACATCAGCGTGCCGGGCACTTCTGTTTTGCCTTGCTCGGCGCATTCGCTGCCAAAGGCGCAGTATTCGCCCACGGTGAATGTTACTTCGCTGGCATTGCCAGTCCAACTGTAGCGCCACGCTTTCCAGCCGTTGTCGTCGGTCAGTTGTTCGGGTTCGGCATCCATCGTGCCGTTGCTCGGCGTGAGTTCGGCCAGTTTGTAATGACCATTTTTGCTGATGCAAAAGGTGATGCGCAGCATTTTTGCGTCGGTGTTGCTGGTGATTTTGTAGGTATTTTTGGCGTAGAGGCGCACGTCGAGGTCTTTCTCGCCGCCGTTGTAGGTGGGGCCGCTCACGCCGTCGGCTTGCTTGCCGAGCGTGGTGAAAAGTCCGTCGCTGGTGGTGAAGGCGGGTTTGCCGTAGTCGCTCATGATGTAGGTGTGTTCTTCGGCCGTCAGTGCAAGCAGATTGCCTGCCAAAAGGAGTGTAAAGAGTAATTTTTTTGTCATATTCGTTTGTACTTGTGTTGCAAAGTTAGTTTTTTTATTCCATCAGAGATTGGGATAGTATTTGTCGCGCACATATTCGAAGTCGGGAGCGACTTTGAGCAGTTTGCGGCACACGGTTTTGGCTTTTTCGCGATTGTCGGTTTTTTCGTACGATTGCGCCAGTGCCAGCAGCGTGGCGTAGTAGTTCCATTGGTCGGTGAGTTGCTGCTGCTCGTAGAGCGCGATGGCGCGTTCGTAGAGTGCGATGGCGCGTTTTTTCGAGCCGCCGGCCAGCGCGGGGCGGTAGAAGTCGGTGTTGCCTTTCAGGCTCAATACGAATGGATTGGTTGGGGCTTGCTGGTAGGCGAGATTGGCCAACCGCACGCTTTCCACACCGAGCGTGGCGAATTTCCAGTGGTTCATCGATAGTTCGAACGCGCACAATGCCGAACGATAAAGATTGAGCATGGCAGCGTCGTAGCCGCTCTGTTCGAGTGTGCGCAGGTGACTTTTCATCGTTGCGATGCGGCGTTTGGCTTCGTCGAAGCGTTCGCGCCCGATGCAAAACCCGATGTAGCCATATTCGTAGTTGGCCATGCTGCGCAGCGCGGTGGTGTCGGTGTCGTCGATGCGGTCGATGGCGGCGCGCCACACGTCCAAGTCTTCGGCGAAGTAGGCTTGCAGCAGTTTGGCATGGTCGATTTGCGCCGAGGCGTGGGTGCAATACCAAATCAATAGGGCGACAGAGAGCGTTTTTCTCATCGTGTGGATTTTTTGTAGACTTCGCTGTAGAGCGTGCGTTTTATTTGGTTGAAAAATTGGTCGCTCGTGTCGTTGGCGGTGGTCATGATGCACATGGGCAGGCCGTTGCGTTCGGCGGTGTAGGGCGGCTGTTCGTAGGGTTGTGGCATCGTATCGAAGCCCGCGCGTTGGTAGAACGCTATGCGGCGGCGCGCTGTGTCGTTTTCGGGCAATTCCACTTCCAGGACGATTGGTTGCGCCGATTCGTGCCGAAGCATTTGCAGCGTTCGACTGCCGATGCCGTGCCCACGCAGTTCGGGCAACGTGGCAAAATGTTCGACATAGACAAACGTGTCGAAATGCCACAGGGTGATGAAGCCTGCGTATGCGCCTTCGTGGCGTATGGTGCGCAATTCGAATCGCTTGTCGGCCAGCGCCAGCTCGTCGGCCGTCGGTCGCCGTTCGTCCATTGGGAATGCACTTTCGTACAGAGCGATGAATTGTTCTCTTTCGTCCATTTTTTGCTTCATCGAATTTCAGAATCGGCGGATTGGATTTTTCTCTCCGAGTGTCATTTCAAAATTTCGAATCCGTAAGGCGGCAAAACTATTTGCAGCGAGTGGCCTTGGATGCTGAACGCATGGCCGAAGGCAGCCGACAGGTTTCGGCCGTTCAGGCGGTCGAGCGGCACGCTGAGCGTAACTTCGGAGTTCGAATTGTTGAGGCAGACGATGGCTTCGGTGTCGAAAAATTTGCGCCCGTACACCCATGTGGTGTCCGTAACAGCCAGCGACACGAAATCGCCGTAAATCAGTGCGGCATTGCTGCGGCGCAGGTGGTCGAGTGCGCTCACTTGCTCGAACAGATGTTGCTCGCGTGCGTTCCAATCGCCAAAGTGCATCATGCGGCGGCAGTCGGGGTCGTTTGCGCCCGTCATGCCGATTTCGTCGCCGTAGTAGATGACCGGCACGCCAGGAATGGTGAGGTTGAAGGTGTGGAAAAGTGCCAATTTGTCGTAGGCCACCGAGTCGGTGATGCCGATTTCGCGCGTCCAAGCCGAGGCCTTGGCATCTTCGCCCACCCGCAGGTCGCCCGATGCCATAGCCATGAAGCGTGGTTTGTCGTGATTGCCGCTGATGTAGCCCATCAGGTTGTGCGCGCCGTAGATTTTCAGGCTGCTGCGCAAGATGTTGTTCAGCCGCGTGAGTGTGCCGCCGCTGTAACCATTGAAGGCCGATGTGGCTTCGTCGAAGACGTTGAAGTCGAACTGCCCGTCGAGCATGCCCGAATTAACGTAACTTGCCATCAGTTCGGGGCTGCCATACGATTCGCCTATCTGGTAGAAGTTGCCTTTCGGGTCGATTTGCTTGAGTTTGTAGGTTACGGCGCGCCAAAATTCTTCGTTCACATGTTTGCACGCGTCGTGGCGGAATCCGTCGATGCCGAACTCTTTCATCCAGTAAACTGCCGAGTCAGACATCATGGCGACCACTTTGGGATTGCCGAAATCGAGGCTTGGCATAAACACATCGAACCACGTGGTGAGCCGCTGTTCGTCCCACAATCCGATGTTTTTGCGCCCGTCGGGCAGAATGAGTGGCGTGGCAAATTCGGGGTGTTTTTGGTAGAGCGGATGCAGTTCGTGTACGTGGTTGGCCACATAGTCGAGCAGAATGTTGATGTGGTGCGTGTGTGCATCGGCCACAAGCGTTTTCAGTTCGTCGTTGGTGCCAAAGCGCACGTCCACTTGCGACGACGAGATAGGCCAATAGCCGTGGTATCCGGCGAATTTCGTCTTACCCACGGCATCGTAGGCGTAAGGTTCGAACGGGTTTTGGTTCAACGGCGAAATCCAAAGTGTGTTCACGCCCAATCGCTCGAAATAGCCGTCGTCGATTTTTTGTTTGATGCCCGCCAAATCGCCGCCTTGGTAGTCGGCTTTGGGATTCACGTCGGGACGGTTCATCGGGCGGTCGTTTTGCGGATTGCCGTTTTTGAAGCGATCGACCAGCATGAAGTAGATGATGTCGGCCTGTTTGTCGGTACGTTTGATGTACGCCATGTCGGTCAGCACGCGGCCATAGCGTAGCGGCACCAGAATATCGTTGCTCACGCCGTAGGCATTAACCGCCCAGATGCGCAGGTACGAGCGTTCGAGCGTATCGGCTTCGGCGGGAATGGCCACCGAAATTGTGCCGTCGCCGATTTTTACAAACTGGTCGGGCAGGCGGTAGTTTTGCCAATAGGCGAAAAGCGCGGTTACTTCGTTGGCGTAGGTCAAACCGATGGCGTTGCGGCCGATGGTGTTGGTCGTAAGCACGGGAAACAGTTTTTCGTAGCCATCGACCTGCATGATGGAGTTGAATTTGCCGTAGCCGTTATCGACTTTGGCGGGGTTGTTTTCGTCGTGGTTCTGCTCACCGTCGATGTTGATTTGGTACAGATAGGTGCCCGGGCTGACGTGCAGCGTTACTTCGTACAAGCCGTCGGCGTTCAGTTGCATGTCGGGCGTGAGCGACGGCACCCAGTTGTTCATTTGGCCGGCTATTTGCACGCGTTTGGGCGTTTTGCTGTTCGGATTCCATGTGAAAACGTAGTCGATTTTGTCCGATTTGCGTGCCGGCACCGAATAGGGCGTGCCATCGACCCATATTTGCACATCGACCATTTGCGGCATGTTTTCTGCAACGTGCAGGTTCACAGTGCGTTTGTCGGCCGACAGCAGGCACACCACCGACGGGTCGCTGGCCGTAACCGAGTCGATATTGTCGGGTTGCATCACAAAATCTTCGGCATAGACCGTGTTGTCGCCCGTGTTGAGGGTGAGCAGCGTGTTCAACCCTACGCACACACCCGTGTCGGCGGGCAGATTCAGCGGTTGGCGGGCACAAGCGGCGAGCAGTGCCGCAGCGGCAAGAAACAAAATCTTCTTCATGGCGGTATCGTTTTTTGTCAAAAAAAGAGAAATTACTTGATGTCCAAAACCCAAACTGTTTTTGCAGGGATTGTTATCTGATTTTCGAGCGGAATATCGACGTTTTCGGTTACATTATGGGCGGTGTGTCCGATGATGTGCATCTCGTTGTAGCGCGCCAAATCGATGGTTTTGTCGGTGTCGTTGTTGTTCACCACGACCATCACGCAGGCGTTGTCGTCGTAGCGAAAATAGACGTAGATGCCATCGTTGGGCAGAAATTGCTTCATCGTGCCGTCGTGCAGGGCGGAGCAGCCTTTGCGGAAGGTGAGCAGTGCCCGAGTGTAGTTGTAGATGTCGTTTTCGAGTGCGGTGCGCTGTGCAGGGTCGAAGGCGTTGTGCGTGTCGTCGGCCCAGCCGCCAGGGAACGTGTGGCGCGCCTCTTCGTAGGCACCGGCATCGCCGCGAATCATTATTTCGTCGCCGTAGTAGATTTGCGGATAGCCACGTATGGTCGAAATCACAGCCAAGCCCATTTTGTAGATTTTCGGGTCGCGCCCAACCATGGCGGCGTAGCGGTTCATGTCGTGGTTATCGAGCATGTTCATTATCATGTGCGTGTTCGGATAGACAAAATCCTGCGCAAAATGGTTGTAGAAGCGGATTGTGCCAGTGTTCCACGCTTCCGGTTCGAGAAACGACCATTCGAAAACATCTTTCAGCGTGAAGTCCATCACACTTTGCAGACCACTGTCGAAACCGTTTTTGTTTTTCGCGCCTGTTTGGTAGAAGGCCGTTTGCGACGGACTTTTCACCCAGCATTCGCCTACGAAATTCAGGTTCGGATACTCTTTGTTGAGGGCGTTCATCAGGCGTGCCGCCACAAAAATGTCGTTGTACGGATAGGTGTCCACGCGCAGACCGTCGATGCCAGCGTATTCAATCCAATAGACATACACTTGGCGCAGATAGTCGAACAGCAGCGGATTCGACAGGTTGAGGTCGGGCATGTTGGTGTCGAACCAGCCCTTTTCGAGCAGTGTCAGGTCGTAGTCGCTGGGGTTGTCGTTAGTCCAAATGGAGACGTTGTAGTTGGTGCGTGTGAAGGTCGGCCATTGGTGCAGCCATGTGGAGTCGGGCAGGTCGTTCATCCACCAGTGCGTGCGTCCGCAGTGGTTTGGCACGATGTCTTTGATGAGTTTCAGTCCGTGTCGGTGGCATTCGTCGGCCAAACGCTTGTAGTCCTCGTTTGTTCCCAAGCGTGGGTCGATGCGGTAGTAGTCGGAGCAAGCGTAGTGGTGATACGAGAACGCCGTGTCGTTGTCCGACAATACAGGCGTAGGCCATACCGCCGTAAATCCACAGTCGGCAATGTAGTCCAAGTGGTCGATGATGCCTTGGATGTCGCCGCCCTGCCGTTGGTACAGGTTGCCGCGCACTACGCCTTGGTTGTAGCCCGCCACGTTGTCGTTGCTCGGGTCGCCATTGGCAAAACGGTCGGGCATAAGCAGATACCACGCGTCGGCCGACGAGAAACTGGGACGTTCGGCCGAACCTTCGGCGCGCGCATTCAGCACATAGTCCACTTTTTGCGTTTTTTTACCCTTGCTGATGACGAGTTGGTAGGTGCCGGGCTGCGCATTTTTCGTATCGACGTACACAAAAAGGTAGTTCGGATTGTCCGTCTTTTCGATGCGTGCGATGGGCAGTGCGTTGTCGGCAAAAGCCACGTTGCATGCGGCGATGTCCGTGCCGTGGAGCATCAGTTGCAGGTCGGTGTGCGCCATGCCAGCCCACCATGCGTGCGGTTCGATGTGGTCGGCCAGTTCGACGTTTTTGGCGGCGGCTGTCAGCACCATGCAGAGCGACAAGCCAATGAATGCGAGTTTTTTCATAGTCGGGTTATTTTTGTTGATTGCGAATACGGTACTTTTCTGCTATAAACAACGCTCTTCGCACGTGCGATTTGGTTTCAGCGGTTGGCAGGCCGCGGCATCACGATGCTCAAAACGAGGTACAGAAGCAGTCCTGGAAATCCAGCCGAAAACAGCGACAGGCAGACGTAAATCACGCGCACCACGGTCGTGTCCCAGCCCAGATATTCGGCGATGCCGGCACACACGCCGCTCACTATCTTGTTGTCCGATTTGGTCAGTTTTCTGTCCATAGAGATGCAGATTTTATTTTTTCAAAATTGTGCTTCATCGTTGAGATGGCCGTCGCTCATCACCCTACTTGGCTGCCGTTTTTCACGGTGCGGCTTGGTGTAACGAGCACCAATCGGCCATCGGCATCGACTGCGGAGAGTATCATGCCTTGGCTTTCGACACCTTTGAGCGTGCGCGGCGGGAAGTTGGCGATGAAGCAGACCTGCATACCGACCAGTTTTTCGGGTTCGGGATAACTCTGCGCTATGCCCGACACGATGGTGCGGCCGCCCATGCCGTCGTCTATCTTGAATTGCAGCAGTTTGTCGGCTTTCGGCACTTTGCTGCATGCGAGCACGGTTCCCACGCGGATGTCCGTCCTGTCGAACGTGTCGATGTTTGTGTCGGCCTTGACGTCGGCGGGTTTCCAAGCGTTCAGCAGGTTTTGTTTTTTGCTTTCGGCCAATTTTTGCAGTTGCGCTTCGATGGCGGCATCGTCGATTTTTTCGAACAGCAGTGCCACCGTGCCGAGTTTTGCGCCGGTTTGCAGCAGGTCGGTGCGACCGAGTTGGCTCCAACTGAAGTCGGGCATATTCAGCATTTGGCGCAATTTTTTGCTCGAGAATGGCAGGAACGGCTCGAAGGCGATGGCCAAGTTGGCGGCGATTTGCAAGCCGATGTGCAGAATGGTGCCGGTGCGCTCCATATCGGTTTTGGCGAGTTTCCACGGCTCGGTGTCGGCCAAGTATTTGTTGCCGATGCGTGCGAGGTTCATGGCCTCTTTTTGCGCGTCGCGGAACTTGAAGTTGTCGAGCAGTTGCTCTACGCGCCCTTTCACGTCGGTAAATTCGCGCAGCGTTTCGCGGTCGTAGTCGGTTAGTTCGCCGAGTGGCGGCACGCAGCCGTCGAAGTATTTTTGTGTCAGCACCAAGGCGCGGTTCACAAAGTTGCCGTAGATGGCCACCAATTCGCTGTTGTTGCGTGTCTGGAAATCGCGCCAAGTGAAGTCGTTGTCCTTTGTTTCGGGAGCGTTGGCGGTCAGCACGTAGCGCAGCACGTCCTGTTTTCCGGGGAAATCGTCGAGGTATTCGTTGAGCCACACCGCCCAGTTGCGCGAGGTCGATATTTTGTCGCCTTCGAGGTTCATAAACTCGTTGCTCGGCACGTTGTCGGGCAGAATGTAACTGCCTTCGGCTTTGAGCATGGCGGGGAAAACGATGCAGTGGAACACGATGTTGTCCTTGCCGATGAAGTGAATGAGGCGTGTTTCGGGGTCTTTCCACCATGTCTCCCAACGGCCGTGTTCGGGGTGCGCGTCGCACAGTTCTTTGGTGTTGCTGATGTAGCCGATGGGCGCATCGAACCAGACGTAGAGCACTTTGCCTTCGGCGTTGGGGATTGGCAGCGGAATGCCCCAGGCGAGGTCGCGGCTCACAGCGCGCGGTTGCAGCCCAAGGTCGAGCCAACTTTTGCACTGGCCGTACACGTTTGGCCGCCACTCTTTGTGGTCTTCCAAAATCCATTGGCGTAGCCACGCTTCGTGCTTGTCGAGCGGCAGGTACCAATGTTTGGTTTTGCGCATCACGGGTTTGCTGCCGCTGATGGCCGATTTGGGGTTAATCAGGTCGGTGGGAGCGAGCGAGGTGCCGCATTTTTCGCATTGGTCGCCGTATGCGCCTTGTGCGTGGCAGTGCGGGCATTCGCCTGTGATGTAGCGGTCGGCGAGGAATTGGTGCGCCTCTTCGTCGTAGTATTGTTCCGAAGTTTTTTCGATAAATTCGCCTTTGTCGTAGAGCGTTTTGAAGAAGTCCGATGCCATTTTGGCGTGCGTCGGCGAGGTGGTGCGCGAGTAGATGTCGAACGAGATGCCGAACTCTTCGAACGATTCTTTTATCAGTTTGTGGTAGCGATCGACCACATCTTGCGGTGTAACGCCCTCTTTTTTGGCGCGTATGGTGATAGGCACGCCGTGTTCGTCGCTGCCGCCGATGAAAAGCACCTCTTCGCCTTTCAGGCGCAGGTAGCGCGCGTAGATGTCGGCCGGAATGTAAACGCCCGCCAAATGACCGATATGCACGGGGCCGTTGGCGTAGGGCAAAGCCGATGTGATGAGTGTTCGTTTGAACTGTTTCATTGATTATCTGTTTTTTTTTGAAAATTCCATCGAAATGCAAAGTTAATGATTTTTGTGCGAATAACAAAAATCGATTTGTGGCGGCAAACGCATGCGCCAAAAAAACGGGCAGTGCCCTTGCTGTTGCAAAGATACTGCCCGCTCTAGAATCGTTTTCTCAAAAAATCCGAAGACTTATTCAGCGTTCAGAATTTCCATCATCTTGATAGCCGAGTAGGGAATGCGTGTGCCAGGGCCGAAGATGGCTGCCACGCCGGCGCGGTAGAGGAAGTCGTAGTCCTGCGGCGGGATGACACCGCCAGCGGTTACGATGATGTCCTCGCGGCCGAGTTTTTTCAGTTCGGCGATTACCTGCGGAATCAGTGTCTTGTGTCCTGCGGCCAGCGACGATACGCCCAAGATATGCACGTCGTTTTCGACGGCCTGTTTGGCGGCTTCGGCTGGTGTTTGGAACAACGGTCCCATATCCACATCGAATCCGCAGTCGGCATAGCCCGTAGCGACAACTTTTGCGCCGCGGTCGTGGCCGTCCTGTCCCATTTTGGCAATCATGATACGTGGTTGGCGACCCTCTTTCTTGGCGAAGGCTGCCGTCATTTCGCAGGCTTTTTTGAACTCTGCGTCGTTTTTGGTTCCTGCACTATACACTCCTGATATTGTTCTAATGGTTGCTTTATAACGTCCTACGATGACTTCGCAGGCATCGGAAATTTCGCCCAAGGTGGCGCGTACGCTGGCGGCTTTCACGGCCAAATCGAGCAGGTTTTCACTACTCTTGCGCCCTTCGTTGAACTCCTTGACGCAGGCGGTGATGGCGGCCAAGGCTTCGCGCACGGCGGCATTGTCGCGGTGTGCTTTCAGGTCTTTCAGACGCGCAATCTGCTGCTCGCGCACGGCGGTGTTGTCAATCTCGAGAATGTCGATGGGGTCTTCGTGCTCCAGACGGTATTCGTTCACGCCGATGATTTTCTGCACGCCCGAGTCGATGCGTGCTTGTGTGCGTGCAGCAGCCTCTTCGATACGCATCTTCGGAATGCCCGTTTCGATGGCGGCGGCCATGCCTCCCAGTTTTTCAATCTCTTGAATGTGATCCCACGCCTTTTCGGCCAATTCGTTGGTCAAGGCTTCGATATAGTACGAGCCTGCCCACGGGTCGATTTGCTTGCAGATTTTGGTCTCTTCCTGAATGTAGATCTGCGTGTTGCGGGCAATACGCGCCGAAAAGTCGGTTGGCAGCGCGATGGCCTCGTCGAGGGCGTTGGTGTGGAGCGACTGTGTGTGGCCAAGTGCCGCGCCCATCGCTTCGATACAGGTGCGCCCGACGTTGTTGAACGGGTCTTGCTCGGTGAGCGACCAGCCCGACGTTTGACAGTGGGTGCGCAGCGCAAGCGATTTAGGGTTTTTCGCGCCGAAACTCTTCACAATCTTCGCCCAAAGCAGACGACCAGCACGCATCTTGGCAATCTCCATGAAGTGGTTGGTGCCGATAGCCCAGAAGAACGACAGACGCGGTGCAAATGTATCGACGTCCATGCCAGCGTTCACACCGGTGCGCAGATATTCGAGACCGTCGGCCAAGGTGTAGGCCAATTCGATGTCGGCCGTGGCACCAGCCTCCTGCATGTGGTAGCCCGAAATCGAGATGGAGTTGAACTTCGGCATGTTTTTCGATGTGTATTCGAAAATGTCGGCGATGATTTTCATCGAGAATTTAGGCGGATAGATGTAGGTGTTGCGCACCATGAACTCTTTGAGGATGTCGTTTTGGATTGTTCCGGCCATCTCTTCGAGTTTTGCGCCCTGTTCGAGTCCAGCGTTGATGTAGAACGCCAAGATGGGCAGCACGGCACCGTTCATCGTCATCGACACCGACATTTTGTTCAGCGGAATGCCGTCGAACAGCACTTTCATGTCTTCGACCGAGCAGATAGAAACGCCCGCTTTACCCACATCGCCCACCACGCGTTCGTGGTCGGCATCGTAGCCGCGGTGTGTGGCCAAGTCGAATGCCACGGAAAGTCCTTTTTGTCCGCTCGCCAAGTTGCGGCGGTAGAAAGCGTTCGATTCTTCGGCGGTGGAGAAGCCGGCGTATTGGCGGATAGTCCACGGGCGCATGGGGTACATGCCGCTGTACGGACCGCGCAGGAATGGCGGCAAACCAGCAGCGTAGTTCAAGTGTTCGAGACCTTCGAGGTCTTCTTTGGTGTAAATCGGCTTCACAGGAATCTGTTCGGGTGTAAGCCAATTTTCGGCGTTCGCCGCATTCGCCTCGGAAGCGGGAACTTGTTTGATGTCAATATCTTTGAAATTGGGTTTCATTTTTCTGTTAAGATTTTAAGAACATAGATTAAAGAACAAAGATTATTTTTCGAGCGAAATTTTGAACGAAGAAATCATCTTTTCGAGTTCGCCTATTTTTTTGCATAAACCATCAAAAGAAAATTTATCCACATAACCGACCTCGTTGGCTATCAGTATTTCCGTTTCAAGTTCGAATAACGAGCCCAAAGACACTTCCAAAAAACGGATAAAGTCCCTATTGCTCGACTTGGCGGAGCCTTCCGCAATGTTGGCGGCGATGGAAACGGCTGCCCTTTGAGTTTGCGAAATCAAACCAAACTGTTCCGTAGCGGGGAACGTTTTTGTGATAGCATACACCTCGGTGGTTAAACCAATCGCCTTACGCCATATTTCCAAATTGCGAAAGTTGTGCATCAAAATCTTTGTTCTTTGCTCCTTGTTCTTTGTTCTGACTTACTATTTCAATAATTTAGCGTTTAGACCTTTCAGCGTTTCTAAGACATTCGCGCGAACGTGGATGAAGTTCTCGATGCCGAGTTTTTGCAGGTCTTCCATGCAGGCGGGAGCACCAGCCACTACGAAAATCTCCTTGCCGTCGCCGATGGCTTTGTAGGCCGCTGGGGCAAAATCGGCGTATTCGTCGTCGCTCGAGCAGAGCACGATGATGTCGGCTCCTGCCTTGCGTGCAGCGGCCACGCCGTCTTCTACCGTGTCGAAGCCGAGGTTGTCGATGACCTCGTAGCCAGCACAGGCGAAGAAGTTGCACGAGAATTGCGCACGCGCCAAACGCATAGCCAGATTGCCGATGGTGAGCATGAAGGCTTTGGGGCGTTTGCCCGAACGTTCCGTCTCGAGGCGCAAGGCTTCGAACTCTTGTGCGGCGCGCACATGCGGCAGAGTTTCCAAACCGCCCTCTTCGGCGCAACCGCAAGCGCAACTGCCATCTTCGAGCACGATTTTCGACGCTGCCTGTTCGTTGAAGTTCGGGAATTGGTTGGTGCCGAGCAATATCTCTTTGCGTGCCGATACGTCTTTCAGGCGTTTGGCGGCGGTGGCTTTCATATCTTCCTGCACGCGACCGCTCTCTACGGCAGCGAAAAATCCGCCGTTGTCTTCTATCTCCAAGAACAGTTTCCAAGCCTGCTCGGCGATGTTGGCGGTGAGTGTTTCGATGTAGTACGAGCCAGCGGCCGGATCGACCACCTTGTCGAAGTGCGACTCCTCTTTGAGCAGCAACTGCTGGTTGCGCGCGATGCGCTCCGAAAAGTCGTCGGACTGTTTGTAGGTAACGTCGAACGGATTGACGGTGAGCGAATCGACTCCGCCAAGCACGGCACTCATGGATTCGGTTTCGGAACGCAGCAGATTGACGTGCGCGTCGTAAATCGTCTTGTTGAAGAGCGATGTCTCGGCGTGAACGTGCATCTTCATGGCGCAAGGGCAGTATTTGCCGTCGACTTTTTCGCAGTTGCAGGCATCGCCGCAGTTGCAAATGGGTTCGAATGCGCGCACGATTTTTGCCCACAGCAGGCGACCCGCACGGAATTTAGCGATTTCCATGAAATAGTTGCCGCCAACGCCCATGTTGAATTTGATGGCGCGTGCCGCTGTGGCAGCATCGACACCAGCATCGGTGAGCATCTCCATGTATTGGTTGCCCCAAGCCAGCGCATAACCGAGTTCTTGTGCGCAGTAGGCGCCAGCGCGGTTCAGGCTGACCGAATTTACCCCGATGACACGGTATTTGGGCAGCACAGCGGCCGCTTCGACAACGTTTTTCGCCAAAGTGGCAACCATCTGTTTGTCGAGCCGTTTGCCTTTGAGCAACATGCGGTTCATCGGGTCGAAGTTGATGGAGCCGTGCAGTGCAGCGAGGTCGTAGCCAGTACCTTTGAAGTAGTCGGCCAGCAGAGCCACCAAGTCGGCGGCGCGACGCACGCAAACCGTGAAATTCAGTTCGATACAGTCGGCGCAAATGCCTTTGAGCAACGTGGCGATGTAGTCGGCTCCGAGTTGACTCTTGTCGAGTTTGAATCCGAGCGAATCGATGCCTTTGTTCAGCACGTCGAGTGCTTTTGCATTGGCGGCTGCTGCGTCGTGCGCATCGATGTCCTGCCGCACGCGCCATACGTTATCCATTTTTGTGCCGCGCACAAATGGATATTTTCCAGGAGCGGAATCGGGCGTTTGCAGCCCTTCGAGGTTTTCCGCACGATAGAAAGGCTGCACATTGAAGCCTTCGGGAGTACGCCAAACGAGCTTCTTGTTGAAATCGGCTCCTTTGAGGTCGACCGTGATTTTGTCCAGCCACTCCTGCGTAGAAATGGGTGGAAAATCGGCCAAAAGATTTAATTTTTTTTCTGCCATATTGTTTATATTGTGTTGAAAATGTTTTTCAAGTAAATTGTCTTGTTCTCTCACCTATAACCTATAACCTCTCACCTATAAACTCTAAACTTTTGTTTTGCAAAATTAGCATTTTTGTCCGTTTATTGTTTCAGTTGCACCACTTTTATGCCCACTTCGCCGATACCGTCGAGGGTGTCGTAGCGCATGCCGTGTGCCACGCGCAGCGTGTAGGTGCCTGCCGCACGGTAGCGCACGCGCGGTTGGTAGATGCAGGCGTTTTCGTATATCGAGCCGATGCCCGAGCCGCGCCAACGACCAAATTCGTCGGCCAAAAAGTACTGCACGGTGTCGCGCGTTGTTGTGCCGTTGGGCGTGATTTGCTCCACAAAAAGCCACAGGTTTTGATTGGGATAACTATCTGTGTTTCTGACGATTATCTGCGTTTGATACGCGCTGTTCACCTCGTCGATGGCAAATTGGAAGGCCAACACGGAGTCTTTGCTCCAGCCGTCGGGCAGGGTGCGGCAGTCGCTGTAAACGACCCGCTCGCACGCCAGCAGGGCGCACGCGCATACGGTCAGAGCGGCGATTTTTTTCAGTCCGAGGTGTCTCATTCGGGGCGACGGTTTTGTTGGTTGCCGTTGTTGTCGCGGCGACGGTTGCGATTGTTGTTTTTGAAGTTGCGGTTGTCGCGGCGACGGTTTTTCGTGCGGTCGAAACGCGTGAGACTGTCCTGCCCCACCACATTTTGGTAGTCGATGGTCGGCTCTTCTTTGGGCGCGGCGGCCTTGTCGAGCAGCGATTCCACCTTTTCGCCACGGCGATTGGCGGCTTGCACCTCTTTGGCGCGGTCGACCGAAATGGTAACCAAATTGGCGGCCATGTTTTTGTCGGTGGAGTAGGTCAGCAAGCGGTTGAATATGTCGCTTTTGAAGTGATAGTAGGTGGCGTCGGTGGTTTCGAGCGGAATGTCGGTGCGCGGAAAATCTTTTTTGGCCTCGTAGTAGGTGGCCACTTCGTAGTTCATGCAGCATTTTATTTTGGCGCATTGTCCCGCCAATTTCAGCGGATTGGCCGACAGGTCTTGGATGCGCGCTGCGCTGGTCGAAACCGATACGAAATTGCTCATGAATGTGGCGCAACACAGTTCGCGGCCGCAGGGTCCGATGCCGCCAATGCGTCCAGCCTCTTGGCGCGCGCCAATCTGTTTCATCTCGATGCGCACACGAAACACGTTTGCCAGCACTTTTATCAGTTCGCGGAAATCGACGCGCCCGTCGGCGATGTAGTAGAAAATGGCTTTGGTGCCGTCGGCTTGATACTCGACGTCGCCTATTTTCATCTCGAGATGCAGGTCTTTGGCAATCTGCCGCGAGCGAATCATCGTGTCCTGTTCTTTGGCTTTCGATTCCTCCCATTTGTCGAGGTCGGCCTGCCGAGCAATGCGGTAAACGCGCTTCGTCTCGTAGCGTTCGAGCGAGATGTTGTTCTTTTTGATTTGCGCCAGCACGAGTTGCCCCGTGAGCGATACAGTGCCGATGTCGTGCCCAGGCGATGCTTCGACGGTAACGAGGTCGCCTTTTTTCAGTTCCAATTTGTTGCTGTTCAGGTAGTAGCCTTTGCGTGTGTTTTTGAACTGCACCTCCACCAAATCGGTGGCCAATTGTGCTTCGGGAATGTCGGCCAGCCAATCGACCACGGGCAGTTTGTGTTGCGAATTGCCGCAAAAAGCCATGTGCCCAGGATTGCAGCAGCCATTATCGAGTGTGTATTTCATATTTCAAAAAAGTCTATAAAAAGTGTGAAAGTGTAAAAGTTTATAAAGTGAAAAGTTGAAAAATATTTGTTGATTTGGAGATTTGGTTATTTGGTTATTTGGTTATTTGGTTATTTGAGGATTATTATTCATTGTTAATTCGCTGCGCGCATTTTTTCTCTGCTCGGCAGAGGGACAGAATTTCGCCCAACAATTCCTCATTACTCACTACTCACTACTAATTTCTCACTACTAACTGCTAATTGCTCACTTTCTTAGGTGGCGGTAAAGTTTGGCGCACATGTCGAGCAGCACGATGTCGGAGTTGCCATTTTGCTCGATTTGCGCTTCGGCCAGAGCCAGTTCGTCGGCAATGGCGGCAATGTTGCGCTCGTTGATGTATGGCGCAAATTTCTGCGCAAACGCCTGCTCCTGCGCATTCATATAGTTGATGCTGGGCTGCGCTATGCGTAGCACGAAATTTGCGCGCAGCATACGTTGCGCATATTGCAGATAGTTGCGTATGGCTTCGCGTCCGGCGGCTTTCAGTTCGGCCGTCCAAACAAAAATTTCTTTCACGTTCAATGCCCACGACAGGCGCATCATGCGTGTGAACCAGTCGAAGTGGCGCTGTTGCTCGCCCGTCTGTTCGGCCAGCGCGCACAGCCGCGACCAACTGCCTTGCGCCATGCGTGCCAGCAGATGCAAGTCGTCGGCAGGCAGGTTGTAGCGGGCTTGTGCCGCACGCATCAGGTCGGTGTCGTCGAGCGGTGGCACCGGCACACGCTGCACGCGCGAGAGAATGGTGCCGATAATCTCGTCGGGCTTGTCGGTAACGAGCAGAAAGAGCGTGTTTTCGGGCGGCTCCTCGACGATTTTCAGCAGGTGATTGGCGCAGGTTTCGTGCAGTTTTTCGGGGTGCCACACCAGCATCACCTTGTATTCCGATTCGTAGGCTTTCAGATTCAGTTTGCGAATGATTTCGTTGCCCTCGGCAGCGTAGATGAGCCCTTTTTTGTTTTCGCCGATACGCGCCAACCACTGGTCGAGCGTGGCATACGGATTGGCTGTCATCACCTCGCGAAATTCGGGCAGATAGTGGTCGCAGAGCGTGCGGCTGTCGGTCTTTACGATGGGGAAAACCAAGTGCAAATCGGGGTGCGCCAATTTGGCAAACTGCACACACGACGGACAGCAACCGCACGAGTCATTGTCGGTGCGATGCTCGCAGCAAACATACTGCGCATAGGCCAATGCCAACGGCAACGCGCCCGTGCCCTCGACACCACACAGCAACTGCGCATGCGGAATGCGCCCCTCGCGCACCGACTGCCGCAGGCGTTCCTTCACATCGTCGTGTCCTATGATATCGGCAAAAAGCATCGTTCGTTCCGACAGAAATACATTAACTTGCAAAGATACAAAAAAATCCGCAAAAGCAGACTTTTTGCACGACGATTGCCGAACGCTCCGATTTTCGAGTGGAAAAACAGCGTTTTTTTTCGCCGAAATATCATATTTTTGTATTTTTGTAGCCCGAAAAACGAAACGTATATTTCTGCAAAAAATGAAAAAAACAGTTGCAATAGTGGCTGGCGGCGACTCGTCGGAGTGGGCGGTATCGCTGCGTAGCGCGGCCGGTCTCGACCAGTTTATCGATGGCGAGCGTTACACCAAATATCTTGTTACCATCGTGGGGCATACGTGGCAGGCCGAACTGCCCGACGGACGCAAACTGCCCATCGACAAAAACGATTTCTCGTTCACGCTCGACGGCACGAAAATCACGTTCGATTTTGCCTACATCACCATTCACGGCACACCGGGCGAAAACGGCTTGCTACAAGGCTACTTCCGTCTGCTGGGCTTGCCTTTCTCGTGCTGCGATGTGCTGGCTGCCGCGCTCACGTTCGACAAGTTCCCGTGCAACCAATATCTGAAAAGTTTCGGCGTGCATACGGCAAAATCGGTCTGGCTGCACAGCCGCACCGGCATCGACGAAGAGAAGATAATCGGCGAAATAGGGCTGCCCTGCTTTGTGAAACCGTGCGACGGCGGCAGCAGTTTTGGCGTTACCAAGGTGAAAACTGCCGACCAACTGCGTCCAGCCATCGACAAGGCACTCGCCGAAGGCTCCGAAGCCATGGTCGAGGCGTTGCTCACCGGCACCGAAGTAACCTGTGGCATGTACCGCACACGCGCCAAAGAGGTGGTTTTCCCCGTAACCGAAGTGGTTACCGACAACGAATTTTTCGACTACGACGCCAAATACAACGGACAAGTGCAGGAAATCACGCCAGCACGCATACCCGATGCGTGGCGCGACAGCGTGCAGGCCGAAACGCGCAAAATCTACTCCGCACTCAACGCGCGCGGCATTATTCGTGCCGACTACATCATCGCTGCCGATGGCACACCCTATCTGCTCGAGGTGAACACCACGCCAGGCATGACGGCCACAAGTTTCATTCCGCAGCAGGTGCGCGCCGCTGGCCTCGACATCAAAGATGTGCTGACCGACATCATCGAAAACGAACTCGCACGCTAAGACAAAATAGCATAAAAAAAATCGACCCCGAATGTTCGAGGTCGATTTTTTGTGTGCGGTGGCTACGCCGTTTAGCACAGGCTCACCAAAATGTCTGCTTCTGTCTCGGTGAAGTTGATTTTCTCTTCGCGAGCCAACCAGCCAAGCGCGGCATACAAATCTTTGTCGTTCAACTTGGTGGCTTTTTTCAGAGCCTTAATCTCTTTCGCACCTTCGTTCAGCGACTGCCAAACGAGGCCTGCGTTTGTTCCGATTTTTTCTTTCATAATTGTAAAAGTTTAGACCAAAAAATAAAAACCTTAAAACGCCGCAAAGGTACGGCTTTTTTTTGTTATACGAAAACCACAGCAAATTTTGTGCCAAAAAGTATTGATTTTCAATCGAATTTGATGGCTTTGGCTGGCTGAATGGTAGAAATGATGTGCGACGGCGCAATGAGTATGAGCAGCGTCAGCACCAATGTGCCGATGTTGATGAGCAGCCAATGTTGCACGCTGAGCGACACAGGCACATAATCGACGTAGTACATGGCGGCATCGAGCGGAATGGCGTGTGTCAGATATTCTGCCAGCACCACGGCGCAGCCCGCCACATTGCCCCAAAACATGCCCTTGCCGATGAGAAAAGCGGCTTGGCAGATGAATATCTTGCGAATCGTCCAGTTGCGCGCGCCCATAGCCTTGAGCAGCCCGATGGTACCCGTGCGTTCGAGTATGATGATGAGCAGCCCCGAAATCATGTTGAAACCGGCCACGGCCAGCATCAGTGCAAGAATGACCCACGCGTTCACGTCGATCATGTCGAGCCACTCGAACATGCGCGGCACAATTTTTTTGATGCTGCGCGTTTGCAGCAGTGTCGAGCCGTATAGCGTGGTTTCGGCGGCAGCAAAAAACACGTCGCGTTCCGCCTCGTCTATCTTGTCGAAATCGTCGATGAGCAGTTCCAATTGCCCTATTTGCGTGCTGTCCCAGCCGTTCAGCCGCTGCACATGGCGCAAGTCGGCCAGCACATACAGCCGGTCGAAGTCGGCAAAGGCAGTTTCGTAGATGCCACACACGGTGAATCGGCGTGCGCGCACGGGATTGCCCACAAAATAGGCGGTGAAGCGGTCGCCCA
Source organism: Leyella stercorea (assembly GCA_963658575.1). Taxonomy (GTDB): domain Bacteria; phylum Bacteroidota; class Bacteroidia; order Bacteroidales; family Paludibacteraceae; genus W0P28-013. The sequence goes on along the minus strand of CAVKQB010000004.1, from coordinate 707 downwards.
CCGACAGGCGCAGCAGGTTGGCTGTGTGGCGCGATACGAGTGCGTCGTTTGTTGCGGCACTATCGCCGACGACGGGCAGCGCGCCCGCTACAAGATGTTTTCCGAAAAATGTCCAGTCGAAGCTGCTGTCGACACCCTTCAGCACGATGCCTTCGAAGTCGTCGTCGGTTTTGACGATGCCGGGCTTGGTGGCTACGCGCTGCACACGCGCCACATGCGGCGTGGCGGCGATGGTTTGCATCAGCGAGTCGCTGGGTGCGATGGGTATTGCCTCGTGCGAGTCGCTGGGTTGGTAGGCGGCCACCTGTATGTGCGACCCAAACCCGACAATCTGTCCGCTCACTTCGTGTTTGAAGCCCACCACGACGGCCACGGCAATCAGCATCACAGCCAAGCCCACAGCGATTCCGGCGGTGGCTACACGCACGGCGGGGCGCGACATGTGGCGACCGTCGCTCTCGTCGAAATGCAGGCGGCGTGCTATGAAAAATTCGGTGTTCATCGGTGCTACAAAGTTACGCTTTTTTGCCGATGTAGCAAGATGATGCGCTGCGCGCGGTGTTTTTGGGGATTTGATTATTTGGTTATTTGGAAAATTTGTCAATTATTATTCATTCTTCATTCACCCGTTGGCGGAATTAGGTTAGTGCGTATTTAATTCTTCCGATGGGTTTGTTGTTAATGAAGTTTACATATTGTAAAACGGT
>CAVKQB010000003.1:0-83247 GCA_963658575.1 Leyella stercorea | reverse complement strand
ACTCTGTCGTGTATTTCTCGACAAAGTCAATAATAGTCAATCGTTCTTTCATATTGTTTTTCAGATTTTTGCGTTAAACACTATTCTTACGAAATGGCGCCGCAAAGGTACAAAATTAGTATGAAAGCACGAAAATTAAAAAATGTGAAAATTCGGACGCGGCACACCACATCCGAACAATTCACATAGTCGATGATTCAATGATTTAGCGAGGCTTCAACTGAACATCTGTTTGAAGCGCGCGAAGAAATTCTTTTGCGCCGAGGCCGACGGCTGGAAGTTGGGCGATTCGGCCATGTGTTCGATGGCCTTACGCTCGTCAGACGACAGATTTTCGGGCACATACACGCCCACATTGACAAGCAAATCGCCTGTGCCATAATGGTTTACGTTGGGCAGACCTTTGCCGCGTAGGCGCAATACCTTGCCAGGTTGCGTGCCTTTGTCGATTTTCACCTTCACTTTGCCATCGACGGTCGGAATTTCGACAGTGCCGCCCAAAATGGCCGTCGGCAGCGGCAACAACAGGTTGTAAATCAGGTCGTTTTCGTCGCGTATCAGGTCGGGGTGCTTCTCCTCTTCGACCACAATGAGCAGATCGCCATTGATGCCTCCGCGCCGCGCTGCGTTGCCTTTGCCGCTCATCGAGAGTTGCATGCCTTCGGCTACGCCGGCAGGTATTTTCACAGTGATGATTTCGTCGCCGCGCACCACGCCTTCGCCGCTGCAATAGGGACATTTGTCGACAATGACCGAGCCTTCGCCGCCGCACGTCGGGCAGGGCGATTGCGTCTGCATCTGACCGAGAATGGTGCGTTGCATCTGCGTTACGTAGCCCGTGCCGTGACACGTGGAGCAGGTTTGCGTGCGCCCGTCGCGCGAGCCGGTGCCTTGACAGTGCGAGCAGGTTACATATTTCGAGACTTTCAGTTTTTTCTCGGTTCCCGAAGCGATTTCGGCCAACGTGAGTTTCACTTTCACGCGCAGGTCGGTGCCGCGGCGTGTGCGACGAGTCCCACGACGTGCGCCGCCACCGCCAAAAATATCGCCGAAACCGCCGCCGAAACTAAAATGTCCGCCAAAAATATCGCCGAATTGCTGGAATATGTCGTCCATATTCATGCCGCCTGCGCCCCCGAAGCCGCCGCTGCCGTTCACGCCTGCATGGCCAAATTGGTCGTAACGCTGGCGTTTTTGCGGATCGCTCAACACTTCGTAGGCTTCGGCCGCCTCCTTAAATTTCTCTTCGGCCTCTTTGTTGCCCGGATTTTTGTCGGGGTGATATTCGATGGCCTTTTTGCGGTAAGCCTTTTTTATCTCGTCGGCCGACGCGGTTTTGTCCACGCCAAGCACTTCGTAGTAGTCTCTCTTTTCGCTCATAGACGGTTCTCCCTATTTTCCGACCACCACTTTGGGGAATCGGATCACTTTTTCGTTCATCTGATAGCCTTTTTGCACGCAATCGACTATCTTACCTTTCAACTCTTCCGACGGAGCGGGAATGGTCGTTACGGCTTCGTGAATCTCTTCGTTGAAAGGCTGATTTTCGGTTTCTACAACCGAAACGCCCTGTTTTTTGAGCAGTGTCAGGATTTTTTGGTAAATCAGATTTACACCTTCGCTCACGGCGGCCACGTCGGAGGCTGTCGCCATCGATTTGAGGCTACGCTCGAAGTCGTCGACGATGGGCAGCAAATCGACCACCACGCGTTCCGAGGCGTTTTTTATCAGGTCGGCACGCTCGCGCATCATGCGTTTGCGGTAGTTGTCGAACTCGGCCATCAGGCGCAAGTGCGTGTCATTCAGTTCGTTGTATTTCGCTTCGTAATCGATTTTCGGCGTTTCGGGCTTTTCGGAAGCGGCAGCCTGAGGCTCCTCTGCCGTCGGCTCCGCCTTCGTCTCGACTTTCTGTTCCGCCTCGTCGGGCTGCGGATTGGGATTTTGTTTCGATTTTTTCATATCTATTTCTGTTTTTCTTTTTCTCACAAAACAAATTGGCAACCTTTTACCATCAAAAAGTTTGCCAACCCAAAGATGCGCATTTTTGCGTCAAAAACTGACAAAATGTCAGTCTTCTGCCGATTTGAACACCAACTTTTGCGCATCGGCATCGACATCGACGTGCAATACGTCGCCAGCCTTGACATCGCCCTGCAAAAGCCGCTCAGCCAAAACGTCCTCAAGATAATTCTGAATGGCACGTTTGAGCGGACGCGCGCCATATTGCACATCGTAACCTTTGTCGGCCAAAAAGTTTTTGGCGGCATCGGTCAGTTCTATCTTAAAGCCCAGATTTCCAACGCGTTCGTAGAGTTTATCGAGTTCCAAATCGATGATTTTGAAGATGGACTCGCGGTTCAATTGGTCGAAGATAATCACGTCGTCGACACGGTTCAGAAACTCGGGCGAAAAGGTCTTCGACAACGCCTTTTGAATGACGTTGTGCGCATATTCGTCGCTACTCTGCGACGGCTGTTCGAACCCAACACCGTGGCCAAACTCCTTCAGCTGGCGCGTGCCGACGTTCGAGGTCATGATGATGATCGTGTTTTTGAAATCGACTTTGCGCCCGATGCTGTCGGTCAAATGGCCTTCGTCCAGCACCTGCAGCAGCATGTTGTACACGTCGGAGTGCGCCTTTTCTATCTCGTCGAGCAGCACGATGGAATAGGGTTTGCGGCGCACTTTTTCGGTCAGTTGGCCGCCCTCTTCGTAGCCCACATAGCCCGGAGGCGCGCCAATGAGCCGCGACACGCTGAATTTCTCCATAAATTCGCTCATATCGACGCGAATGACGGCATCGGCACTGCCAAACATAAATTCGGCCAAGCGTTTGGCCAAGTAGGTTTTACCCACGCCGGTCGGGCCGAGAAAGATGAACGAGCCTATCGGGCGGTTCGGGTCTTTCAAACCCACGCGGCTGCGTTGTATCGATTTCACCAACTTGTCGATGGCGGCATCTTGCCCGATGACTTCGCCTTTGAGCAGTGAGCCCATCTGCAGCAGGCGCGCGCTTTCGGCTTGCGCAATGCGTTGCGCTGGCACGCCCGACATCATCGACACGGTTTGCGCCACGTCGTCGGCGGTAACCGCCACACGGTCGGCATTTTCGGAGTCGAGCCACTCCTGTTTGGCGCGTTCGAGTTCGTCGGTCATCTGGCGGATAGTGTCGCGACATTCGGCCGCCAATTCGTATTTTTGTGCCGCTACAAGCGCGTTTTTCTCTTTGTTTTTCTCCTCGATTTGCCGTTCCAACTCCTCGATGCGCGGCGGCACGTGCAGATTTTGCATGTGAATGCGCGAACCCACCTCGTCGAGCGCGTCAATGGCTTTGTCGGGGAAGGCGCGGTCGCTGATGTAGCGTTCGGTCAGGGCAACACACGCTTCGAGTGCCTCGTGGGTGTAGATTACTTGGTGATGGTCTTCGTAGCGAAACTTGATGTTTTCCAAAATCTGGAGCGTCTCCTCTTTCGAGGTCGGCTCTATCATGATTTTTTGGAAACGCCGTTCGAGCGCGCCATCTTTTTCGATGCTTTGGCGGTATTCGTTGAGTGTGGTTGCGCCCACGCACTGTATTTCGCCGCGCGCCAAAGCGGGTTTCAGCATGTTGGCGGCATCGAGCGAACCCGATGCGCCGCCTGCGCCCACAATCGTGTGTATCTCGTCGATGAAAAGAATGATGTTCGGATTCTTCTCCAACTCGCTCAAAATCGATTTCATGCGTTCCTCGAACTGTCCGCGGTATTTCGTGCCAGCCACGATGGCCGCCATGTCGAGCGCCACGACACGCTTGTCGAACAGCACGCGCGACACCTTGCGTTGCACGATGCGCGTGGCGAGCCCTTCGGCTATGGCCGATTTGCCCACCCCAGGTTCGCCTATCAGCACGGGATTGTTTTTTTTGCGGCGACTCAAGATCTGCACCACGCGTTCAATCTCCTTTTCGCGCCCGACAATCGGGTCGAGTTTGTCCTCCAAAGCGGCTTTGGTGATGTCTTTGCCGAACGAGTCGAGCACCGGCGTGTCGCTGGTGTTTTTGGCAGTCGATGCCGCCGATTTTGCCGTGGTTTTCGGTGCGGGACGTTCGTCGTCCAAGTCGTCTTCGTCGTTGAAAACAGCTCCCATGCGCACGTCGCGATGTTCCGACACTTTGGCGCGAACGGCCTCGTAGGTTACGCCCTGTTCGAGCAGTGCATCGACGGCCGCACCTTCGCCATTTTTCAAAATGGCGAGCAACAGATGGCGCGTGTCGGCCGTGAGTGCCGCCATAGCCCGCTGTTCCAAATCGATGAGTTTCAGCACACGGCTAGTGGCTGCCGACATCACGCTGGGCGGTGCTACGGTGTTGGGCTGGCGTATGGCGTTTTCGATGTCTGTTTTCAGTTGGATAAAATCGACTTTGAAGGTGCGCAACACGCCCACAGCCGTTGCCATGTCGATGCGCAATAGGCTCAACAGCAAATGTTCGGGCATCAGTTCGGAATTGCCGAGACGCGCGGCCTCTTCGCTCCCAAACTTGAACACTTGCAACAAATGTTCCGAAAATTTATTGTTTGCTGGTGTATCTGCCATGTTTTCAGTTGCTTATCTGTGTGGAATAACGTTTTTCGGCCTCTTCGCGCAGGTTGTTCATGAAGCCCTGCATACGCCATTCGACGATATTGCGAAAACGCCGCTGTGTGATGAATATGTTGAAAAACCAGCCGAAACGCACATGTATCTCGACGCTCATTTCGATGCGGTTTTCTGCCAACTTTTTTACAAAAAACGTGCCATAGGCTTTTTTCAGCACCGCATTGGAGTAATAGATATCGACATCGACACGTGTTGTGCCGTCGGCGAGTTTGGTTTGCAGCACACGGCTATTGATTGGCACATCGCTGAATTTGGTTACGTGCGGCACATCGATATCGACCACCATGTGGCACAAACCTGACATTTTGTCAAACGTCGATTGCTTGACGATGAGCACCACTTCGTCGCGTTCGTCGTCCTCGCCCTGCTGCCCAAGCCCTTTGAAAGCCCACGTGAACAGTTGCTCGTAGTCGGAGGTTATCTGGTCGACCAAATCCTCGACCACCGAGTCGCCCACGGCCATCGGCGCATTGGCATCGACCGAGCAGTAACTGATGAACTCGCCTTTGACGTAGCGTGTCGAGATGGAGTCGTTGGCCGCCGCCAAGCCCATCGCCGACAGAAAACCGATTATGAAAGCAATGCGTTTCAACTTTCAGAAAAAAATCAGAATCCGTTGTAAATCATCTTGATACGCAAGGGCGAAACGGTATTTCTGGCACTGCGCAGACTGAGTCCGCTCAGCTGCCGGAGCGGCTTCACCGCTGCAATGCTGCCCGACGAACTGTAGGTTACCTTGCACGGCACGATGGCAAACGTTTCCACATCGTCGATTTCGTACTTGTAGCGCACGTCGTGTGTCATCAGATATGCCAAATCGAACTGATAGCGGTCGTTTTCGCTGTCGTAGATGGCCACCACGCCCATCGAGTCGGTGTTTTGCGGCACAAATTCGTCGGTGGCGAATTTTTCGAGTTGCGACTCGCGCAGGAGCAACAACGCTGTGGGCATCGGCAACGCCAAATCGCCCTCGTCCTGCGCCGCCACTTCGGCTTCGAGCACGGCACTATTCACGTTGTAGAGCCTATCGCCGATGTTTTTCGAGACACTGTCCCACATCTTGCCCACGGGAATCTGCACGCGCGGATAGATGCCGGCGGGCGATTTCACGAGCAGCAGGCTGTCGTCGGCCAGCGAATCGGCCACAAAATGCCCGTGTTCGAAGCGGTTCAACTGGCGCACTTCGCTGTTGGCCGGAAAAATTATCGATGTGTTGAGTATGGTGTCCCTACCGTCGCGGTGCACGTTGTAGTGGTAGAACAATTTCAGCATGATTTGGTTGAAATAGAGTATGGTCGATGCGCCGTACTTGGTGGTGATGTACATGCCTTTGAACTCATCGACAAACGCCTCGCGCGACTGGTAGGCGGCCGTGGGCATGCTGAAAAAGCGGTTCAACTGTTCGTCAGAAAACTTGTAGCGGAACGACGGCACATAGTCGTCATCGTCGAGCACCGAATCGGGCAGAGTCTGGTCGACCGACGTGATGACGCGCCGCCCCATCAAAATCGATTCGTCGGTGAAATCGGCCACATCGAGGTCGGAATAGTAGATTTGGTTGTAGGCGATGGCCTGTTTGTCGATTTCGTAGATGCTGATTTCGAGCGGCGCCGTTTTGCTCCCGAAATAGGAATTGTAGTACATGTACAGCACCAGCGAATCGGCTTTGGGCTGCAGCGAATCGGGCGGAAATTGATAGCCAACGGGCGGCGCAAGTTGCACGAGCAGTTCGGCCTTGGTAGAGCCAAAGCGTTCGCTGTAAAATTCACCCAACGCCATGGTGGCGGTGTCGCACTGCGCCGAGATGACATTGTCGTAACTTTCGCTGGATTCGACGGCAAATGTGTCGGTAAAAACCACTATTTGGTCGCCTTCGGGCTGCACCACGAGCCCCGTTTGTTTGGTATCGGTGCAGCCAAAAGCCACAAGCGCAACCAAGGCAAGCAGCGCATTTCGTATCTGACGAAATTTTTTCATCTTCCTTTTTGCAAGTTACATCTCTCTGAAAACTGCATCCACGTCGGCATACAGTTGTGTGTATTTCGCGCGGAAATCGTCGGCATAAGGGGCAAACGGTTTCCCTTCGGCGGCAGCGAGCGACTCCATGGTTTCGTCCATTTCGGGGCTGCCCGAGTCGGCCATATCCGCAAATCGAACCGCCAAGCGTGTTACATCGGCGTGGCCAACTTTGCCTTTGGCAAGCAGCGACACATCGTCGGGAGCCACGCCTTTGGTGATGGCGTGCTTGGCAAACATTTTGCCAAACGTTTTTTTGAACGGATTATTGTATGCCGAATAGACTATTTTGGCGTTTTCGAAGAATGGGTCGTCGTGGTAGGCGGTGTGTATGTAGAGCGGCACGAGCGACGTCATCCAGCCGTGGCAGTGTATGATGTTGGGTGTCCAGCGCAATTTTTTGATGGTTTCGAGCACGCCGCGCGCAAAAAATATCATGCGGTCGTCGTTGTCGTCGAATTCCTTGCCGTTTTCGTCGGTGCTGGTGCCGCGCCGGCGGAAATAGTCGTCGTTGTCGATGAAATAGACCTGCATGCGCGCCGATGGCAGCGATGCCACCTTGATGATGAGCGGGTGGTCGTTGTCGTCGATTATCAGGTTCATGCCCGAAAGCCGTTGTACCTCGTGCAGTTGGTTGCGGCGTTCGTTGATTGTGCCGTAGCAAGGCATGAAAATGCGGATTTCGCAGCCCTGCTCCTGCATGTATTGCGGCAGTTCGCGACACAGTTTAGACATCTGATTTTCAAGCACATACGGTGTCAGTTCTTGTGCGATAAACAGGATTTTCACTGGTTCTTTCATAATTCTCCCCCTATTTACAAAATCTTATGCAAAGATATAAAAAAAAAGTGTGAATCGGGCAAAAAATGATGAGATATTTTTTCAAACGCCTGATTATCAGCGTACAAAAAAAGCCGATTCGGCAACGCGACAGGCGCGGGGAATGTGCGCGCCCCATTTGGGGCGAAAATCAAATAACTTAGTGTTGCAGTGTTACATAGAGCCAATAGTTGGGGTCGTAACCGATTTCTTGCAGCAGCGATTTGTTTATGTAGATGGTGCCCATTTTGGGGATGTCAGAATCGCCATCGATCAGTTCTTTGAAGCGAATGGTGTTTTTGGTCTCTGCATCGAATGCAAAACGTATGGTTGCCCCTTCGTCCATGAAATACCGCAGTTCGTTGAAGTTCGGATCGAGTTGTGTGGTTTTGACCTTTTTTTGGTTGTCGCTTGTTTTTACTGTCTCCTCGAGACTGATAGAAAAGCGGTCTGGCATGAGAATATCTGCCGCTGTTTCCATTTCACAGAGAAAATCGGTTTCAGCTTCGGCGGGTACAGAGGCTTCTACCACATGAACAAGTTCCATTATCTCGCCTTTGCGGCTTGGGCGAACACTGATGCCGCTATTCATGGTTATATCGCTCACGCCGTCGAGCTTCTTCAATCGCGGTAGGATATCATTTTCATATGATTCTTTTTCGTCCTGTTCTATTGCCTCTATCACGGTTTCGGCCACCAAGCGTTCCAAATCCGAGCTCTCCGTGTTGCGCAACAGGTTCATGGCATGTTTGTACATTTCGCCTTTTTCTTTTTTGCGCATCACCGATAGAGTTGCCTCGCGCACTTCGGCCTGCCATTGTTCCGCTTCGGTAAGATCGTCCCAATCCAGCGAGTCGACTACAGAATCATATTCTGCGCTAAGTATTGGGTCGCATATCAAATCGAGGATAGAACGCTTCCACCACCTCGTTCTGTAATGGAGTTTTATTTGGAGCATGTCGCGTTCGCTGTCGGAAGTGGCATTTTGTATGTCGTGGCGCCATTGTTGTATGCGCGATGCATAAAATAGTATTCTCGGATGTTTGAAGCGTTCGCTCAATGCTGTCGGGCAATCGGGTATAGGCGATTTCTGCTGCGTTTCAGTTGCTGGCGGCTGTTCTTTGAGGAGCGCGCGCCACGCTTCGAGACGCTGCCTGTTATCTCTCAATTGGCAAAGCAGGGCAGCCCGACTGCCTATAACTTCTCCGTCGTCGAGTTGCGCCTGTATGTTGCTTATTGCGTTTTGACAACGCTTGATATAGGATTGCGCGACCTTTTGAGCCGTCTCTTCGCCATAGTTTTCTACTACATAGTCGTACTCCTGCTGCGGAGTCATATTGTCGTAGTCGGGCGTACCGTCTTCCTTGGTTGGGTATTTGGGCGGCTCGGCGACAAGTTGCTCTTGTTCAGTCGGATTATCGTGCGTATCTTTTTCGGCAGAAGCCGTGCCATCGCTCTCTTGGCACGAGAACGCCACATCAGATGGGTTATCCTGTTCCGTAGAAGGTACGGCATAAGGAGGTTTTTGGTCGCTGTTGCCCGGGTTTTCTATCTTGCTGTGATTAGTGTCAAAGACGGTCGCAAGAAAATCTCTTATTCGGTCTATTCCGTTCATAATTTTTCAAGTTTTCAAAAGGGTTTTCAATAATTTTTTAAGGGAGAGTTCAAGGCAACCCCGAAAGAGGCTCCCACGAAGTTGCCTTGAGTTCTACACGTTTTCAGTATGCGTACTGGAACGAGCGGCATTTTTCTTGATGCCTGCTCGGTTTGTTCATGGGGATTATGTTCAACATTTTACCGCGGAAACAAATCGTCATCGTAATTCCGAGTAACTACACCATCTGTCATTTTATTCATAGTACCACAGGAGGCCATACTTATTCGTATATCTTCCGAGACGCTTCATGGTTCTGTCGCTCACGCCCATAAACATGCCTTCGGCATCCCACTGCATTCTTTTGGTTCCGGTGAAGAAAAAGCCCTTGTCTATAGCAGCACCTAGCAACAATTTATCGAAAATGCTGTAGAATGGCAGAATAAACTCAGAATTTTGTTCTTCGACACGCCATGTAGCGCAAAGCAACACATAATCTTCCCCCTTTGTTTTTCCGCCGCTCGTATACGCCGACAGTCGTATAAAATTAAAGAATTCCCCATCAATTTTATCAACGCCATGCTGAATGACGATGATAGAGTTGGATTTGGTAACATCTCGCGTTACCTTATAACCTTTAGCCTTGCATGCGCCAACGACCATCGCGACAAAATCACGCAGCTCACGTTCGGGCGGACGTTCTGGCGACAACAGCGAATCGCCATCTAATGCGACGATACACAACGTCGAACCGGCCGCAGGCACCTTGCCCATGGCATATGCGTAACAAGGACGTTTTTGAGCGGCAATCGAGCCGCAGCACACAACCACACAAATTGCTAAAATAAGATTTTTTTTCATGATTGTAAGTGTTTTTTGTTTGTTTTTGAAAAATTGAGTGATTTTTGTCGCGCTATCTGACCGCAGCAATGGTTATTTCCAGCGCATCGCCTTCGCGGTAGCCAAGCGCCTTGATGGCATGTTTGCTCAGATAGATGTTCGCAATCGCTGGCACTCCCCAACGATCGAGCACCTGCTCGGAAAAACGCAGATGATTTTTTGTCTCACGTTCCAACACGAACCGCAGTTTCAAACTATTTGTTTCCATAATCGATAAACGGTTGCCTACACACCGCAAGGTCTTAAGAAATTGAAAAAATGTTCAACGCACGCCTATCAAATCGTGCGACACCACAATGTTACAAAACCTCATCTCGCGCGCATGTACCATATATAAAAATGGGAAAACGCTTAATAATTCGCGCAAACCATTAAAAATCAGAACGTTACGCAATAAAAATTGATTTTGAGCGTGCCAACGCGTGCGCGCGCATTATGCGCACGCGCGCGAGAAGCGCAACAAAAAAATGGTAAAAATATGTCCGACAGAAATCTTTAACAAAATTTAACACTTTTTTTTGAGGCAAAAAATTGCTCGTGGTAAAATTTCCCCCAAAAATCCTTTTCCGCCAAAGCATTCGCCGCTAAACAAAAAAGTTGTATCTTTGCAAAACAGACAAAATAGCGGACTATGAAATTGAAATTTTTGGCAATGATGGCACTAATGGTTGGCACGGCAGCGTGCAGCACAAACAACACGAACGACGACGCGCGTCCCATCGGGCGCACCGACCTGACACTTGCGAGCGACCGCATGACACCCGAAGCACTCTGGGCTATGGGGCGCATCGGCTGCGTGGTTCCCGACATCGAGACTGGATACATGGCCTACACCGTGTCGTACTACAGCGTGTCCGAAAACCGCTCGGCCACATGGGTGCGGCTGGCGGTGCCAAACAACGGCCAACTCGAAACCATCGACGAATTTGTGGGCAGCGACCCCGCATTTTGGGGCAATGCACAACTCACCTACCTGAAGGGCGGCAAACTCTACCTGACCGCAGGTCTGTCGAACGAGAAAACGCTCTGCCTCGAAGGATTCGACAAAGAGATCGACGGTTACCTGCTTTCGCCATCGCGCACAAAAATCGTTTTGATAGCACAAGTAAAAACGGTGCCGACAACCGCCGACAAATATCCCGATCTGCCGCTGGCAACAGGGCGCATCGTCGATGATCTGATGTACAAACATTGGGACGAATGGACAGAAACCGCGCCACACCCGTTCCTCTGCGACCTGACGAACGACGGACAATCGCTGCGTGTGAGCAACATCATCGACCTGCTCGACGGCACGCCCTACGAATGTCCGATGAAGCCTTTTGGCGGCGTAGAGCAACTGGCTTGGGCTCCCGACGAAACAGCGATAGCCTACACCTGCCGCAAAAAGACAGGCTTGGAATATGCCATCTCGACCAATTCGGACATCTACTTGTACGACCTCGCCAGCGGCGAAACGCGCAACCTCACCGAAGGCATGATGGGCTACGACATCAATCCGCAGTTTTCGCCCGACGGACAATGGCTGGCGTGGGAAAGCATGGAGCGCGACGGCTACGAATCGGACAAAAATCGCCTATTCGTCATGAATCGCGAAACGGGCGAACGCACCGACCTGTCGGCCGGTTGGGACCAAAGTTGCGCCACGCTCGTGTGGAACGACAACAGCGACGAAATATACCTGACAAGTTGCCAACACGGCACCACACAAATATACAAAGCCAACATCGGCACACACCAATTCGTCCAAATCACCGACGGCACACACGACTACGAATCGATTGCGCTCACCGACAAAGGACTTGTGGGATTGCGCCACAGCATGAGCGCGCCCAACGACATCTACACCATCGACCCGACCACGGGCGAAGAGCGGCAAATCACCTTCGAAAACAAACCGCTGCTCGACCAGCTGGAGATGGGACGCGTGGAGCCACGCTGGATGACCACCTCCGACAACAAACAGATGCTCGTCTGGATAATCTACCCGCCACACTTCGACGCATCGAAAAAATATCCCACACTACTCTACTGCGAAGGCGGTCCGCAATCGCCCGTAAGCCAATTTTGGAGTTACCGTTGGAATTTCCAGATAATGGCAGCCAACGACTACATCATCGTGGCACCCAACCGGCGCGGACTTTACGGATTCGGCCAAGAATGGCTCGAACAGATTAGCGGCGACTACGGCGGACAGTGCATGAAAGACTACCTCACCGCCATCGACACATTCTGCAAAGAACCCTTCGTCGATACCGACCATTTGGGCTGCGTAGGCGCAAGTTTCGGCGGATTTTCGGTCTATTGGCTGGCAGGGCACCACAACAAACGTTTCAAAGCGTTCATCGCCCACGACGGCATATTCAACCTGCAACAGCAATACCTCGAAACCGAAGAGATGTGGTTTGCCAATTGGGACATGGGCGGTGCCTATTGGGACAAAAACAACGCCACCGCACAGCGCACATTCGCCACATCGCCACACCTGTTTGTCGACAAATGGGACACGCCAATACTCTGCATTCACGGCGAAAAAGACTACCGCATACTCGCCTCGCAAGGCATGAGCGCATTCAACGCGGCCAAACTACGCGGCGTGCCTGCCGAACTGCTCATCTTCCCCGACGAAAACCATTGGGTTCTGAAACCGCAAAACGGCATTCTGTGGCAACGCACCTTCTTCGCTTGGCTCGACCGCTGGCTGAAAGAGTCTTAATTATTCAATTCCCAATTTTCAATTATTTGAAAATTTGAAGATTTGAGATTTCTAATAAAAAAGTTGCGGAATAACAAAATTATTGCGAAATTTGTCGGTCGAAATCGAAACATGGGCAAAAAACTGTTCACATTGCTATTCATCGGTGCGCTACTGACCTGCAGCCTCGGTGCGCACGCCAGCAGCCCGCTGCCAGCGACCACCGCGCCCGCCAGCACGCAAGAGTGCGCGTGGAGTGCGTGGAGCGGCACCACCAGTTGCGCCATACTCTGCCACAGTGTGAACGCCCCCAACGTGCTGGTTACACAGATAAACACGCACCTATCGAACACGCCCATGCCACACATTCATGCGGTGGAAAAATCGCATGTCGAGAGTCTCAAAAAACAGCGGCAACTATTCGCCGCACGCCTCGGCGATGCCACCGACACCGACAAGGCACGCCACTACATCTTCGCGCTTCGACGCATCTTGCGTTAGCCTGAGAAACCCAATTCTCACCCTTTTGCGTCGCTGCTTTCGGGCACTACGGCGCGGATTTTTGCATCGGCACGAATCCGCCGTCGGCATTGCGGTCGTATCAATGCCAACAAAAATATCCAATCCATTTTTTAACAAAAAAAGAAAATCATCATGGCAAAATCAAAAATTTCGTCGGCATTGCTGTGCGGCGAAGAACAAAACATATCGAAAAACATCGACGTAAAATCCGTTTGCGTGGGCGTACTGCTCCTCGTGGTCGGCATTGCAATGTTTGTGGCCGCACGCGCGCTGAAAAGCGACAACGACACCACCACATTTTTTGCGCTGGGCTGCGGTGCAATCGTATTCTCGGTGTGGGGAATCGTGCATATCTGCTGCCATTGGCACCAATTGTGCCACAACAAACGTGCGCTTCGCGGTCGCGTCATCTACATTCTGAGCGGTTCGGGGCAAGAGGCCATTCGCCACATCGAAAACCAAAATTGGGACGCGCTCGCCAAAGTGGTTTCGCACAGCGAGAGCAACATCAAGATTGATTTGGTGGTTTCGACCGACAAGCAGTTTGCGCGCTGCCAAGTGCTGACCTACATTCCGTACCAATTCGAGCCGTTGTCGGAAGTCATCACGCTGTCGCCCGAAGGCGCGGAGGCTCTGTTGAAATTGGCCAAATAACGGCGATGGACACAGAAAAAGTGCGGGGCAAAAGCCTCGCACTTTTTTTCGTTGCACTTGGTGCGGAACGCTATTTCGTTACCAATTTTTCGAAATCCTGCATGCAAGCCACCAACGCCTGCACGTCGCTCAGTTCGCAAGCATTGTAGAGGCTCGCGCGGAAGCCGCCCACCGAGCGATGGCCTTTGATGCCGACCATGCCACGTTGTTTGGCAAATTCGAGAAATTCGGCTTCGCGCTCTTTGTATTCGGGCTGCATCACGAAGCAGACGTTCATCAGCGAGCGGTCTTCTTCGACGGCCGTGCCAACAAACAGGCGGTTGCGGTCGATTTCGTTGTAGAGCAGCGCAGCCTTTTCGCTATTGCGCCGTTGCATGGCCTCTACGCCGCCCAACGCCTTGATCCATTTTAGCGTTTCGTGCATCACGAATATGGCGAACACAGGCGGAGTGTTGAACATAGAGTTATTTTTTGGCTCTGCGCCGATGTGTGTGCGGTAGTCGACCATCGTCGGCAGCGCGCGCCCAACTTTGCCAAGCAAATCCTTGCGCACAATGACGAATGCCACGCCGGCGGGGCCTACATTTTTCTGCGCGCCACCGTAGATCAGCCCATATTTTTTCACATCGATGGGGCGACTCATGATGTCGGAACTCATATCGGCCACGAGCGGCACAGGACTATCGAGGTCGGTTTTTATCTCCGTGCCGTAAATGGTGTTGTTGGTTGTGATGTGAAAATAGTCGGCATCTGCTGGAACGACGTAATTTTTGGGAATGTAAGTGTAGTTTTTATCCTCCGACGAGGCTACGATTTCCACTTCGCCGAAGAGTTTGGCCTCTTTGGCTGCCTTTTTAGCCCAAACGCCCGTCTGCAGATAGGCGGCTTTTGTGCCGAGCAGGTTGGCAGGCACGGTGAAAAACTGTGTCGATGCGCCACCGCCAAGAAACAGCACGGCGTATTCGTCGGGAATGTGCAGCAGTTCGCGCCAAAGTTGCTCGGTTTCGGCCATGATGCGTTCCCACCCTGGCGTGCGGTGCGATATTTCGAGCAGCCCGACACCCGTCCCGTCGAAATCGCGTATGGCGGCGATGGCCGCCTCGATGGCTGGCTGCGGCAGTTTGCACGGGCCAGCGTTGAAAATGTGTTTCTCCATTTTTGTCAGATTTTTTGCAAATGTATTTGTGCAAAGATACAACTTTTCGGCCACATGCGCAACGCTACAATTTACGGTTTTTGTAATTTTCGATGCACTCTGGCACAATCGGCTGGTAGTCGCCGTCTTTCCAAAGCGGGCTCGTCAGAATCATGTCGGCGGTGGTGCGGTTGGTGGCAAACGATATGTTGTAGAGCGAAGCCAAACGGCTCAATGCGCCCACGTCTTGCTGGTGCCCTTGCGTTATCAGATTGTCGCAGAAAAAGATGAGGCAATCGATTTTGCGTTCGGCAATCATCGCCCCGATTTGCTGGTCGCCGCCGAGCGGCCCCGACAAAAGCCGCGTTACTTTGAGGTGCAGCGGTTCGCCTTCGTCGGTAGGAATGGCAATCTCGGAGATGAGCTTTCCCGTCGTGCCCGTGGCAAAAAGTTCGTGCTTCGACAACTCTTCGCCGTTGAATTTCACCCATTCGAGCAATTCTTGCTTGCGCGCGTCGTGCGCCACTAATGCGATTCTCATATGTGTGTGTTATTTGAAGATTTGAAAATTTGAAAATTGGCGGGGTTGCGCCCCATTAAGCGACAAAAAATTTGGCTCTTTTGCCTTTATTTTCCGGGAAAATTCCCATTTTGTTTTTGGGGGAATGTTCATTAAATTTGCAACAAAAATTATGCAAAACTTTTTACCATGAATAAATCGACACTGTTGGCAGCATTTTTGGTCGTTGCTGTGGGCGTTTCGGCGCGCACGGAGAAACTGACCATGTCGGACTATTTCGATAGCAATACGCAAAAAAACACGTTCGTCGTGGCCGACGCCGACGACATCGCCACGAGGTGACTCAATTTAAGCGACGATGTATTTCATTTAACTCCGACCAACAATGCAACAAAGGATTGATTTTGTGGATACGGCGAAGGCTGTGGGCATATTTATGGTGATATATGCCCACACAATGCTGCTAACATCGGTGCAGAACTGGATTTATGTGTTCCACATGCCGCTGTTTTTCTTCATATCTGGCTATTTGTTCAGTTTCTCTCGCCACAAGGGGTTCGGCGGTTTCGCAAAGAAGCGCTTTGCCGGCTTGGTGAAACCCTATGTGGTGATCAACCTGATAACTTATGTTTTTTGGGTACTTGTCGCACGTCATGTGGGTAGTGGGCACGATGGTGATGTGAGCATAATGGTGCCGTTGAAAGCCGCTGTGCTTGTCGATGGCCCCCACATGCTACACGATGTGCCGTTGTGGTTTCTTGCATGCCTGTTTATAGTAGAAATGATTTATTATGTGGCGTTCCGCGGAAAGTCGTCAAGGTCTCGCTGGCTTCTTACAGCGGCATTTGCCGTTGTGGGTTATCTTAATAGCCGGTTCAATCCAGTAACGCTGCCTTTCAGCATAGGCACGGCGCTGGTGGCCTTAGTGTTCTACTCGCTTGGGCAGGAGTCGCGTAACGCCGGGCTAAAGTTCGACAATGCGTGGATAGCGGTTGGGTGTCTTGCCGTTACCGTGGTGGTGGCATATCTAAATGGGCGCATCAATATGCACAAAAATTTCTACAACAATTATTTGCTGTTCTTGCTAGGCGGTGTGTGCGGCACGGCTATGATAATGACCTTCTGTGCGCGCATTGAGCCCCATTTGCATCGGCAGTGCCGTAGGGTGATACGGTTTATTTCCGACAACACGCTGTATATCTGTGGCTTCCACTTGTTGTCGTTCACGTTTTTGAAGGGCTTTATGGTCTATGTGCTACACGTAAGTGTCGATGTGATGGCCGAAGGGGTATGGCTCAACTTGATATTTTCAGTCGTGAGTTTGGCAAGTTGCTCAGTGGCAATATATGTGTGCCGCAGGCTCGTGGATCGTTTCTGTGCCATGCGACATTGAAAAGACAAACTGGGGACAGACGCTTGTGGCTTTGTGGCAGTCCTCGGTATTACGGGCTACCTTGCACTCAGTCACCATCTCGGGGCATTCGGTATGAACTGCGGCCTGTGCGCCACTAATGCGATTCTCATAATTGTGTGTTATTTGCAAATTTGAAAATTGGCGGGTTTGCGCCCCGTTAAGCGACAAAAAGTTTGGCTCTTTTGCCTTTATTTTCTGGGAAAATTCCCATTTTGTTTTTTGGGGAATATTCGTTAAATTTGCAACAAAAATTATGCAAAACTTTTTACCATGAATAAATCGATACTATTGGCAGCATTTTTGGTCGTTGCTGTGGGCGTATCGGCGCGTACGGTGAAACTGACCATGTCGGACTATTTCGATAGCAATACGCAAAAAAACACATTCGTCGTGGCCGATGCCGATTTGGGCATCACGCTGACGGCGAGCAAAGGCACTTACGGCGCGCAATCGGGCTATTTTGCCGCCACGGGCGACGTGCGCGTGCAGTTTGGTGCGACGCTCAAGGTGGCAACCACCGACCCACACATCACCGCCATCGAGTTTGTGCTCTCGTCGCAAGGCAGGGAGCGGTTGCCCGAACTGACCACCGATGCCGGCACCGCCACAGTGGCCAACGACCCCGACTATTCGGCGGTTTGGAGCGGCAATGCGCAGTCGGTTACCTTCACCGTGGGAGCGAACAACTACGGCAGCAAGTCCAATGAGAAAGGGCAACTCTGCTTCACCGCCATACGCATCACCACCGACGGCGCAGGCGACGATGCCGACGACACGCCCGATTTGACCAAAGAATACACCTTCACACAAGGGCGCGCCTGCTACTACGGCACGACATACTCGACCTACGACAACTTCCTGCTCGAAATTTACTCCGACGGCATCAGTTTTGGCACACAAGACGGCGACGAAGTCATCGAAGGCACGGGTGCATACGCCGTGTTCGACATCTACACGGCTGACGGGCAGACATTCATCGGCGACTTCGCTTCGGCACAAGGCACCACGCCCCACGGCCTCGCTACGGGCGACAAGAACTTCTCGCTGTGGCACGTTTGCGGGCGCGGCAACTGCGTAGATGCGTACATACAGAGCGGTTCATTGTCGATTCGCTGCACGCCAAGCGGCAAATACAACGTAACATACGACGTTACCGACTCCGAAGGCAACCGCCACAACGGCACGGCGCACGGTCTCGACATCGCCATAACGCAAGAAAATGGCAGCCGATACACCGTGAGCGATGTCTGCACCGACTCCGACGAAACGGCCATCAGCACAGCAACAACGGACAATGGCGTGTTTGTGCGCGTCACAACCATCGTGGCGGAGTGCGACCAACCGACCGACATTGTGGTGTACAACCTGTTGGGACAAAAAATAGGCGAAGCGCACCACGTTACCGCCTATCAACAGCGCACCACGAGCGGCATCTACGTCGTGCGCATGGGCAGCAAAACACAAAAAATAGTCGTACGGTAAACTATTCGAGGCACTGCACGATTGCCTCCATCTCGAAGCCGCGACTTTGCGCAAAACGCATGAGTTTGGCACGGCGGTCGTATGCATCGCCGCCTTTCAGCGTGCGTGCTTTGGCGCAGAGCAGGTCGGACAATGTCTGCCGATACTCCTCGTCGGCGATTTGCGCCAACGCCTGTTCGATAGCACCGCTGGGCAAACCTTTAGCGCGCAGCATCACACCAATTTTGATGCGTCCCCAGCGATTGAAACGGAATTTGTCGCGCACGAAAGCCTCGCAATAACGCACGTCGTCCAGATATTTTTCGTCCGACAGATAATCGACGATGCGCTCGGTGTCGGCAGCGGTTGCGCCCCACGAACGCAGTTTTTCGCGCACGTCGGCAGCGCAATGTTCCGCCATGGCGCAATAGGCCGATGCTTTGAAAAGCAGTTCGTCGTAGGAGAGCGGCTTATCGGATTTTTTCATCGTAGAATTGTTTGTACGCCTCGAATCCGAGCAGATTTACGAGTGCCAAATTGTCATCAGCGATAGGCAGTGCCAGCGTGCAACCGTTCAACACGTTGCGCAGAGCCTCGTCCTTGTTTGCCAAGCCCAAGTACCAAACGGTTTCATCGTAGTTTTCGAATCCCGACAGCACTATTACCTGATGTTCGTCGAGCGAGCGCAAGGCTAAATCGTAGTCTTTGATAAGAAATTTCGAGAAGTTGTAGGCTGCCAAGTCGAACAGAGTACGATTTTGCGCCTGCTCGTCGATGGGTTGCAGCACGATAGAAAATGGCAATTTGCGTTCGGCGGTGTAGGCCTTTTCGATCGTCAGTTCGTCGGCCTCCTGCTGCAACTCCTGCTGGCGCAGCGCCGCCAAATTGCTTGTGGTGCCTTGTTGCGCCTCTTTGCCTTGCGACATCAGAGCCAAAATATCTTTGGCCATGCTGGCGACATCGCTCTGCGGATAGCGCGCCACAAGGTCGTCGAGTGCCGTTTTCATCTCGGCAGCAGGGCGCGTTTTGCCAAGACTCAGCGCGCGCAAAAAGGCAAATTTCGGCATCAAATTCGAAAGCGGATAGGTTGCCGCCATGTGGTCGTAATTGGCCAGCACGCGGGCGAAATCGTTTTGGCTATAACAGCGGTAAGTCGCCGCGTAGAGCGAATCCTGCATAGCGTACATGTGGGCAACTTGTGCGGCATAGTCGGGCTGCGACAGCACGATGGCCTGTTTGCTATCGGGGAACTGCGCAACGATTTTTTGGCGCACAGCCTCGCGTTCGGGCTCTTGGTGCAACTGTCCAAAAATCTGATACTGAGCATAGTAGCAATCGAGCAAGCCATCGCTTTGGGGGAAGCGGCGTTCGTATTCGGCCAATGTTTCGAGGGCGGTTTCGTAGTCGTTCAGGCCGTTTTTGTAGATGTCGGCCATGGCCAGCAACGCAGCCGCTATTTCGGCATTCGATTGCGCTATCTGTTCGGGCGTTTTCGGTATTTGCGCCAGATAAAATTCCGGATTTTTGTTGTCGTCCACGGTTTGGCGCACGCTGTCGGGGTCATTCTCGTCGTCGCCAAGCGGTTCGTCGTCGCTTGTTTCGGCAAATTGCGCCGATTTATTGAGCCGCCGCCAGTTGTCTTCCAGTTTGCGGTTGCCCCAACGCCGTTGGAACTGTGTGCGCCCGCTTGCAATCAACTGCGGATTGTAGAAGTACCAGTCGCCCGATGTGTTGTTCATATTTGCGCCAAAGCCGCTAAACGATTCGTCGTCGCTGCTGGCCGCGGCCATGGCGGCTTCGTTCTCGGCACGCTGGCGCGCCTCCTCTTCTTCGGCCACCACTTGCGCTATCAACTTATCGACCACAGCGCGCTGCTCTTCGGGCGAAAGCCGCGACAGCATCTGCAGGCTGTCCTGCAAAACCACCGTGTTGTAGTTTTGTGCCAATCCGCCGAGCGTTTCCGACAGACGGCTCACACGGTCGTAATCGTCGTGCGTGGTGCTGATGATAGTTGCTGCCTCCTCGAAACACGGGTGCGCCGCAATGTATTGGCGGTCGGCGTAGTAGATGTCGCCAAGTTTGATCAACACGGTCGCCTTGTCGATGCCGTTGCGCGTGCTTTCGGCGGCGGCTTTTTGGTAGGCATCGATGGCCAAATCTTTCTGATTGTCAGAGAGATAGATATTCCCGAGCGCGTAGTAAATTTGGTCTAAATAGTCCTTGTTGTTCGGACTTTGCGCCATCTTTTCGAGTGCTTTGATGGCTTTGGGCAGATTTTCGGTTTCGGAGGTGAGCATCTGCATACGCGCGTTGAACTCCATCGTGTAGTTGGGCGCGTGCTTGGTTACCGTGCGGAAATACTGATTGGCGGCGTGCAAATCGCCCTGTTCCAGAGCCAATTGCCCCAAAATATAACTGAACCGCAGCCGCTGATATTTGTTCTTTTCCTTTTCGAGTGCGATTTGTAGAAACGGCACCGCTTCGGCATTTTTGTGTTCTTTGAGCAGCAAATCGGCTTTCACGGCGGCAAAAAGTCCGTTCAATTCGCGCGGAACATCGTTCTCGTTTATCTTGCCGAGCACCTCTTCGGCCTCGTAGTACCACTGCATTTCGGCGTAGGCCTGCGCCATCAGAATGCGGGCTTCGGTAACGACGGCCGGTTCCGCCGCATAATGCCGCATGATGTAGGAAAACGTGCCGACCGCACCAATAAAATCGGCTTTCGAAAACTCGGCTCTGCCAAGCAAAAGCCACGCCTTCACCACCTGCGGATTGAACTCGACCTGATTGTACCAATGCTGATAATCAGGGTCTTTTGCCTTGCGCGGATTCTTTTTCGGCTTTTTGGTGATGCTGTGCTGCTTGATGGTTTTGCGGCATTTTTCTATCACCACGTCCATCGTCCCCGACACGGCCTGACCGTTTGCATGCACCGAAATCGGGTACATCGGCAAAAGGCGCGAATAGTCGTCGACCATCGATTTTTGCATCTGCTCGATGCCTTTGTTGTAGTTTTGCAGCGCATTGAAATTGATGTTGTACTTGGCCGTGGTGTAGTGATACGAACGCGTGGCCGCCGTATTTTTTTTGGTAGAACAGCCCAACACCGCCAACAACAGGCAGCAAAGCAACAAATATGTCAGATGACGACGCATTTTTTTAATTGACAATGGACAATTAAAAGTGAGTAGTTAGCAGTGAGCAGTGAGAAATGAGGCGGCGAAGCCGCATTGACAAATTGACAAATTGACGGATTTACAGATTTTCAAATCCTCAAACACTTTCCACTTTATAGACTTTATAGACTTTTTAACTTTATAAACTTTTTCACTTTCACACTTTCTCACTTTCACACTTTTTAATAACGCAAAAAGCGGCACATTATTTTTGTGCAAATGTACAAAAAAGCCGCGACAGACGAAAAAAAGCCGCACCCATTTTCAGATGCGGCCAAATTTTCATCGAGAACCTATTACTTTTTGAAGTAACGGTTGTAGAGCCCTTCGAAACCTTTGCCGTGGCGTGCTTCGTCCTTGGCCATCTCGTGCACGGTGTCGTGTATGGCATCGAGGTTCAGATCTTTGGCGCGCTTGGCAATGCGCATTTTGTCCTCGCACGCGCCGGCCTCGGCATTCATACGTTTTTCGAGGTTTGTTTTCGTGTCCCAAACCACTTCGCCGAGCAGTTCGGCAAATTTGGCGCAATGTTCGGCCTCTTCCCACGCGTAACGTTTGAACGCTTCGGCCACTTCGGGATAGCCATCGCGGTCGGCTTGGCGCGACATAGCCAGATACATGCCCACTTCGGTGGCTTCGCCGAGGAAGTGCGCGTTCAAATCCTTGCGCATCTGTTCGTCGGTGTCCTTGGCCACGCCAATGACGTGTTCGGTAACAAAATTCAGCGCAGCCGAGTCGTCAAGCACTTTCCACTCGACCAACTGTTTGCATTGCGGGCAACGTTCGGGAGCCGTGTCGCCTTCGTGTACGTAGCCACAAATCGGGCAAATGAACTTTTTCATAATTTTTCGTTTTTTTAAGTTAATAAATGGTTGATTATCTGCAAATTACTCATTTTTCGGCGCAGGCTTTACACAGGCCGTAGGCGTAGTATTGTGCCGATTCGACACGGCCGCACGCCCGTGCAGCGGCTCTGGATTGGCGCATTTTGAAGTCGAAAATGCGGCCGCATTGCGTGCAGCAAAAATGGCCATGAAACTGCGCATCGAAATCGTAGTGCGTGCTTGCGCCATCGACATTCAACGCCGCAATCAGCCCTTTTTCCACAAACAGATTCAGCGCATTGTAAACCGTGCGTTGCGTAAATTTCGGATATTTCTGGCACAGACGCCCCAAAATTTCGTCGGCAGTGGCGTGCGTGCGGTGGCGATATAGGTCGTCGACAACCGCTATGCGCTGCAACGTCGGCACAATGCCATACGCCGTCAGATATGTTTCGGCATCGATGTATTTCTGCTTTTGCATATTTTCAATCGTTGAAAATGTTTAGACGCTGCAAAGTTACAAATAATGAACGAATGCTGCAAATTTTTAGAGATATTTTTTCAGGATTTCGTGCAGGTCGGCATGTTCTGGGACGAGTATTGCATTGATTCCGAGCGATTTGGCCGTTGCAACATTTTTTGCTCCATCGTCGAGAAAGAGGCACTCTTCGGGCGCGAGATGTTCGTTGCGGAGCAGATAGCGAAAAAATTCGGGGTCGGGTTTCGACAGATGCACTTCGTACGAAAGGTAACAGCGGTCGAACAGGTCGGAGAGGCGGCTGCCGTCGGTGCAGATGGTGCTTTCGGACGAATGCGGGAAGTGTATGGCGTTCGTATTGCTGAGCAGCAACAGTCGGTAGTGCGGGCGCAGTTGGCGCAGCAGTTGCAGCCGTTCGGGCGGAATGCCTACGAGAAAGGCGTTGAGTGCGCGGTCGATGTCGTCGTCGGGAGTCGGTCGGCCTGTCAGGCGGCGCACGCCGTCGTGGAACTGCGCCACGGAGATGTCGCCGTTTTCGAGTTGGCGGAAGATGCCCGACTGCACGTAGTTGTCGATCATCGTGTCGATGTCGTGAAGTCCGAGTTGGCGAAATGCGTCGATGCAACGCTGGCGGTCGAGGTCGATAAGCACGCCTCCGAAGTCGAAAATGAGTGTCGAAATCATAGTGATGAAAGTTTTTCGGTGGACAAATGTACGAATTATTTTGTTGTTTGCGAAACTTTGTGTACCTTTGCAGCGATTTTCGGCGGCGGGAGCATCTCGCCCGAAATCGGGCCTATAGCTCAGTCGGTTAGAGCATCGGACTCATAACCCGCAGGTCCTTGGTTCAAGTCCAAGTGGGCCCACCGAACGGAGGTTGAGAATGTTTTTGCGTTTTCGACCTCTTTTTTGTACCAAAAATCGGCGCCAGACAGACAAAAAAACGCCCGCCGCAGCAAAGCGACGGGCATTTTTTTTGCAATTGCAGACGGAAACGTCTATTTCAGCAAATCGACGCTACGTTTGACAAAATCGGCCAACGCTTTGCCTTTCAGCATGTTGTTGGCGAGCAGCGCCAAGTCGATGAGCTGTTTCACGCGGTTGTGCGCAGCGGCGAAATCGGCATACACGGCTTTTTTCTTGTTGCCAAGTTCGGCCGTTTGCTTGTCGATGGCGGCAAGTTCCTCTTTTTCGGCCGTCGGGATTTCGTCGTCTTTTTTGCCTTTGTGCGCCTCTTTCAGCGTGTTTTTGCGTGCTTCGAGCGTGGCTGTTTCGCTGGTCAGCGGAGCCACTTTGTCGGTGCATTCGGCCTCGGCATTTTTCAGCAGGTCGGCAATCAGCGGGTGCGCCACGTTGAGCACCACATTGTAGTTGTTGGGCATTTCGCCGTAGAATCCCATCATCGGGTTGCCGCCTGTGGCCGCCATCTCTTTCATGCGGCGCATCCATTCGTTTTGCGTGATGACGATAGGTTGCGCATCGGCACCCAAGTTTTCGAGCGTAACGATGAATTCGGCCTTGTCGATAGTTGGCAGTTGCGATTGGAACACGGCGGTGAGCGCGTTACGCTGTTCGTCGGTCAGTTGCACGTTGGCGACATCGGTTTTGACAATCAGTTTTTCGATGACATCGCTATCGACGCGGACGAAGCGCGATTTTTCGTTTTTCTGTTCCAATTGGCTGAGCCAGTGCGCATCGAGTTGTCCGTCCATCAGCAGCACATCGTAGCCTTTGGCCTTGGCTGCCTCGATGTAGGTGTGCTGTTCGTCGGCGTTGTTGGCGTAGAGGTAGATGAGCGTGCCCTCCTTGTCGGTTTGATTGGCGGCGATGAGCGTTTTGTATTCGTCGAACGTAAAGAGTTTGCCATCGACATTTTTGAGCAGCGCGAAATCCTTGGCGCGGTCGTAGAATTTTTCGTCGGTGAGCATGCCATACACGATGAATATGCGCAGAGCGTCCCATTTTTCTTCGAATTGCGGGCGGTCGTTTTTGAAGATCTCCTGCAATCGGTCGGCCACTTTTTTGGTGATGTGCGCCGAAATTTTTTTCACGTTTTGGTCGCTTTGCAGATACGAACGGCTGACATTCAGCGGAATATCGGGCGAATCGATGACGCCGTGCAGCAGCGTGAGAAATTCGGGCACGATGCCTTCGACCGAATCGGTAACGAACACCTGATTGCAGTAGAGTTGTATCTTGTTGCGCTGCAAATCGATGTTGTTTTTGATGCGCGGGAAGTAGAGAATGCCCGTGAGATTGAACGGATAATCCACGTTGAGGTGAATGTGGAAGAGCGGTTCCTCGGCGTAGGGATAGAGTTCGCGGTAGAATTTGGCGTAGTCTTCCTCGGTCAGGTCGGCGGGTTTCTTGGTCCAAGCCGGCTCGGTGTCGTTGATGATGTTGTCGTCGGCCGTTTCGACCTCTTTGCCCTCTTTCCACTCTTTTTTCTTGCCGAAGGCGATGGGCACGGGCAGGAATTTGCAGTATTTTGTCAGCAGGGCGTTGATGCGTGCTTCGTCGAGAAATTCTTTGCTGTCGTCGTCGATGTGCAGCACGATGTCGGTGCCGCGTTCGGTTTTGTCGCAGGTTTCGAGCGTGTATTCGGGCGATCCGTCGCATGTCCAGTGTTGTGCGGGAGCGTCTTGGTACGATTTAGTGAAGATTTCGACCTTTTCCGACACCAAGAATGCCGAGTAGAAGCCGAGTCCGAAGTGTCCGATGATGGCGTTTGCGTCGTTTTTGTACTTGTCGAGAAACTCGGTGGCACTCGAGAAGGCGATTTGGTTGATGTACTTTTCGATTTCGTCGGCCGTCATGCCGAGTCCGCGGTCGCTCACTGTGAGTGTTTTGTTTTTTTGGTCGATGCTGACGGCCACTTTCAGGTCGCCGAGTTCGCCTTTGTATTCGCCCACCGAAGCGAGCGTTTTCAGTTTTTGCGTGGCATCTACAGCGTTCGAAACCACTTCGCGCAGAAAGATTTCGTGGTCGCTGTACAAGAATTTTTTGATGACGGGGAAGATGTTGTCCGTCGTTACTCCAATGTTACCTTTCATATTTTTGGAAATTTATTTTTTTGTTGTTGATTTGCAGATTTGGTTATTTGGTTATTTGATGATTCCGTTGGTGGCATTTTTTTTGCTTCCCGTTTTTTCGTTCATTCTTAATTAGGTTTCAACCCCTACCCCCACTGCGTGGGTACTCCCCCTATCTGCTGCGCAACAGAGGGGAGAGAACGCGCCCAAAAACTTCTCACTAACTTTTATACTTTCACACTTTATAAACTTTCCACTTTATAGACTTTATAAACTTTCACACTAAAATTCGTCTTGCTACTAAAAATTGTCTTTGCTCTTTGCTCTTTGCTCTTTGCTCTTTGCTCTTTGCTCTTTGCTCTTTGTTCTTTGTTCTCTCACCTATAACCTCTCAACTCTAACCTTTCTTGCTACTTGCTACTTGTGTCTTGCTACTATTTATCAATTTGCGTTTCGCTATGGATAGAATCAAAGAAAATGCCAAAACGTCCTTGCTGACATTTTGGCAGTCGGGCGGTAAAATGCGGTGCGTTGCCCGATGTTTGGATTTATTGTTGTACCTTTGCGCCGACAAAAAACGCTTTTTTGTATGAGCCTCCAATTCGACGGCCTTTTGGTCGGCATTGCCACATTTCTGATTATCGGGCTGTTTCACCCCATCGTCATCAAAGCCGAGTATCATTGGGGCGTGCGTTGTTGGCCGCTGTTTCTCGTGGCCGGTTTGGGCGGCGTGGCGGCCTCGCTGCTCTGCGCATCGAGTGTAGCATCGACTATTTTCGGTGTGTTTGCGTTCTCGTGTTTTTGGGGCATCGGCGAACTTTTTGCGCAGCGCAAACGTGTGGCCAAGGGGTGGTTTCCGAAAAAGGAGAAAAAGCGTTGACCGTTTCTATTTCAATTTTGCCATAAACCGTTCGCTGTCGACCACGAAGCGCACGTGCGTGCCACTGCCCACGATGTCGGCACCGTCGGTTGCTTCGATGGAAAACGTGAGTTTGCGCCCGTCGATTTCGGTGAGTATAGCCGTGGCGACTACCGTTGTGCCGAGTGCGCTGGGTTTGGCGTGTGTCAGTTCGATGCGGCCGCCGACTGTGGTTGCGCCTGCGGGCAGTGAATTTTTCACGGCAAGCATGGCGGCGTTTTCGGCCAAAGCGACCAATGCTGGCGTAGCCAAGACATCGAGGTCGCCGCTGCCGAGCGTAGAGGCCAAATGTTCGTGCGCCACCACAAGCGCGCTGCTGTGTGTAAGTCCGGGAACCATAGTGAGTGAGTTTGAAAGTTTTAATTCTTTTTGCAACAAAAATTACTTTGCGGGAGCGGTTTTGTCCGCATTCTTTTCGCAGAAATAACGCCAGAGCGGCGCGGCCATCAATGCTTGGCGTATTTCGTCGTTGGCGAGCATTTGGCGCACGTCGGCCTCGTCGAACAGATGCACGGTGAGGTCTTCGGTAGCATCGAGATGTTGCTCGGTCGAAAGGCGTTCCACGTCGGTTGCTACGAAGCAGTAGGTCAGATTGTTCGCCGTGCTGGCATTGGGCGAAATGGTCATCAGCAAGCGCCATTGGCCGCCGCCGAAGCCGGTCTCCTCGAACAGTTCGCGTTTGGCCGCTGCCAGCGGTTCTTCGCCCTGCTCGACCACGCCGGCGCACAGTTCGTAGTGCGTTTCACCCAATCCGTGGCGGTATTGGCGCACCAGCACAAACTGCCCCTCGCGAGTGATGGCAATCACATTGACCCACGTGGGATATTCGAGCACATAAAACTCCGGATTTATTGCGCCTGTCGGCAGAAGCACCTTATCGCGGCGCACCGTGAGCCACGGCCGCTTAAACAGATATTCGCTTTCGAGTACTTTCCATTGTCGGTTATCCATGAGAAAATTCGGTTTTGTTGTGTTGGTAACGAGCGCAAAGATAGTATTTTTTGTTGCACGGGCGTACGATTTTTGTTTGTTTGCAAATAAGTTGCTAACTTTGCAGCGCATTTGCGGCATTGGCGTAATTGGTAGCCGCGCCAGACTTAGGATCTGGTGACGCAAGTCGTGTAGGTTCGAGTCCTATATGCCGCACCACGCGAAATTCGACAGAAAAACGCCACAGAAATGCGCAACGCCTCCGACACCGTCGGGGGCGTTTGTTGTAATCAGGGGGCAACATCGTTCCAACTTTTTCTCGCAGAATGCCGATTTTTTCACAAAAATATCGTACCTTTGTAGATTGAATAGTTTTCTTCGATGAAGAAAAAAAGTTTGCCGCCATCGAAGCGCAAGACCTTGCTGCCACGCACGCACCGTGTCTCCTTTTTGTTGAACGACGAGGAGAAGCGCGTCATCGACCATTACGTGGAGAAATATGGTGTGTCGAACGTGTCGAAATTTATGCGCGAAGCCGTTGTGCGCACGGTTTTGAAGCGACTCGACGAAGACCGCCCGACACTGTTCGATTGAACATCGAGTAGCAAGTTTTAGAAAAATATCTGGATTCGGAGCAAAAAAAAAATAAAATCAACAAAAAGATGAGCGTAGTTTGGTCGATAGTGGCGTGTGTAGTCGCTTGTGCGGTGGGATTTGTGGTGGCTTACGTTGTGCGTGGCAGTCGTGCGGCCGCCATCGAAGCGCAATGGCGCGCCAAAGAGGCCGAAGCCGCGAAACTCGCTGCCGAATTGGTCGCAGTACGCCAAGCGTTGTCGGAGAAATCGGAAGAGTTGGCCAAAACGCAAGCCAACCTCGAAAACGCACACGCTGCACTCGACGCGCAAAAGGCGGAAACGCTGGAGTTGCAGAAGACGCTCACCGCCGAATTTGAAAACATCGCCAACCGCATACTGAAAGAGCGCGCCGCCGAATTTTCGGAATCGAGCAAAAAGGACCTCGGCGCGCTGCTGAATCCGCTCGGCGAGAAAATAAACGAGTTCAAAAATCAGGTGAAAGAGGCGTATAGCATCGAGACGCGCGAAAAAGCGATCCTGCGCGAGCAGATAAAAAACCTTTCGGAACAGACGCGCGCCATCAGCGACGAGGCCAACAACCTGACCAAAGCCTTGAAAGGCGACGTGAAAAAGCAGGGCAATTGGGGCGAAGTGATTTTGGAGCGTGTGCTCGAGATGTCGGGGCTGCACCGCGGGCGCGAATACGAACGCGAAGAGGTGAGCAAAAACGCCGAAGGAGCCAACAGTCGCCCCGACGTGGTGGTGCATCTGCCCGACAACAAGCACGTCATCATCGACTCGAAAGTGTCGCTCGTGGCCTACGACCGCTTGGCCGCCGCCACCGACAAAGAGGCCTACGCCAGCGCCGTGCGCGAACATCTGGCATCGATAAAAAAGCATGTGCAGGAGTTGGCCGACAAAAACTATCCCAACCTGCTCGGCATCAACGCGCCCGACTTTGTGCTGATGTTTGTGCCGATAGAGGCGATGTTTTCGGTGGCCGTCGAGGCCGACCAAAGCCTGTTTGCCTATGCGTGGGAGCGCAAAATCGTCATCGTCAGCCCGACGACGTTGCTCGCCACGCTGCGCACCATCGCCAGCATTTGGCAGCAGGACAACCAGACGAAAAATTCGTTGGAGATAGCGCGATTGAGCGGTGCCTTGTACGACAAACTGGTCGGCTTTATCGACGATTTTCAGAAAATAAAACGCGCCCTCGATGCTGCCGACAAGGCGTATGCCGACGCTTTCGGCAAGTTGAGCGACGGCAAAGGCAACATGCTCACAACCGCCACGCGCATCAAAGAACTCGGTGCCAAGGCGAGCAAAACGTTGCCCTCGGAATTGATAAAAGACGAATGACTATGAAACGTTTTGTGTGGATAATCTTATGTGTGTGCGCATTGGCACCGCTGGCGTATGCGCAAAAAGCACCAGCGCGCGTGCCAGCCGCCCCCTACCCCATCGATGTGGTGCAACCCGATGGCGACACGCTCACCATTCGGCTTAGAGGCGACGAGTGGAAACACTGGGCAACAACCGTCGATGGCTATGCAATAGCCAAAAACGATGCTGGCTACTACTGCTACACGATAGAAAAGCGTGGCGTGCAGACGGTCGGCCGCCGCGTAGCCCGCAACCCCGAAAACCGCACAAAATGCGACGAACGCTATCTGAAAAAACACGGCATAAAACACCAAAAAAATCTATAACCAAACACACCATGAAAAAAATTATTTTCCTCAGTGGCGCACTGCTTATGGCATCGGCACTATTGGCTGTGCCCGCCAAACGCGGCATCATGACCGTGAAGCAGCCCGACGGCACAACGCTGAACATCAGCAAGCACGGCGACGAACGCTTTCACTACACCACCACCGACGACGGCTATCTGCTGACAAAAAACATCGATGGCGTGTACGAATACGCCGAATTCGACGGCCAAAACATACGCAGTCTTGGCGTTGCGGCGAAACCCGCCAGCCAACGCAGCAGTGCCGACCAAAAACTTTTGGCACGGCTGTCGAATGCGCCCATTCAGGCAGAGATGCAGAAAACTATGCGCAGCATGGCGCGCGCTGCACGCTCGCAGCAGCCAGCCAAGGTCGGAAGGATAAATTTGGCGACAAAAGGTTTGCTGATTCTGGTCAATTACACCGACGTCGAATTTCAGAGCGACAACACGCAAGAGGCCATGAACGAAATGCTCAATGGCGACAACTACAACTATGATGGAGCGACAGGCTCGGCGCGCAAGTATTTCATCGACCAATCGAGCGGGAAATACCAGCCACAGTTCGATGTGGTTGGGCCTATCACCCTGCCAAACACAAGGGCTTACTACGGAGCCAAGAGCGGCAAAGAGAACGACGTGCGCGCAGAATACATGGTGGTACATGCCTGCTCGATAGCCGCCGAACAAAATAACATCGATTTTTCGAAATACGATAACGACAACGACGGCTATGTGGATTTCGTCTACATTCTGTATGCAGGCGTGGGCGAAGCCGACAGCGACGTAGATGAAGCCGTGTGGCCGCACAGTTGGTCGTTGAGCGATGCAGGCATTAAGACTTTGCCAACATACAACGGCAAAAAAATAAACAACTACGCTTGCAGTGGCGAATTGGACGGACAATCGCTCAAACGCTGCGGCATCGGCGCTTTTTGCCACGAGTTCAGCCATGTGCTTGGCCTGCCCGACTACTACGACACCGACTATGGCACCAATTACGACAATTACGCCACGCCAGGCGAATGGTCGCTGATGGACCAAGGCTCGTACAACAACGACAGCAAAACGCCGCCCAACTATTCGGCGCACGACAAATTCTACTTCGGCTGGGCAACGCCAACCATCATGAATACGCCAAGTGCCGTTACGCTGCCCGCCGACGGAGCCACCTACCGCGCTGTAACCACAGGCACCCTGTCGGCTACATCGTCGGACGAGGTCTTTTACTTCGAAAACCGCCAGCAGACAGGCTGGGACAAATACCTGCCCGGGCACGGCATGTTGGTAACAAAAGTTACCTACGACCAAGACGCTTGGGACTACAACGAACCCAACAACGGCACGCCAATGCTATACGACATTCAGGAAGCCTATAGCGGCAAGAAGTGCGGCGACGAGGACGACACCTTCCCTGGCTCGAAGAAAGTTACCTCCTACACGCCGGTGGGCAATTACGACCTGACCGACATTGCCGAAAGCGACGACGGAGTGATCACGTTCAAATTCATGGGCGGCCCGACGTGCGACTACCGCTGCACCGAATTTATACGCGAGCACTGCACATTGATCGATTCCACCGAATGTGTCTTGAGCGGCGAAACCTACACCGCCACATTGGAGGCCGAATTGGGCTACGAACTCGCGGCCGACGAAGACCATTTCATGATAATGATGGGCGAAAATGATCTGGACGCTGGCACGGGCTACACGTTTGCCGATGGCGTGCTGACCATTCCGAACGTTACGGCCGATTTGCAAATATACGCCACTGCGACCAAGAAAGTCGTTGAGGGGCAAGTTGTTTTGCGCTACGACGACCTCGAAGGCGTGGTCATCACGAGTGGCGTTAGCACAAGTCAATACATCGACGCTACGCAAACGCTCACCATAACACTCGCGGCTGCCGAATGCTACGAAACGCTCTCGGAAGAGACGGCTATCGAAATCAAAGTGGGCGACAAAGAACTGAAGAACGTGTACACCATCGAAGACGGCGTGCTGACCATCACCATTGAGCCGGCGCAACTGACCGACGACGTGTCGATAGTCGTCTATACCGAAGACAAACCGGCCGTTACGTTCGATGGCGAGAACTGCACCTCGTCGAACACGGCAACTTGTGTCGATAGCGGCACCGCGTTTGTTACGACCATCACGCCAGCCGCTGGCTATACCGTAACCGCCGACGACATTCTGATCACAATGGGCTCTGACTTCGTCGAAGATTTCACCTTCGAAAACAATGTGCTGACCGTGGAAAATGTAACGGAAGCCCTGTACATAGTAGTAGTGGCCACCAAAATCATTCCGACATGGACTATCGCCGAATTTATCAAAAACAAAGGCGGCGAATGCTACCTGACGGGCGTGGTTTCGGACATCAACGAAGCCACCTACGGCAACTTCTACCTAACCGACGCTTCGGGCAAGATATATGTGTACGGCCTGCTCACCGCCGATTTGAAAGAACGGCAGTTCGCATCGCTGAATGTGGAGGAGAAAGACACGCTGACCGTGCTTGCCGAAACGTACAAGTTGTACAACAATAAAGATGAAATTATCAATGCGGTTTATGTGAGCCACAAGAAATATGTGCAGTCGCCCACTGGCATTACCGAGGCGCAACAAGGCTTACAAGTGCGTGCCCTTTCGGCAACGGACGGCTTGCAGTTGCTCTGCCTGCCCGACGGAGCGCACGTGCGCATTTTCGATGCAACAGGGCGTTTGCTCATCGACCAAAAGGCATTGGCAAGCGAGCAGACCTACGCCTTGCGTTCGGGTCTTTATCTGATTCGGGTAACGGTGCATGGGCAGACAACCATTCTGAAAGCAATAAGATAAAACACCTATGGATACGCTGTTGAAAGAGTGCTATGCGCAGGCCGTCGCCCAATTGCGCGAGGCTTACACGCCAGCCGATTGGCGCGCGTTGCGCAACGATGTAGTAGCGGCCTTGCGGAGCGGGCGACTCGCTCCCGAACGGCTCGAACGTAGCCTGCAAACGGCACTTTTGGCACACAGCGAAATATCACTCGGTCACCACGGCATCAGCGCAGTAATACTCTATGCGCTGGTGCAGTGTGGGGCTACCACCATCGACCAGATAGAGCAGAAACAGGGCAAATCGGTGGCCACCATCGTGCGCGGGCTGCAAAAAGCCTACAGCCTGTACGAGCGCAATGTAGCCATCGAAACCGAGAATTTCCGCAAACTGCTCATCTCGTTTGCCGAAGATGTGCGCGTCATCATGATAATGATTGTGGAGCGGCTCGCCACCATGCGCCACCTCGACCGTTATGCGCCCGACGAGCAGCAGAAGATTGCCCGCGAAGTGTCGTACCTCTACGCGCCGTTGGCGCACCGCATGGGCTTGTATGCCATCAAGACAGAACTCGAAGACCTGTCGCTCAAATACACATCGTACGACATCTACAAGGACATCGCCCACAAACTGAACGAGACCAAACGCTCGCGCGACGCCTACATTGCACGTTTCATCGAGCCAGTGCGCCGCGAGCTCGAAGCGCAAGGCCTGACATTCAGCATCAAAGGGCGCACCAAATCGATTCACAGCATTTGGAACAAGATGCGCAAGCAGCAGGTGCCGTTCGAAAAGGTGTACGACCTGTTTGCCATTCGCATAATCATCGATTGCCCCGAAGAGCGCGAAAAAGCCGCCTGCTGGCAAGCCTTTTCGGTGGTTACAAACATGTACTCGTACAACACCAACCGTCTGCGCGACTGGATTTCGGCACCGAAACCCAACGGCTACGAAAGTCTGCACGTTACGGTGATGGGGCCCGAAGGCAAATGGGTGGAAGTGCAGATACGCACCAAACGCATGGACGAAGTGGCCGAAAAGGGCGTGGCGGCGCATTGGAAATACAAAGGCATCAAAAGCGATTCGAGCAAGATGGACGAATGGCTCAAAAACCTGCGCGAAGTGCTCGAAAGTTCGCCCGATGCCACCGACAGCGAAGTCATCAGCGAGTTCAAGATGCAACTCTACGACGACGACGTGTTCGTTTTCACCCCCAAAGGCGACCTGCACAACCTGCCCAAAGGTGCCACCGTACTCGATTTTGCCTTCTCGATTCACACCAGCATCGGGGCGCACTGCATGGGCGCAGTGGTGAACGACAAGCACGTTTCGTTCAAATATGTGCTGCAAAACGGCGACCAGATTTCGGTGCTGACATCGCCCAACCAAACGCCCAAATTGGAGTGGCTCAACCATGTGGTAACGTCGAAAGCGCGCGCAAAAATCAAGCAGTGCGTCAAAGAAATCGAGCATAAAGAGGCCGACGACGGGCGCGAAATACTGCAACGCCGGCTCAAAAACTGGAAAATCGAGGCACACGACGGCGACATCACACGCCTATCGAAAAAGATGGGCTACAAAACGCTCACCGATTTCTATGTGGCCATACACAATGGCAAAGTGAACGTGCTAACCCTGCGCGACCGGCTGACCGAACCCGACGAAAACGCCGAAACGGCGCAACACTCGGCCGAAGGCTTTGTGGCCGAAACCGAACTGCAACGCATCTCGTCGCAAGGCGACGCGCTCATCATCGACCGCAACCTGAAAAACGTCGATTACACGCTGGCCAAATGCTGCAACCCCATCTATGGCGACGACATTTTCGGATTCGTTACCATCAGCAACGGCATCAAGATACACCGCAAAAACTGCCCCAATGCGCCGCAAATGATAGAAAAATTCGGCTACCGCATCGTCAATGCGCGCTGGAGCGGCGAGCGGAACGCCAACGGCGAATATCCCATCACGCTGCGCATCATCGGCCACGACGACATCGGCATTGTAACCAACATCACCTCGGTCATCACCAAAGAAAACAACGTGAACATGCGCTCCATCGCGGTCGATTCGCACGACGGGCTCTTCGAAGGCAACATCACCGTGATGGTGAAAGAGGTCGGGCAACTCGAGCAACTCATTCGCAAAATCCGCACGATAAAAGGTGTGAAACAGGTTTACCGCAGTTGATGGCACGCCACAACCCAAAGCGAAGCGGCTTCCGAAAAAATCGGAAGCCGCTCTGCTTATTGCGCCCATCGAGGGACAGCGTGCGCTACTCTTGCTCGGAAAATGCAGGGACATACGGAGCATCGATTGTGCCCATAGTCGTGTCGGGCGTATACGAGAACGCCTTTTTCTCGACGAAGATGTGGCGTGTAACCGCCGAATAATAGCGCAGCGTAACCTCAAATTGCAGTTGACTTTGCGACGGTTTGACTATGTAGAGAAAATACATCGGCCGTTCCTCGTCGACCCACTGCACCGATGTAACGCCGCAGCACTGGTCGTTGCAAAAGGCCGCCACAAGGTCGAGGGTGTCGGCCGTAGCGTAAAACGATTCGGGCAGCGAGCCAGTAACCGTCATCGAGTATTCGAGATTGGTTGTATCGGCAATAGCCCATGTAGGCCTATCGTACTGCCGATCGACTTCGTTCTTGTCTTTTTTGCACGAAAAACAGGTTACGAGCAGCAGCATTACGAGCGAAACGAACAGCAATTGCCGACCAAAAAGAGATTGTCTCATAGTTTTATTGTTTAATCAGTTTGACATTGTAAATTTCGTTGCGGTAGCGCACCGATGCCGTATAAACGCCCGCCGGCACAGTGGCGGCCTCGTCCCAGCGATAGAGCAGGAGGTGTCCGTCGACCGATTCGGAGGCGTGTGTGAGCAGGCGACCCGTCGCATCGTAGATGCGAATGTCGGCCGTTCCTTCGGCTTCGGGCGTGGTGAGCGAAATCGACACATGGTCGACGAATGGCAACGGATAGGCTTCGACAGCCACGCGCGCAAACGAGATGACCAGCGGAGCGTCGAGCGAGCCAGCCACGCCATCGGCAGTGTAGGCAAACATCGGCGCACTGTATGCCACCGTCTCGCCATTCTGTTCGAGCGCAAAGCGCACGGCACCATTCTGTTCGGCACCAACGGTGAGGAAGAACAGCGGCACGGAATCGGTCGTTTGCGGAGCCACACGCCCAGCCAATTCGTCGCCGACATAAGCAGCAAGCGTTACATTGTCGAACGATTGCAACGTAGCCGGAGCCTCAACCACAGCGATGACCGACATATTGCTGCTAGCGCGATTGACAAAGAGCAGCGGTTCTTCGTCGATATGCGATGCAGAACGAGCGAGCGATTCGACCGATGCCACCGACTGTGTGCCATAGTTGAAATAGGTGAGCGTGCAATGCTTTGTGTCGCGGCGATTGAGCATATAGCCCATGCCCGGCTGCATGTAGGTGAGATTGCCCTCCCAGCGGTGCGCCGACGAATAGACGGCAAAGCGGTCTTTGCTCTTGACGATATCGCCAACCGAGGCCTTTTCGACATAATCGGCCAGCGCATCGGTGAGCGACAGATTGGTCGTTTGCAGATACGGCAGCACGTTCCAGCCGTGTACGAGCGACACGGTGCGTTCTTCGTTCGAAGCGAGCAATGTGCCTTCGATTTCGGGCGCCACATAGGTATTGATGTAGAACATGTAGATGTCGTGATAATCGAATGTCTTGAGCGAGCCAAGCCATGTGCAGTTGCCGTTTTCGGCTTCCCAGTATTGGCTGAAGACGCGCGTGGCCGGATTTTTCACAATGTCGCCATTCGTCCATATCGCCTGCATGTTGAGCATGTGGTTGATGTCGTCGGCATAGGCAGGTTTCAGATAGAACGATACCCAGTTCCAACCCGAGTTGAGCGTGAGTTGCTGCACTTTGCGGTCGGACGAGGTGAGAATCACCGCGCTATCGCCAAGACAACCGTAGCAACGTGTGTGGTCGAATATGAGCGGAATGTTGGCATCGAGAATATAGATGGTGCCAGTAGAAGCGCGCCAGAGCCGCATTTGTACGGGGCTTTCGTCCAGTTTCTCGCTGCCGTGAATGGTCATATACACATGGTTGATGGTCTGCTGGTCGTCGTAGGTGATGTTGGCCTTGCCCACACAGCGATTGTCGATGAAGGCCGCCACGATGTCGTTTTCGTCGGTATCGTAGATGGCTTTCCCATTATCGGTGATAAGCACTTGCCCGATGAGGTTCATCGAGAGCGGCAGGTCTTCGACTTTTTCGACCCACGGGCAGGTGGTTTTCACAGTGAGATTGATGATAAGCCGCTCGTAGAGGTCTTGGTCGTCCTGCAGATAGACATATTCGGTGTATTCGCCCACGTTCAGCCCTTCGGCAATGGTGAAGGTGATGTTCTGCGACTCTTGCGCTTCGAGCGTTCCCGACGATGGCGTGGCGGTGAGCCAACTTGGCAGCGAAGTGATTTTGTATTGGCGTGTTGCGCCGCCCGTATTGACAATTCTCACTTCGAAGCTATCCGATTCGTCTTTTTCTACGGCTATATTCACAGATTTATCGCCCCAACGCAGTTGATTGCGGTCGACATACACCGTCCAACTTACGGGGTTGAGCATCTTGTTGCCGTGCAAATCTTCGACATTGCGCACGGTGATAAACACGTTCTGCTTGTTAATCTCCTTGTCGAGCATTTTCAGATTGATGAGCAGTTCGTCGTTGTTGTTAGCCCACGAGAAGTTGAAGTTGGTGCACGACAGTGCTTCGCGCATTGGTGCCGTTTCCGACTTGTCGGTCATGGTTGTCGCCACCGAGTCGGGAGTAAGCACGAGCAACTGTTTCTTGTTGAGGACATTGCCGTCGTTGTCGCGGAATACGCGTGCATTGTAGGGCGAATAACGCACTTCCCACACGCCAAACGTGCTCTCTTCGCGCACGCCGATTGGCAGATAGGCTATCAAGCCCATCTCTTTGCCCGATGGCGCCACGTTGTTGTAGTTTTTGATGCTGCTGTAAGGCAACGCCTGTTCGTATAGCATCAAGTGGTCGATGTGGCCGCTGAAGGTGTAGAGCGGTTGGTCGCTGTAGCCGCCCTGTGCGTTCGGCATGCGCCAATGGCATTCGCCCAACCACATTTCGGTGCTGGCCATGCCCAAGATGGAATCGGCCGAGACGCTCGATGCCAGATTGCCATCGATATAAATCGAGGCTACGTTGCTCACGCGATTGACAGCAAAGGCGAAATGGTGCCATGTCTTGTCGTCGTACGCTCCAACTGCCGCGTAGGCGTGCCCACGGTGGCGCAAAACGACGTTGCCCTGCTCAAGGCCGATAAACAACTTATTGTCGGCATCGGGTTCGGAGCGATAGCCGCCGCCCGTGGTGAACAGTGCCGCCGTGTCGGGCGTTTGGTCGTCGGTTTTGAACCAGAACATGAGCGTGAGGTCTTGAATCGACGAGCGCGAAAGCACATCGTGACTGAGGCGAATGCCGCGCGTGCCGTCGAATTTGAACGACAGACCGTCGGGGCGCGTCCACGAGGTGCCGTTGAGTTTCAGCGTGGCACCGTTCGAGAGGTCTTGGCAGGTAGAGCCTTTGGCTTCGTTCATCGGATAGTAATCCACCAACTCGCGTTCGTAGCCCGTCAGGCGTTTGTTGAGTGTCAGAGCCAATTCGTCTTGTTTCTGAACGCAAGTCCACAGGCGCATTTCGAGCATATTGCCTTTGAATGGCATCGTACGATCGTGATTGTTACCAACGAGTATCGTGCCTTTGCCCGTGTAGGATTTCAGCAGAGGCTGGTTCTCCTGCGTCAGGTCGGCTGTGCCAACATAGAAGCGCACCGCGCCCGTGGTATCGAGTGTTACGGCGCAACGCGTGAACTCCTGCATCAGTTCGGCAGGTTTCGATGTGGCCACTAGCGTATCGACTTGCAAGCGCAATTCGTTGTCTTTTGTGAGCGACAGCACGAGCGGTTTTTTGGCGTTGTTGATGGCAAAAATGGCCATATCGTTGGTGCGCCCAGCGGCTTCGCTCGGCTTGAGCAGCACATCGATGGTTATCGGGCGGTTGCTCATGTTGCGCGTAACTTGACTCTCGGCCACACAAGCCGAATCGCCAGTGAAATAGAGCGATGTGGAGTGCGTGATGTCGAGATTGTTGGTGCCGCCAACCACTTCGAAATTGACATCTTGGTCGAGATAGTTGCCCGCGATGGGCTCGCTGAATCGGAGCGACAGCACATCGGTTACGCCAAGCACGCCATCGGCTGGCGTGGGCAGCCCAAACACTTCGGGACAGCGCGTGTCCTTGGTGCCGTGCATCACTTCCGACGATTTGGTTACAAATCCGTTGCCGTAGCGAGCAAAACTTACGGCGCGCAAGTCGTACTCCTGCTCCATTGGGTCGCGCTCGCCATAGAAACGCACGTTGTCTATTTTGCCGTAGTTGATCATGGCTTTGGTGCCCGATGCCAATTGGTACAGGCTATCGCTGGCATAGAACGAGCAGAGGTTCACCCAATCGACATCGGACTGGTTGAGTTGCTTGTATTGCAGTTCGATGTGGTCGAATCCGTCGGAATGAATATCGAATCCGCTGATTTCGACGGGCAGATAGTAGCCAGTGCTGTCGCTCAGCGACTGTGTGTTGAGCACCCATTTGTCGTGCGGCACGGTGAGGTTGAGCGGTGTGGCGGCCGGCACAAAGTGTACGGAGATGGACACTTCGTCGTACTCGAGTATATTGCACTGCGAGGTCAAGCGAATTTTCACATCTTCGAAATCGTAGCCTTGTCCGCGGCTTACTTCGAGAATTTTGTTCACTGTCGTTCCGTGCGGCAATTTTATCGTTCGTCCTTCGGCCGTAATCGGCATACCGTCGATATAGAGTTTCAGTCCGTTCGGGTTGCTTTCGGGCGGCACGGAGATGTCGAACGGCAACGACGAAGCCGCCGCCAAACCGATGTCGGAGGCTTGGTCGTTGCTGAGTTTGAGGTTGAATATGGCCGTTTGGTCAGCCGGGACGTCGCTCATTTCGCGGCGGCTGGCTGTGATGCGCGGTTTTTCGATGGCCAGCGTGGCATTGTTCAGCGGAGTGCCAGGAGCGTAGAATATGGTGCTGTCGGCCTCTTCGTACGGGCAGCGGCTGGCACCCGAAATGGTTTTGAACACAAACGAACTGCAGGTGTGCGTCTCGTCGTAGGCTCTGTTGTCCGACGCATCGGCATTGAACGAACTGATGGTGTCCGTCAAACGATAAACCCCGACATCCATATAGCCGAACGCATCGGGTGAGAGCGTGTACGAGTAGGTGCGTGTGTGCGATTCGCTGCTGCCTTGCGTGTTTTTGAAGTCGAAATCGGCAACAGGCGAAATGCCAACCGTCCATTTGGCGCCCGCGCCTTGCGCATCTACTTCGAGTGCGCCTTCGTCGCCACGACTGTCGTGGGTCGTCATCAATTGAACTACTTGCCTAGCCGCCGTCGAGGTCAGTGTCTTCACAAGTTGCGATGTAATCGACGAGGTGATGCCTCCCGGAGGCGCAAAACGATCGGTGGTGGCACGGCTGTACGACACAGTTTCGCTGTGCGTTACAGGATTTCCGCCCGACACCGAGTGGCTCTTGTACAAATTCGACGAGAGGTTGGTTGCCAGCACTTTCTCGCGTTCGTTCACACCGATAAGGTTGCACCACTGCGTGATGGAGTTGTTGTAAACCTGAATGGTATCGGTACGAATGACCGTGGCGCTGTTCTCTGGGTCGGCATAGCCGTAGTAGGCGCGACTGACACCGAAATTGGCATCGTCGGCAGGCACTTTCGAATAGTAGACACGTTTTTTGAGCGTGTTGGCTTGCTGTTGCGCCGTGAGCGAATCGACCATCAGAATCTGGCTGTTGCGCTCGGTCAAGAGTGTCGGCACTATCGATGTGAGAATATGCTCCTGCGTGTAGGCAAAATCCATGCCTTTGGCGAACGAGAAGAACATTTTTTGCGCCACGACGAGGTAATAGAGTTTTCCGTTGGCATCGCGCGACGAAGCCACAAGTTTCATCGTGCCTTTGTCGAGTTGCGGCTCCATGGCGGCGTAGTAGGCCGAATCGATGACCGCCATACCGTGTCCGATGGTATGGTACAGATTGGTGGCGCTACCAATATATACGTCGGCATTGGTGCCTACATGGTAAACGTCGCTGCCCGTAGTTATCTGGTCGGTGGTGGTGTACGAGTAGTCGTACGACCATGTAAATTCGCCGTTGAACGTTATGGGAATGCTAAACGGATATACCGAACTCGTTTCGAAAATTTGACCCGTCAGTACATCGCCGGCGACAACGCCTACAATTCCCGAATAACTAGAACCGTACGAGAAATTCAGTTTGAGGCCTGCTTCGACGGAGAATACCCAATTGTCGGATTTGCTGTAGGTGGCACCCGACGAGAGCGACGAGTAACTGCCCGATCCTGGTGGGTCGCGCAAGATGTCGTAGAGTTTGATGCCCAGCGGCGTAACGCCCACCGAATTGACACCATCGGTGCGGTCGGCAAAGACAAACACGTTTATCGGGTCGGATTGTATGTATTCGCCCTGATATTCGACCGATACTTGTATGGAGCGTGTTGCATCGTCGCCCAAACGGGTGTGGGTTGGGTAGTCGGCGCGCAATATGGTCTGCATTTCGCCGTTCTGGTCGAGCGTGCCTGTGATGACTTCCGATTCGGAGTGCATGCCGTTG
Organism: Leyella stercorea; assembly: GCA_963658575.1. Taxonomy (GTDB): domain Bacteria; phylum Bacteroidota; class Bacteroidia; order Bacteroidales; family Paludibacteraceae; genus W0P28-013. Next base: position 41,638 of record CAVKQB010000003.1, on the reverse strand, counting down.
TAAATGCGCACGCCGCCGCCATGCAGCATCACCTGCTCATGCGAACCAAGCGAACGGTTGGCGTTGTAGTAGTAGTCTTCGTGCGCCGAAACACGCATCATATAGTCGCCTTCGGTGAATATCGGTTTGCCAAACAGATAGTCGTACTCGCCATTGTCGTTGAGTGTGGCCACGGTGATGGTGTGCGCCTCCGAGCCGAAATCGGTCAACTGCACCTTCTCCACGCCCAGATAACCTAGTGTCATGCCGTATTGTTCCTGTTGCAGACTGACGGTAACGGGGCTATGGTAGATGTAGCGGAAGGTGTCGTTGTAGGCCACAGGAATGGAATCGACATAGAGTGTTTTACGTTCGAGTTTTTTCGTCAGATCGATGACGGGCATTCCCGAACTGCCGTTGGTGAGTGTGCTGTAGCCTTGCGCCGTCAGTTGCGTGAGTTTGTATTTCACGGGGAACAGATCGACGAAAAATTCGCCCGTTTTGTTGTCGGGGTGTATCAGTATGCGTTTGCGCTGATACGACACGGCGGTGCTGTTGCCTTTCACGGCGTGCGGCACGATGGTGTCGATCTGCTCGCGCGCCTTGTCTTGGCTGTCGTACACGATTTGCGCCACATTGTCGCCTTCGAGTTCGAGTACGATGAGAATGCTGTCGCCGAGGTTATTCTTACTGAGCGATGCGCCAAGCGGCTTCAACCCCTGCACATTGCCGCCCGCCACACGGCCTACAAGACGCGCTTTGGTAGTGTCCCACATGCGCAGACCGTCGGTATTGGAGGTGAGGGTAAATATGGTGCTATCGCCGATGACAAAGAATCCGTCGTTGAGGAATGTGTGTCCGTCGAGCACCACTTGCACGCTGATGGGGGCTTTCGGCACTTCGAAATCGAAGTTACCCGAAGCGTCGGTTTCGACCAGCGCACCAGACGCATCGGTGGCAAGCACGCCGCTCACTTTGAAATGCGCCCCTTTCACGGGAATGGTCGAAAGTTCGTAGAGCACACGTCCCGTAAAACGCACCGCCGCCGTATTGACAAAATCGATGCCCGTGGCTTCGGGGCGACGCTCGTCGATGGAGATGGCCGCCGACGAAGCCGATGTACCGTTGTAGGTGAAGATGCCGTGTTCGGAGGTCGGCGTTATGTCGTAGGTGGCTCCGCCAGCAAACGGTATGCCGCCGATGATGTAGTTGCCCGATTCGTCGGTAATGCTCTTGTAGTTCAGCATGGTGGCGTCTGGCGCACCAGCGGTGAGTATTTCTCCGACTTTCAAATCGTTGCGTTGAATGTCGTTTTTGGTCAATTGCGCTTGGTTCGACACGTAATAGATCGAATCGGTCGCTTGCTCTTTCGGCAATTTCGCTACATTGTCGAACGAATAGTAAACTTGCAAGCCGCTCTCTTTGCCCGAAAGGTAGGTGTGCGCCGTGTTTTCAATCTCTTTATCGGTGAGGGCGCGGTTCCACATGCGGAACTCGTCGAGGCCAGCCAATATGGTGCCCGACAGGAAGTGAATGTTTGCGCTCGAAACGACTTGAACGCCGCCCATCTTTTCGGCTGCCACACGGCGACCGTTACGATAGAGCACGATGGAATCTTTCGTCGCATCGCACACTACGGCCGCCGAAACCCATTGATTATCAGGAAAATCTTCCGTATCTTTGAGCGTTACGGTGCCATATTTGAATACCAAACGGCTGTCGTTTATCATCAACGCCACGCCATCGTCGGTGCTGGCATCGTTGTGCCGATACGACGAGAACAACGGGCTATTCAGATAATTTCCCTTCGGATCTGGTGCCTTCACCAATGCTTGATAGGTGCGCGAACCGCTCCATTGCACTTGTGTGTCGGTGGCGTAGTCGTCGCTCGACACGGCCTGACGGTAGAGGTAACCGCGCTGAATGGTGCCGCCTTTGCCAACGGCCTCCACCACAACATTGGCATTGCCCGTGCCATTGGGATAGGTGATGCGCCCAGCAACGCTGCCCACATTCGATAGCCAACCGTATGTTTCGGTCGAATCGCGGTATGTGGTGTTGTTGCAGGTGTAGAGGCAAATAAGGCGATAGGCGTAGTAATGTCCGGCCGCCGCCGTTTTGTCTTGGTAATAGTTTTCGCTCGTTAAGGTTGCCAATTCGCTCCAATCGGCTTGTTCGTTGGCAAGGTCGCGACGCAAAATCTTGAACATGTCGCTCACGCCGCTATCTTGTCCCCATCTCAAAAATACGTAATCGGGATAGTAGCCTTTCGATGCTTGAAACGACGAGATGCTTGCCGCTTCGGTGAAATAGAGGCTCGGTCCGCTGATGGCGTGCTCCGAGGTGTCGGTCGTCTTCAGCGAGCAACTGCTGTCGTTTATGCGAATGGTGTATTTGTATTCGGCACACGCCACCTCGGCTTTCACGACGTAATTGGCCAGATAACTGCCGTCGGCTTGCCGTTTGAACTCCGATGCTGGCACTATCCGCATGATGGTGTCGGTGCGGCCGTTGGTGGTAACCATGCGCTTCAGTTCGAATTGGGCGGCTTCGTCCCAAAACTCGTATTCGGTCGTTTTCTGCGTGCGAATGATGATGTTCACGTTGTGCGTGCTGGCAAAGTCGTCGGCTTTTTCGTACGAACAGCCAGATTCGTCTATCGCTATCAGTTTGGCGGTCTTCCGAATGCTATCTACGGCCACCCAATCGTGCCCCGAATAGCCCCAATTGGCGGTGCTGGCACGCAACACACGGTAGTAGATTGGCCGCTGCGCATCCTCTTGGTTGACAAATGCCGCCTTGGTCGAATCGACATATTCGTACAGCCCCTGACCACGCGTGAGTGCTATCATGGTGAGCGTTTCGACATCGGAGAAAGAGCTGTTGTAGGAACGCTGAATCTGGAACATGTCGGTCGACAGAATATCTTCAGCCCACGGCTTTTTGATAGTCCATTTCAGTTTTGTGTAGCGCGCGTCGGTCTTGCCGTCGCTGCCCACATAATCCGATACGCCGAAATCGTATATTCTGTGAAACGCTGGAATATAGATGGAATTCGATTTGATTTCGACATAGTCGCCAGATTCACGTTGCACATTGAACGTAGCGACGAGCGAGTGTTGTATCGTGTCTGTGGTGCCCACCAGCATACTGCCCGAACGGCTGTTCGACGACACCCAACTGCCTACCGCCGCGCCGTCAATCGCAATGCGGTATTTGTCGGTCGTCTGATAGACCACATACGGCACCAATACATTGCCGAAAGCGCGTTCGCCACTGCCGCTCACGCTGTAGAACACGGCATCGTACAGCAACGGCGATTGCAACGAACTGCTCGAGTATTTGCCCAAACTCCATGTACGGTCCCAATAGGCACCCGTCTTACGCGTGTCGCGCACATGGGCTTTCACTTCGTAGTTTTTGCCATCGAAATCCGCCGACGGATACCAGTCGAATTCGAGATAAGCAGGGCGGTCGGACTGACCCGTACGCGACAGATAGTTGTCCCAATTCGGATTCTCGACCGTGAGCGTGTCTTTGCGCGCTTGGTCGCTGGGGTTGGTAATTATCACCTTGCCCTCGCACACCTTTACTTTTGCCCAACCTTTGTAGTCGTTGTCGGTGTTGCGGTCGTTGTCGCCCTGAAACTCCAAAACGGTGCGTTCTGCGCTCTCGCCATCAATCACGGCCACTACCTTCGACGGACTGATAGCCCAGTGGTTCTGAAAAGTGCCGCTGGCAAAGACAAGCACCTTCACATGCACCTTGCCCGAACCGAGCGAATAGGAACTAAAGTTGCGCGCCTCTTCGAACCAAGTGTTGTCGGCCCAAACCGATGTCGCCATCAGCAAGACAGCCATTGCGAAAAGAATTCTGCGTTTCATACTTGTGAATAAATTTCTGATTATCAACTAATTACAAAAACACCACGACCACATCAATGGCGAGCGACACTCTCCGACGCAAGGCGCAAAGAGTCCGTTTACAACCGTTTTTTGTATCGTGTAAATAATTTTTCAAGTCGCAAAAATACAACTTTTTGAAAAAAAAACGTTTTTTTTCGACAAAAAAATGCGAAATATCGCATCGCGCATTTTGCTGTGCCACGAAAAAATGGTATCTTTGTGCCGTCGTTGGGCAGCAAGCCCGTGCGACACCATATTTATAAGTAACACTTTTCGGCAAAAGTACTGCACCGAAGCCATTCGAGCGGCGTACTTTTGTCCATTTTATTTTTTTTCGGAAAAACAGCGTCGGCGCAAAAACATGAAGAAGATTCTCGGCATGGGCAATGCCCTCGTGGACATTCTGATGCGGCTCAAATCGGACGATTTGCTGCTACAACTCGGCCTCCCCAAGGGCAGCATGCAACTCATCGACGAGACCAAGATGCGCGAGATACAAGATGCCACGCTGCTGCTCGGCCAGCATGTGGCCACGGGCGGCTCGGCCTCGAACGCCATTTCGGGGCTGGCACGCTTGGGCGTCGATGTCGGATTCATCGGCAAAGTGGGCAGCGATGCCATCGGCGACTTCTTCAAGGTCGATTCGTTCGAAAACGGCGTGCTGACCTATCTGCTCGGCTCTACCCTGCCCTCGGGACGCTGCCACGTACTCATCTCGCCCGACAGCGAACGCACCATGTGCACCTATCTCGGCGCAGCCAGCAGCCTGAACGCCAGCGACTTGAACCTCGCCATGTTTCGCGATTTCGACCTGCTGCACATCGAAGGTTACATGGTCGAAAGCCACGAACTGATGCTACGCACCGCACAACTCGCACGCCGCGCTGGACTCGAACTGTCGCTCGACCTCGCTAGTTACAACGTGGTGGAGGCCGAACGCGACTTTTTGCACGACTACGCCACGAAATATGTCGATATCATCTTTGCCAACGAAGAAGAAGCCTACGCCTTCACAGGCAAAAACGCCGAAGAGGCGGCACTCGACATGGCACAAATCTGCAAAATCGCGGTGGTGAAGGTGGGCAAACGCGGCTCGTTCGTCGTTTCGGGCAACGAGTTCCACAAAATTCCAGCCGCCAAAGTGCGCTGCATCGACTCGACGGGCGCGGGCGACCTCTACGCCGCCGGATTCCTCTATGGCTACGCGCGCGGCCTTTCGCTCGACAAATGCGCACGCATCGGCACCGTCTGTGCCGGACACGTCATCACGTTCGTCGGTGCCAAGATGGACGACCGCACATGGCAATCCATCAACGCCATCGCCAGCAATTTCTGATTTTTTCACGAGAATCATACCCATCGGCACAAAACAAAGGCCGTAAACCCTGAGATTTACGACCCTTGCGGAAGGTGGGGGATTCGAACCCCCGGTACGGAAACCCGTACGGCAGTTTAGCAAACTGCTGGTTTCAGCCACTCACCCAACCTTCCAAAAAAGCGATGAGCATCGCTGCTACTAAAAATTGCGGTGCAAAGTTAGCACAAAATTTTGTCTGCGCCAAATTTTTGGCACGAAAGTTGCACCAAATCAGCAAAACACACTGACAACCAATCGATTAAAACAAAATCGGCACGCACCAACCACACATATCGACCAATTGAAAAAAAATCCATAACTTTACATTGTCAACAAACGACACACGCAACATGCAAAAAAGGCAGAAAAACATACTGATTTACACCGTTTTAGTCGTTGTCGCCCTCGGCTTGGGCGGCGCAGTGTGGCTCTGGGCGAGCGAAATGCGTCCCGCTTTTTCGGTGCGCGAAGGGCAGAACACGCACCTCTACATCTACCCCGACATGACCCTGAACGACGTGTGCCAAGCACTCGAACAGGCGCAATTCACCGACAATGCCGCGCCGTTCAAACGCTACATGCTGCGCAAACACTACGACGAACGCATCAAAACAGGTTGCTACCGCATCGACGACGGCATGACAAACCGCACATTGGCGCAACACATCATATTCGGTTCGCAAGAGCCTATCAAACTGAAATTCAACAACATACGCCTAAAATCGGAACTCGCCGCACGGCTCGGCAAACAATTGATGCTCGATTCGGCCGCCATAGCGCAATGCCTCGACAGCGCAGAATTTCTATCGACCTACGACGTAACGCCCGCCACGGCACTCACGCTGTTCATTCCAAACACCTACGAAGTCTATTGGAACATGACGGCCGACAAACTTTTCGGACGCATGAAGCGCGAATACGACCATTTTTGGAACAACGAACGTCGCGCCAAAGCCGCTGCAGCACGCCTCACGCCCACCGAAGTGATGATTTTGGCATCGATTATCGACGAAGAGACGAACGTGGCAGCCGACAAGCCCATCATCGCCGGGCTCTACATCAACCGTCTGCGCCGCGGGATACCGCTACAAGCCTGTCCCACAGCACGATATGCGCTCGGCGACTTCACCATCACACGCGTGCTTGCCGAGCACACACAAATCGATTCGCCCTACAACACCTACAAGCACCTCGGACTGCCGCCTGGCCCCATACGCTGCGCCAGCATCGGTGCCATCGATGCCGTGCTGAACTACACGCAGAGCAACTATCTCTACATGTGCGCCTCGGACAAGATGGACGGCTCGCACAATTTCGCCTCCACACTGGCCGAACACAACCGCAACAGACAAAAATACCTCCGCGCCTACCACATCTGGGCGAAAAATAAGAGGTAAGAGGTGAGAGGTGAGAGGTTATAGATTATAGGTGAAAGAGCAAAGACGATTATTAGTAGCAAGACACAAGACGATTAGAACAAAGAGCAAAGATTTTTTAATTATTCAATTATCTAATTTCCAATTATTTAATCAATCTCAAATTGTCGATAACCGAAACGCCTTAATCTTCAAATAACCAAATCTGCAAATCCACAAAAACAAGAAAAACAACGCCGCCAACGGACGTGGCACGCCGCGTCCCTACAAATTAAATTACTGAATTATTGACTTATTGACTCATTGAATCTGTAAATCTGTGATTCTCAGTATGTTACAACTTTATCAACTTTTTACTTTACAGACTTTATAAACTTTCAAACTTTCACACTTTCACACTTTCACACTTTCACACTTTATAGACTTTTCACTTTCACACTTTATAAACTTGATAAACTCAATTTGATATGAAAATTTTAATCGCCACCGAAAAACCGTTCGCCAAAGCCGCCGTAGAGGGCATGCGGACAATCGTAGAACAAGCTGGCTGCGAACTTGCGCTGCTCGAAAAATATACCGACAAGGCGCAACTGATCGCCGCCGTAGCCGATGCCGACGGACTCATCGTCCGCTCCGACAAAGTTACCGCCGAAGTGGTGGCACACGCCCCGAAACTGAAAATCGTAGTGCGCGCCGGTGCTGGCTACGACAACATTGACTTGGCCGCCTGCACGGCACAGGGCATCGTAGCCATGAACACGCCTGGCCAAAACTCGAACGCCGTGGCCGAACTCGCCATCGGACTGATGGTGTACATGGCGCGCAACAATTTCCAACCCGGCACCGGCACCGAACTGAAAGGCAAAACGCTCGGCATACAAGCCTACGGCAACGTGGGACGGCTCGTCGCTAAGTTGGCACAGGGCTTCGGCATGCGCGTGCTGGCGTTCGACCCGTTTGTGCCCGCCGAAAAGATGACGGCCGAAGGCGTTACACCCGTCGCCGAATTAGCCGAACTCTACAAACAATCCGACTATGTTTCGCTGCACATTCCAGCCAACGACCAGACGAAAAAATCCATCAACTACGCACTGACAAGCCTGTTGCCAAAAGGTGCCTGCCTTGTGAACACCGCCCGCAAGGAGGTCGTCGACGAGGACGACTTGGCACGCATTTTGGCCGAACGCCCCGACTTGAAATATGTGGCCGACGTAGCCCCCGAATCGTATGCCGACCTGCGCGAAAAATTCGGTGCACGCATTTTTGCCACACCCAAAAAGATGGGCGCAGAAACCGCCGAAGCCAACATCAACGCTGGTTTGGCAGCAGCACGACAAGCCATCGGCTATCTGAGCGAAGGCATCGACCGTTTCCGTGTAAACTGAACCGACGTTGAACGACAGCGACAAAATTCCAGCCGTCAGAAACTTCGAAGCCTATTTGGCGTTGGAGCGTTCGTTGGCGGCAAACACCATCGAGGCCTACATGCGCGACGTGCGGCTGCTGTTCGACTTTTTCGACGAGCAGCACATCGACTATCGGCAGGCGCGACTGGGCGATTTCGAGGCTTTTCTCGGGCTTCTGAACGATTTGGGGCTGCACGCACGCTCGCAGGCGCGCATCGTTTCGGGCATCAAAGCATTCTACAAATACCTGATTTACAGCAACGAATTGGAGGCCGACCCTACCGAACTGCTGCAAATGCCCACGCTGCCACGCTATTTGCCCGAAGTGCTTTCGATAGAAGAGATCGAGCGCATCTTGTCCGTCATCGACCTGTCGAAACCCGAAGGCCAACGCAACCGCGCCATCGTCGAAACGCTCTACGGATCGGGCTTGCGCGTATCGGAACTTGTCAATCTGAAGTTGTCGAACATCGATTTCGACCAGCACTTCATGCGTGTTGAAGGCAAGGGCAGCAAACAACGCCTCGTGCCGCTGTCGGAGCCAGCCGAAAAGGCCATCACGCTGTGGCTCTACGACCGCAATCTGCTGGAAATCAAGCGCGGGCAAGAGGATTTTGTCTTTCTGAACCGCCGCGGGCACCAACTCACGCGCGAAATGATTTTCATCATCGTCAAACGGTTGGCTGCCGAAGCAGGCATTCGGAAGACAATCTCACCGCACACCTTCCGCCACTCGTTTGCCACACACCTGCTCGAAGGCGGTGCCAACCTGCGCGCCATTCAGCAGATGCTCGGCCACGAAAGCATACTCACCACCGAAATCTACACGCACATGGACATGACCTTTTTGCGCACCGAAATTCTGGACAAACACCCACGAAACCAGCAAAAATAACGCCTATCGGTCAAAAAATTGCTTGCGAAACCCGAACACTTTATACCTTCACACTTTCGAACTAAATTCGTATCTTTGTACTTTCAACAAAATAGCCAATCTATGGGCAAAGAATACCAAATGATAGCCAAGACATTCAACGGATTGGAGAATGTTTTGGCCGAAGAATTAGTCAAACTTGGTGCCAACAACGTGCGCATCGACCGCCGTGCGGTGTCGTTCACGGGCGACAAAGCACTGATGTACAAAGCCAACCTCTGTCTGCGTTCGGCCACGCGCGTGCTGAAAACGCTGCTCACCTTCGCCGCCAAAAATGCCGACGAAGTGTACGAACAGGTGAAAAGCATCGATTGGGGACAATACCTGAACGTGCGGCAAACCTTTGCCATCGACACGACCGTCTATTCCGAAGAATTTCGCAATTCGCAATTCGTGAAATACCGCGCGAAAGATGCCATCGTCGATTGGTTTGTGGAGCACGAAGGTCAACGCCCATCGATTCGCATCGACAATCCCGACATACGTCTGAACGTGCATATCTCGCACAACCAATGCGCCGTGTCGCTCGACAGTAGCGGCGAATCGCTGCACAAGCGCGGCTACCGCGATTCGCAAACCGGAGCTCCGATAAACGAAGCGTTGGCGGCTGGTCTGCTGCTGATGGCCGGTTGGGACGGACAGACCGATTTTGTCGACCCGATGTGCGGCTCCGGCACATTTCTGATAGAGGCCGCACTCATTGCGCTCAACATTCCGCCCTGCATCTACCGCAAATCGTTCGCCTTCGAAAAATGGACTGACTTCGATGCCGATCTGTTCGATTTCTTGTACAACGACGACAGCGACGAACGCGCGTTCGACCACAAAATTGTCGGCTGCGACCTCTCGCCACGCGCACTGAAGGTGGCCGAAGCCAACATCAAAGCGGCTGGACTCGGCAAATACATCACACTCTGCCAGCGCGACATCGCCGACTGGGAACCGCAAACGGAGCCGTGCCTCGTAGTAACCAATCCGCCCTACGGCGAACGCCTCACTTCGGGCAACTTAGCAGAACTCTACGAACAAATCGGCAACACGCTGAAACGCAATTTCGCCGGAAGCACCGCTTGGATTATCTCGTCGAACAACGAAGCACTCCGAAAAATCGGGCTGCACGCATCGCAAAAAGTGGAGGTGCTGAACGGCGCACTCGAATGCCAATTCCAAAAATACGAACTCTTCAGCGGCAAACGCAACGACTTCGTAGCCGAACGCAAAAATCGCCAGCACGACAACGCAAGCGACAAACGCCGGCCATCGGACACACCACACGATAGGAACGGCGAACACCAAAAATTCGACCGCCAACCACGCCGCGAATGGCATCGTCGAGAAGACGAAAAGCCAGCATTCGCACAGCGAAAAGAGCGTGCATACAACGACCGGCCGCGCTACGACGACCGCAACAGCCATTGGCACGAAGAACGCAACAACCGCTACGATCGCAAGCCGAAACGCAACTTCGACAACGACGAAAAACCACGTTTCCGCCGCTTCGACGACCAACCCAAATTCGGCCCAAAGCCACGCTACGACGACGACCGCGCGCCACGCCGTTTCAAGGACGACAAGCCACGCTTCGACGGCGGCAAAAAGCCGTTTGGCAACAAGCGCAACGACCGCTACGACGACCGCGATTCACGCGCGCGCCGCGAGCAAGCCAAACACAATGTGCGCGGCTATTTGAGGCGGAAAAAGTGAGAACAATAGGCAATTGACAATTGACAATTGACAATTGATAATTGATAATGAATCAATTTCGATAAACGACTGACGTTATGGAAAATTTTGCTGGATTGGTGTCGCCCTTTTCCGACTATGCAACGGCCAAATTTGTGGTTCTGCCCGTGCCTTACGATGCAACAAGCAGTTGGGTTCACGGTGCCGAGCGTGGGCCGGAGAAACTGCTCGAAGCCTCGGTGCAACTCGAATGGTACGACACCGAAACGCGCACCGAAGTCTATCGGCAAGGCATTCACACCGCGGCACCCGTCGATGAGCAGCGTTCGCCCGAACGGCTTTGCGAGGCGGTAGAACAACGTGTCGGCGCACTATTCAACGACGGGAAAGTGCCCGTAACCATCGGTGGCAACCACACCGTGAGCATCGGAGCGATACGCGCGGCCGCCAAACGTTTCCCAAACCTGACCGTGTTGCAACTCGATGCGCACAGCGACCTGCGCCGCACCTACGAAGGCTCGCCGCTCAACCACGCCTGCGTGATGAATCAAGCCAAACAGGTGGCGCAAATCACACAAGTGGGCATACGCAGCCAATGCATCGAAGAGACCGACAATTTCGGCCCCAACCGCATCTTTTGGGCGAGGGACATCTATTTCGACCGCGAGGCCGCGTGGGAAGAGAAAGCCTACGGCACGTTGAGCGAAAACATCTACCTGACCATCGATTTGGACGTGTTCGACACGGGCATTTTGGCCGCCACAGGCACGCCCGAACCTGGCGGACTGCACTATTTCCAAGTGTTGCACTTTCTGCGGCCGCTGTTCGCGCGCTTCAACGTGGTCGGTTTCGACATTGTGGAACTCTGCCCCAAACCAAACCTGCACGCCTCCGACTATCTGGCGGCGCGGCTGGCCTACCAACTGATGACCTACAAAGCGTTGCCCGACGCACGATAACAAAAAAAACAGGTCGCTCGTTTTCGGGCGACCTGATTTTTTTATGCACTGACAACTACACGATGCCTTGTGCCAACATGGCTTTCGCCACTTTGAGGAAGCCCGCCACGTTTGCGCCTTTCACATAGTTGATGTAGCCGTTCGGCTCTTTGCCGTGTTTCACGCATTGCGCATGAATATCGGCCATGATTTGGTGCAAGCGGCGATCGACCTCGTCGGCAGCCCAACTGATATGCATGGCGTTTTGCGTCATCTCGAGTCCCGAAGTTGCCACGCCGCCAGCGTTCACCGCCTTGCCCGGGGCGAAGAGCATCTTGTGTTCGATGAACAGGTCGATGGCTTCGGGCGTGCAGCCCATGTTCGACACTTCGCCCACGCAAAGAACCTGATTATCAATAAGATGCTGTGCGTCGTCGCCATTGAGTTCGTTTTGTGTGGCGCAAGGCAGAGCGACGTCCACTTTCACCTCCCACGGTTTGCGGCCGGCCACAAATTTTGCGCCGAAGCGTTCGGCATACGGAGCCACCACATCGTTGCAGGTGGCGCGGAGTTCGAGCATATAGTCGATTTTTTCGCCTGAGATGCCATTTTCGTCGTAGATATAGCCGTCGGGGCCCGAAATGGTTACCACTTTTGCGCCCAATTGCGTGGCTTTGGTTACTGCGCCCCACGCCACGTTGCCGAATCCCGACACCGCCACGGTTTTTCCTTTGAGCGAATGTCCGGCCGTTTCGAGCATTTGATTCACAAAGTAGAGTGCGCCAAAGCCTGTCGCTTCGGGGCGTATGAGCGAGCCGCCAAATTCGAGGCCTTTGCCCGTAAGCACGCCTGTGTTTTCGCGCGCCAATTTTTTGTACATGCCGTAGAGATAGCCTATCTCGCGTGCGCCCACGCCGATGTCGCCCGCTGGCACGTCGGTATCGGGGCCGATTTGCCGCCAAAGTTCGAGCATGAAGGCTTGGCAGAAGCGCATCACTTCGGCATCGGATTTGCCTTTCGGGTTGAAGTCGGAGCCGCCCTTGCCGCCGCCCATCGGCAGCGTGGTGAGCGCATTTTTGAACGTCTGTTCGAATCCGAGGAATTTCAGAATCGAGAGGTTGACCGACGGGTGAAAGCGCAATCCGCCTTTGTATGGCCCGATGGCGTTGTTGAATTGTATGCGATAGCCGAGATTGGTCTGCACCTCGCCGCGGTCGTCGGTCCACGCCACGCGAAACACGTTGATGCGGTCGGGTTCGACCATGCGTTCGACGATTTTGGCTTTTTCAAATTCGGGATGCCGCGCATAGACATCTTCGATGGAGAGCAGCACTTCGCGCACTGCCTGCAGGTACTCACGTTCGCCCGGGTGCTTGGCTTCGAGCGCATTCATCAGATTTTTAACGTCCATAGTAGTAACGATTTAAGAGTGTGTTTTTGCCGTCGGAACGGCGACACAATGTTAGCATTTTATTTTGAGAGCAGCAAATTTTTTCGCAAAAAAGTGATTCGGGGAATCTGGGGATTTGATTATTTGATGATTTGAAAATTTGAAGATTTGAAGATTAATTGAATAATTGGAAATTGAGTAATTAGATAATTTTCTTGCTACTAATTGTCAATCTGTAAATGCAACTTGCCACCTTGTGCTATTTCAATTCGACCACGGTGATGCCTGCGCCGCCGAGTTGCACGTGTTCGTCGTGGTACGTGGCGACGGCGAGTGTGTTGTGCAGATAGTCGCGAATGGCCTGCCGCAGCGCGCCTGTGCCAGTGCCGTGCAAGATGCGCACACGCCCGACGGCCAGCATTTCGGCATCGTCGATGAAGTAGATGACGGCGTTCAACGCTTCGTCCACACGCATGCCGCGCACATCGATTTCGGGGTTGAAACGGAGTTGCCGCGCGTGCATGGTGTCGGCCGTGTTCGACGACGGGCGAACGTTTGTCGTGGTTTTGCTGGCGCTGCACGGCTCCAAGCGGTCGATGCCGACGGTCGATTTTATTTGTCCGAAGGCCACAACAGCCGTTTTGCCGTCGATTTCGAGTATTCGACCAGCGATTTCCTGCCCTGCAATGCGCACGTTGTCGCCGATGTGGAGCGGTTTTGGGGCGATTTTCGGGCGTGGTTTTTCGTCGAGTTTTGCTTTGTGTGCCGCCAACTGTTGCCGCGCCAGCTTTGTTTGCGTTTTGTCGGCTTGCGTCTCCTTGATAGTGCGGATTGTCTGTTCGATTTTGGCGTTCGTCTCGGTCAGAATGTCGGCGGCTTCGGCTTTGGCTTGGCGCAACATCTCCTTGCGGCGGCGGCCGATGTCGGTTATGGCCTCTTCGTATTGGCGTTTCAGCGCATCAATCTGTTTTTCCTTGTCGTGTATCTGCCGACGTTTGTTCGCCCAATAGCGTTTGTCGCGCGCGGCATCTTGCAGATTTTTGTCGTAGTCGATGTGTTCGATACCGACTTTTTGCGTGGCCGACTGTATGATTTCTTCGGGAAGTCCGATTTTTCGGGCTATTTCGATGGCAAACGAACTACCTGGCTGCCCTATTTGCAGGCAGAAGAGCGGCTGCATTTCGTGGCGGTCGTAGAGCATGGCGCCGTTGGCGATGCCGTCGGTGTTGGCGGCGAAATGTTTCAGGTTGGTATAGTGCGTGGTGATGAGCCCGAATGTGCCGCTCGCATTGAATTTTTCGAGCATCGCTTCGGCCAGTGCGCCGCCGATTTGCGGTTCGGTGCCCGTGCCAAATTCGTCGATGAGCAGCAGCGAACGGCCGTTGCAATGGCGCAGGCACTGTTTCATGTTCAGCAGGTGCGAACTGTAGGTCGATAGGTCGTTTTCGATGCTTTGTTCGTCGCCGATGTCGATAAAGATGCTCTCGAAAATGCCTGCTTCGCTGCGTTCGCCGATAGCGATTGGCAATCCGCATTGCAGCATGTATTGCAGCAGCCCGACCGTTTTCAGGCAGACCGATTTGCCGCCGGCGTTTGGCCCCGAAATGAGCAGAATGCGCTGTTGTCTGGTCAGCCGTATGTTGAGCGGCACGATGCTTTTGCCCTGTTTGGCGAGCGACAGTTCGAGCAACGGGTGCCGCGCGTCGTACCAATCGATGTGGGCTTCGTTTTTCAGATGCGGTTTGATGGCGTTTGTCTGCCGTGCCAATTTTGCCTTGGCCTGCAAGGCATCTAATCGTGCGAGAAAGGCGGTTGTATCGAGCAAATCGGTGTAGAAAGGGCGCACAAAATCGGTGAAACGCTGCAATATGCGCATGATTTCGCGCCGTTCGTCGCCTTCGAGTTCGCGCAGGCGGTTGTTGGCCTCCACCACGGCACTCGGTTCGATGTACGAGGTTTTGCCCGTAGCCGACTCGTCGTGTACGATGCCGCCGATTTTGCGTTTGTTCATCGACAGCACGGGAATGACCAGCCGTCCGTCGCGCATGGTGGGCGTGGCCTCCTTTTCGACCAATCCGTCGGCTTGCGCTTGGCGCAGAATGCTGTGCAGCGTGCGCGAAACGCTGGCTTGGGCGCGGCGCATATCGTGGCGAATCTGTGCCAATTCGGGCGAGGCATTCTCTTTGATGTCGCCAAACTTGTCGAGAATGGCATCGATGGCGTGCAGAATATCGGGGAAAGGCGTGCAATCGTCGGCCATGTGGTGCAGCGTGGGAAAGCGTTGCGCATCGGTTTTGCGCAGAAAGTCGGCCATTTGCTGCAGTTGCTGGCAGTTGCGGCGAATGCGGTCGATGTCGGCCAGTTCGAGGCAGGTGCCTTCGATGCGCGTGTTGGCAAAGGCCGTCCGCAGATCGGCTGTGTCGCCGAGTGGCAGTGTCCATCCGTCGGCCAGAAGCCGCGCCGCCTCGTCCACAGGCGTGAGCCACCCAACGACGACATCGAAATCGGCCGAGAAGCAAAGGCGGTCGATCTCTTCGTGTGCCAATGCGCTGATGCAGTTGCCTTTGAGCAGCGCGCGCACCTTGTCGAACCCGATTTTCGCCTCTATGTCGTGCGGATAGAGCATACGCCAAATTTTGTCGCAAAGATACGAAATTTAGTGTGAAAGTGAGAAAGTTTGAAAGTTTATAAAGTCTGTAAAGTGTGAAAGTGTGAAAGTGAGAAAGTATGAAAGTGAGAAAGTGAGAAAGTTTATAAAGTTTCTGTGAATTGGGTTATTTGGGTTAATTTTCTTGCGACTTGCTACTTGTGTCTTGCTACTAAAAAATTGATTAAATAATTGGAAATTAGATAATTGAACCATTAAAAAATCTTTGCTCTTGTTCTAATTGTCTTGTGTCTTGCTACTAATAATCGTCTTTGCTCTTTGTTCTATATTCTATGTTCTCTCACCTATAATCTATAACCTCTCAACTCGCGTCTTGTGCCTTGCTACTTGTGTCTTGCTACTAATTCTAACTATTTTGCGGTTGTGAATTGCTTTCAAATTTTGTATCTTTGATGTCAGAAACAACCTTGTATAGAAATTTTTGCATAATTTTGCAACAAAGTTTGGTATTATATGCTCACCAATCTCAATGAGGCGAGCAGAACCACGAGAGGTGCACGAGAAGCAACGAAAATTTACCAGCCAAGTAATTTACCAATTTGCGAACAATCGTTGCTCTCGCGCAAAATTTGGAAAAAATAACGAGGTATGGCTATTGATACTGACCAAATAGCACATAGGAATGAAAGATTATCAAGACATAGCGAAACGATATGCGGCGCAACATGGCTGTAACATTGTGCAGCCAACGACAGCCGAAAGGAATGGGTACAGGTATTTTTATCTTGACTATACAGGTCGCCCACGCTATACAGGACATCCGCATATAATCAAGATAAGTCCCTCGGGAAAAGCCCAAAGGGTTCTAAATACCGACGAGATTTATTGGGCGTTCAAACAGCGCGTCATAACAGGCGAGCAATCGTTGCTCGACCGCAAAATTTGGAAAAAATAACGAGGTATGAAAGAGACACCCAAAGCAGTTATTAAAGCGGCAGAGGGGCGCAAGCCTTTAGGTGGCACTCTGCAATTAGTAGGCAAATATAGGAGGCAAGAAGTATATACCCACATCTATGCCGAACCTATGACCATCGGAATGCCTGAAGTCTATCTTTGGGATGGAAAAATCGTGCATACTATCCAAGAGATGCGCGCCCTTAAAATCCTCAACAGAATGCCTATTTGATGAGATTTATTGGGCGTTAAAACAGCATATCACAACAGGCGAACAATCGTTGCTCGACCGCAAAATTTGGAAAAAATAACTTAAAATCGGGTGCTTTCTATGAGAAAAGCCATTTTTAATCAGAAATGCGACATGAAAACTGTTTTTGATTATAAAATCAGCCTTAAGGAATGGGCAAAAATAAACGGTTCAACAAAAGAAAATTATCTGTCTTTGGTTGACCCTGATACGGCTAAAGCAGACATTGCCGCCCTATTTTATCTCAGAGGAGAAAAAGAACGGGCAACAGCCCTTTCAGAAGAACTCCCACCCGATATCAAGAATGATTTGTGGCGAACTCTTACGCACCTACAAGAATAACTCATAGAATAGTTTTGGAAGCATCAGGAAGAAAGCCAAGGGACGAAACAATACTCTCGGCTTTCTTTTTGTCGTATTTGCCCTTTAATTCAACAAACCTGACCAACTCGCTGTGGATGTCTTCATACGGCGAGTTTATTATCAGGTTTTGAAAATGTCTATATGCAGATTTTTGACTGACTTTCATTTGTCTAAGAAGCGTACAGAAATTTGAAATCCGGCGTCCGTAGCCATAGCCTTTCTCCATGACCTCTTTTGCGTGAGAGGCTTTGCCGCCAAGTCCTTTGATGAAACTTGGATAAGAGAGGCGGGCGCAAAATTGATTTATTACCTCCATTGAATTTATCAGAGCAGGCGTTTTCTGCCGATTGTCTTTCCACCCGTTGCGTTCGTATTGCGGGTAGGCGGCACGTAGTGAATTGCTTTCAAATTTTGTATCTTTGATGTCAGAAACAACACGTGAACACGTACGACGACACGCTGAAATACATCGTCGACAAAGCCATCGAGTTCAAACTTGGCGCACGCAGCCTGCGTAGCATCGTGGAAACCATAATGATGGACACCATGTACACCACGCCCTCGTCGGACGTGAAAAAACTGCGCATCACAACCGACTACGCCAAGGAAAAACTGGAAAAAGCGACGACATTGAGGGCGTAAACCGCGCGAAACACACGCTATTGCACACCCGCGACGCAAAAATTGCGTCGCCGGTTGCGTTTGACACTACCGAAAAGTTACTTCGAACTCGTGCATACCGCCGCGATAGCGGTACGCAACGTTCCAGCCGTGGTAATCGCAGACGACCTTCACGATGGCCAAGCCAAGGCCGTTGCCGGCCGTTTTTTCCGACGGGCGGAAGAAACGGTTGAATATCAGGCTGCCGTCCAAGGCTGCCCCGTCGGAAGTGTTTGCGACCGTAAGCCTGTCAGCCGCCACGGAAACGACTATCTCGCCCGACGGGCGGTTGTGGCGCACGGCGTTCACCACCAAATTGTTTATCAGGCTTTCCAGCAAAGGTCGGTTGGCACGCAACGGCAATGACTCGACACGGAAATCCTTGCGCAACGCCAAGCCTTCGGACAGGTTTTCGAGGTATAGCAGCAGTTCGTCCAACACAGCCACCACATCCACCGACTCGGTGCGGCTAAATTGGCTGTTTTCCATCTTGGCGAGCAACAGCAGATTGCGGTTCAGGCACGACAAGCGGTTACTCATCTGGTACAAATCCTGTATGATGTCGGCCTGCCGTTCCGTGATGTCGGGCAGTTGGAGCAATATGTCGAGTTTGCTTTGGAACACCGCGAGCGGTGTCTGCAGTTCGTGCGAAGCGTTTTCGGTGAATTCCTTCTGCGTGCGGTAACTTTTGAGGCTGTCAGCCATCAGTTTGTCCAAGGCGGCATTGAGGCGCGTAAATTCCTTCACGTCGCTTGCGGGCAAGACTGGTATCGCGCCGGTTTCCAATTTGAAGGATTCTATCGCCCGCAGCGTTTGGTCGAACGGCCGCCACAACCGCCACGACATGAAGCGCATCATCAGCACGATGGCGATGCCCAACACGGACGTGATAAGCACGAACTGAATCAGGATGCCGTGCAGTATGTCCGCCTCGAGGTCGAGCGCGGGAATAGGCTCGCCGCACTGCACCGCCTCGATGATGTCTATCATATCCTCGGCATAGAAACTTTTGGTAAGCCAATAGAACAATGGCGTGGCCAACAGCAAAAGCACCGCCACGAAAGCGATGAACCGCGTCAGCGACTTGCGCATCAAACTTTTTTCTTTCATCATTCCACCCATTTGTATCCTGTACCGTACACATTTTTCACGCAATCCCTGCAACCGGCCTTCGCGAGTTTCGCCTTCAGGTTTTTGATGTGCGTATAGACGAAATCGTGGCTATCCATCATGTCGGCCATTTCGCCGCTGAGGTGTTCGGCCACGGCACTTTTCGAAACGACACGGTTCTTATTGCCGATGAGAAATAACAGCAGTTCGTATTCCGATTTGGTGAGGACGACCGGCGCACCGTTCGCCGACGCCGATTTGGTCAGCAGATTGACGGACACGCCGTTGCTTTCGACCACATTGCCCGCCGAAAATTCCCTGCGCCGGATGACGGCGTAAATGCGCATGCTGAGTTCGGCCAAATGGAAAGGCTTGGCCAAATAGTCGTCCGCACCGATTTCCAAACCGCTGACTTTGTCGTCGAGCGAGTCTTTAGCCGACACAATGATTACGCCTGTGGCATTGCGGCGCGCGCGAATGTCGCGCAGAATGTCGAGGCCGTTGCCACCGGGCAACATCAAGTCGAGCAGCACGCAGTCGTAATCGTAAAGGTTCACCTTCATTTTGGCGTCATCGAAAGTAGACGCCTGTTCGCACAAGTAGTTTTCGCCGCCCAAATAGGCCACAATGCTGTCCGACAGTTTCCGTTCGTCCTCGATTATCAGAATTTTCATGGCCTCCGTTTTTTGGCGTTTTTATTTTCCACAAAAATAGTAAAAATCCGCTTACGTCAGCGTTTGTAAATAGCCAGCAAAATGTTCGGCAAGACCAACAGCAACAGCGGCAGACCGACCACAAAGCCACCGATGACGGCGACGGCAAGCGGCTGCTGCATCTGCGCTCCCAATCCGAATCCCAAGGCCAACGGCATGAGCGCAAGGACGGCTCCGATGGCCGTCATCAGTTTCGGGCGAATGCGGAGGGCGATGGCGTAATCCACGGCTTCATCGACATCGGACGAAACTTTGATGTTCATACGGTATTGCCAAACCGTGAAAATGGCGTTTTCGGCAATGATGCCCACCACCATGATGACGCCCGTGTAACTGCTCACGTTCAGCGGCACGCCCGTAATCCAAAGGGCAAGCAGGCAACCCGCGATGCCCAACACCGACAGAAGCAATATCGCCATCGAAATCTTCCACTCCCGAAAGAGGAACATCAGCACGGCGAACACCAACAGGACGGCAAGCGAAAGAATCATCATCAGTTCGCGGAACGACTGCTGTTGCTCCGAATAGGCTCCGCCATAGGCGATGCTGTAGCCCGAAGGCAAGGAGAGGCTTGCCCCCAACGCTTGTTGCAGGTCGGCAATGGCGGTGCCGAGGTCGCGGTTTTCCAAACGGGCGGTCAAGGTGATGTCGCTTTTCAAATCCTCGCGCTTCTGTTCTATTTCGCCGGGGACGACCTCCACCGTGCAAAAGAAACTCAACGGACGCGTCGAGCCGTCGGGCAGGAATATCGGCGAACGCAGAAGACGTTCAGGCGAATTGTCCTTGAAGTCGGTAAAGCGAAGCAGTGTGCGGCGCATCTGTTCGCCCTCCTGCACGCTGCCGATTTGCAGTCCGCCGGTCATCGCCGCTTGCGCCGGATTTGGTTCAATGACGTTGGACGGCTGGCAGAGCGGAATGCCACCCGTCTGCGCCGTCAGCTGCTCTTGGAAATCGGTGAGCGGGATGCCAAACTGCGACAGGCGTTCCCTATCGGGCGTGAAAACGAGCGACGCGCCGGCAGGCACCAGTCCGTTGTCGATATCGACCACGCCCGGCACGGTCTGCATCACCTTTCCCACGTCGCCGGCCAACTTTTGCAGAGTGGCATAATCATCGCCGAATATCTTGATTTCGATAGGCTTTGGCGTACTCATCAAGTCGCCGAGCAGGTCGCTGATGCGCTGGCCGAAGTCGATGGTCATCAGAGGCACTTGGGCGGACAGTTGGCGGCGCAGGTCGTTGATGACCTCGGGCGTGGAGTGTTGGCGGTCGGCCTTGAGCTGAATAAGGTAGTCGCCGAAATTGCTTGGGCGGGTTTTGAACGACATGCCGAGGGCGGTTCTTCTCGAATAAGTTTCCACATCGAGATGCGCCATGATGATTTTCTCCATCTGCCGGCAGAGGCGGTCGGTTTCCTCAATGTCAGTACCGGCCGGCGAGTGATAGTCAAGCACTATCGTGCCTTCGTCGAGGTCTGGAAGGAAGCCGGAAGTCAATTTTGTAGAAGCGAAATAGCCGCCCAAAATCAAGAGAAGGACAAAAGTGAGGGCAATCCAAGGTTTGCGGTAAAGCATCGTCAGGAAATGGACTTTACGGATGCTTTCCTCCTCGACATTGTCCACTTTTTGCACCAATTTCGGCTTGTAGCCGATAATCAGATGCAGCACGGGCAACAAAAGCCAAGTAACCAAGAACGAGGCAAACAGCGTGAGCAGCATCGTGTCCGACAATTCCTTGAAGAAACTGCCCGCCAAGCCGCTCATCAGCCGGAACGGGAAATGGATGACGATGGTGGAGAGCGAAGAGGCTATCATGGCTGGAAACAGGTTGTGGATGGCGTGGCGAACCACGGTAAAGCGGTCGATGCCCGGACGTTCCTCATGCTCCCTGTAAATCTGTTCGATGATGACAATGGCATCGTCGATAATCAGTCCCACGGAAGCCGCCATCGCGCCCAACGACATCACGTTGATGCTGATTCCGGCAAGGTAACAGAGCAAGATGCTGAAAGCGATGGTTACGGGAATGGTGAGCATCACCACCGTGCTGGCACGCCACGACCGCAAAAAGAGAACCATCACAATGATGGCGAGGAACAACCCCTCGAAGATAGTGCGAAGCACGCTGAAAATGCTGTCGCCCACGAACTTGCTCTGGTTGTAATAGGGCTTCAACTCGTAATCGTCGGGCAGTTGCACCCGAATTTCATCCGCCTTCTTTTCCACATTCTTGCCGAAATCGATGAGGTTCACGCCCGGCTGCTTCACAAGGTCGATGAGCACGGCCTCCTCGCCGTCAGCATTGATTTTGAGGAACTCCTGCTGCTCTTGTATTTCAACCGTGGCGATGTCCTGCAAGCGCACGATGCGTGTGCCGTCGTTGCGGATGATGACCTGCTGGATGTCGTCGATGTCGTTCAGTCGGGCATCGGTCAGTGTGAGGTAAAGGCGTTGATAGTCGGCCACATTGCCGTTGCCCTCCACGAAGTTAATCTGACTGAACGCCTCCTTTATCTGCGATGGCGTGATGCCAAGGGCGGACATGCGGGCGACATCGGGTTTGACAACAAACTCCTTTGCCTTGCCGCCACGCACCACCACATTGCTGATGCCGTCCACCTGCGAAAACATCGGACGAACCACCAAGTTGCCTACGTCGCGCAAGGCGATGCGGCTGTGCGTTTTGCTCTCCAAAGTAAAGCCATACACGGGAAAAAGCGACTGGTTCATCGCCTCGGTCGAAATGACCGTGCCTTCGGGCAAAAAAACCTTTATCTCGTTGATGCGGCTCTCCAACTGCGTCTTCAGCGCATAAATGTCCATGCCCCAACGGAAATAGACATCCACCACGCACGAGCCTCGGCTGGTGCTGCTCTTCACGATGGTTACGCCCTGCACCTTCTTCACCGCGCTTTCCAAAGGCTTGGTAACGGTTGTCATCATCCTGTCGACCGGTTGCTGGCCGGCATCCGCTATCACCGTGATGCGCGGGAACAAGACTTCGGGAAAGAGATTGGTCTGCATCTGGGTATAGCAATAGAAACCAGCCATCAGC
This sequence comes from Leyella stercorea, assembly GCA_963658575.1. Classification (GTDB taxonomy): domain Bacteria; phylum Bacteroidota; class Bacteroidia; order Bacteroidales; family Paludibacteraceae; genus W0P28-013. The sequence goes on along the minus strand of CAVKQB010000003.1, from coordinate 18,958 downwards.
AGGAGCAATCCCACGAATAATATCGGGCGCGTGTAGATTTGGTGAAGCCCTTTTTTCTGCGTTGCGTTCATAAACGTTCCTTTTTTAATCTACTACGACGATGTCTGCCCCGTCTTCCAAACCATAGCCGCCGGTGAGGACGATTCTGTCCCGTTCCGAAAGCCCGTCCGCGACAATTTCAACCGCCGTGTCGTTGCTGGCCACAACCTCAACAGGCACGCGCAACGCCGTGCTGTCGTCGGCCAGTTTCATCACCCAAAATTCCGTGATGGACTCGTCGCTCTGCACCGCGCCGCGCGGCAACACCATTCCGTTTTTCGCATGGCGGCCGGTGGTAAACAACGCCCTTACGTTCATGCCTTCGGGCAAAAACGGCGCATTCGCATAGGCCAGCACACGCTCCGACTGCGAAACGGCGTTCATCGTGGCCAGCGGCGAACGCACCGTCGCCGCCAAGCGCGTGCCGTCGGGCAGTTCCAGCACACACCGTGCGCCGTCATGCGCCAAACGCCATTGTTCGTACGGCACGTTTATCTCGAACGCCAGACTTCCGGCATCGACCAACGCGCAAAGCACAGTGCCTTCAGACACATAATCGCCCGTCTGCTGCAGCACGTCCATGACGATGCCGCGCTGCGAAGCCGTTACCGCTACCATGCCGCCGACTTCCGCGCCCAAGGCACGCCGCTCCTTGCTTTCAATCCGATAGAGTGTTTGACCGGCCGAAACCCTTGCGCCAGGCTGCACGAGCGATTCCGCCACAAAACCGGCAATCGGTGCTGCAACGACCGACTTGTTCTGATAGACCGTTGTTGCCAGCAGGGCGATTTCCTGTTCGATGTTGCCGACGACCGCATGCGTGAGCGTAACCGCCGTTTTTGGCTTCTCTTCGGACTGACCGTCGGCGGCCGCCTTTTTGCCGCATCTCGCGCAAGCCAACGCGAGCGACAATAAAATAATGTGATATTTCATAAATTAAATGATTTTTTATTACCAATTCCAATAATTATAGGCCGCCACGGCCAGCTGCCTGTTCGTTTGCAACAGCAGGTAATCGCATTCGGCTTGGATTTTGCCCTTCAGCACCGTGATGTAATCCAACACCGAAATCTGCCCTGCCTGCATTTCGCGGCTGTACGCCTGCAGAACGCGCTCGTATTCCGCCAGCCGGTTTTGCAGCGACTTGGCGCGTTCGTCGAACTTGTCCATTTCCGACAGGCACTGTTCAACCCTCATATTTCGCTGATATTCAGCGTTGTCCTTATACGTCCGAATCGTGTTTTGCCGCAACTGTGTCTGCCGTTCCATCCAACGTTTTTGCCGCCCGTCGAAAATGGTCCACGAGAACGTCAAGCCCGCGCTCACGCCGAAATGCCTGTACCAATGCGACCAGTCGCCCGCCTGTAGGCCGGCGGCAGCGAACAAATCCAAACGCGGCTTGTACTGCAGTCCGAAAGCGTGCAATCGCGCGGCCGCATCCAAACTGTCCAAACGGTATTGTTCCGCAAAAAGGCTCCGCTCCGCAATCGGCAGCAAGCGTGCCACCACATCACCGCCGCCCAAAAGTGTATCAGGCTCTCCTTCGATGCCGCAAAGAAGATTCAAATCCAGCAGGTGCGTGCCGAGCGACTGCCGCGCAGCCGCGCGCGCCTCGTCGTTGGCGGCCACTTCCACGGCCAGCAGCCCCACATCCGACTGTTTGGCAAGTCCATTTTCAGCCAAGCAGCGAACCGCCTCCATCTGCCGCGCCAACAACGACCCGACGGAATCGGCGAAATCCACCGTCGTCCTATCGAGCAGACAAAGCAGGTAACGCTCGGTTACGGCGCGTTCCAACTGGTGTTCTTCCATGCGCAGACGGTTTCCAGCCATGTCGTCGGCTATCCGCGCCTGCGCCTCGACCACCTTGTACGACAAGTTTCCGAGCAACGGCTGCGTCCACGTCAAGCCGACATGCAGGTGTCCGCTGCTCTCGCCCAAATCGTAGCCGTAATAGTCCGTGCCATCATGCGCGTTCCACTCGAAGGCGGTGCAGCCGCCATCGGTCGAAACCACCGGCACAAACAGCCAATCGCCGTTCAGTTCCAGCCGCGAATGCGTGTACATAGCCTTCAGCCGCCCGAGTTCGGCACGCTGCATCTCCCTCTGGTTGTGGCAGTCGTTTATAAGCGGGCTGTTCTCCTTGGCCGCCGCAATGTAGTAGGCGAGCGGCTTGCCGTGCGCCAGCAGACCGGCGGCGCAAAACGCCAGTAACAACAATCTTTTGTCCATATTCCTCCGATTTTTGCGACAAAGGTAGAACCCGAGTTTGTCGAAATTTTGGAGATGCAGAAATTACGCCAACATAAAATGCGATGGACACACGTTGTGAATTGCTTTCAAATTTTGTATCTTTGACATCTGAAACAACGCAATGATTAATTTGGCCGTTGGAAAGGTTGTTGTGAATTGCTTTCAAATTTTGTATCTTTGACATCTGAAACAACGGTGATAGACTCGGCAGCGGCAATAGAATGGTTGTGAATTGCTTTCAAATTTTGTATCTTTGACATCTGAAACAACGCAGTTGCGGGGACAAGTTGTAGCGTACAAGTTGTGAATTGCTTTCAAATTTTGTATCTTTGACATCTGAAACAACCGCGCCACGCTGGCCGTCGTTTTCGCAACTGTTGTGAATTGCTTTCAAATTTTGTATCTTTGACATCTGAAACAACTTACTCGATGCATAACGTGTGGTAATGCCCGTTGTGAATTGCTTTCAAATTTTGTATCTTTGACATCTGAAACAACTCGTCGTCGCGCCGCCAGTCATCGTCGCGCGTTGTGAATTGCTTTCAAATTTTGTATCTTTGACATCTGAAACAACTTCAAATACTCGAAAGTTTTGAGTGTTAGTGTTGTGAATTGCTTTCAAATTTTGTATCTTTGACATCTGAAACAACTGGTCTGATACTTGTTTGTCATCGTTTTTGTTGTGAATTGCTTTCAAATTTTGTATCTTTGACATCTGAAACAACGGCGCGCTGGCAATTTCGGCAGGCATCGCGGTTGTGAATTGCTTTCAAATTTTGTATCTTTGACATCTGAAACAACCGAATGTTTGCGTGAGTTGCACCTGGAGCGTTGTGAATTGCTTTCAAATTTTGTATCTTTGACATCTGAAACAACTTATGCGCGAATTGCGCGGGGGCTCGATGCGTTGTGAATTGCTTTCAAATTTTGTATCTTTGACATCTGAAACAACTTTTTTTGACGTCGGCGACCACCGACGTGGTTGTGAATTGCTTTCAAATTTTGTATCTTTGACATCTGAAACAACTTGTAACAGACGAGCAAGAACAGCAACACAGTTGTGAATTGCTTTCAAATTTTGTATCTTTGACATCTGAAACAACTAAAAAAAAGTACTACATTTGTAATGTTGTTGTGAATTGCTTTCAAATTTTGTATCTTTGACATCTGAAACAACGGAACAGGAACTATACGCGCTCGACGACGTGTTGTGAATTGCTTTCAAATTTTGTATCTTTGACATCTGAAACAACCAACAACAACAGCAACAAAATCCGCAAGCGGTTGTGAATTGCTTTCAAATTTTGTATCTTTGACATCTGAAACAACGCGGTGTTTTGTGCGGCCTGATGCAAGCACGTTGTGAATTGCTTTCAAATTTTGTATCTTTGACATCTGAAACAACCGACGAACGAGAATGTTGCTATACAGTTGGGTTGTGAATTGCTTTCAAATTTTGTATCTTTGACATCTGAAACAACACGTAGCATACTCTGTACCTTTGAGAGATTGTTGTGAATTGCTTTCAAATTTTGTATCTTTGACATCTGAAACAACTGAAGGGTGTTGCATTTACATTATCGGCGAGTTGTGAATTGCTTTCAAATTTTGTATCTTTGACATCTGAAACAACCACAATTTTTGCAAGCCCACCACCTCGTTGGTTGTGAATTGCTTTCAAATTTTGTATCTTTGACATCTGAAACAACTTCCCCGCCGTCAGGTCGGTTACCCCTTGCGTTGTGAATTGCTTTCAAATTTTGTATCTTTGACATCTGAAACAACTTGTGCGGGCGGCACGTTGCCTCGGCTGGAGTTGTGAATTGCTTTCAAATTTTGTATCTTTGACATCTGAAACAACAGTATGAAATTTTCGACAAATTTACGAATAGTTGTGAATTGCTTTCAAATTTTGTATCTTTGACATCTGAAACAACTGGCGAAGCGAGTATACGACTTAATGAATAGTTGTGAATTGCTTTCAAATTTTGTATCTTTGACATCTGAAACAACCCATCGCGCGGCAAGAACGAAGCGCATCAGTTGTGAATTGCTTTCAAATTTTGTATCTTTGACATCTGAAACAACAAAATTTATACAGAGACTATCAAAGATTTGTTGTGAATTGCTTTCAAATTTTGTATCTTTGACATCTGAAACAACCAAGAAGCAGTCTACGGAGAGGAAGCATTGTTGTGAATTGCTTTCAAATTTTGTATCTTTGACATCTGAAACAACGCTTTGCAGAACGAGCACTTAAGACAGGTGGTTGTGAATTGCTTTCAAATTTTGTATCTTTGACATCTGAAACAACTGGTGAGTTGGTTGGAGCCGCACGACAGTCGTTGTGAATTGCTTTCAAATTTTGTATCTTTGACATCTGAAACAACAGCGAGTACAAGCGTATCTACAACGAACTGTTGTGAATTGCTTTCAAATTTTGTATCTTTGACATCTGAAACAACGCCAAGTAAATGCCAAACAAAAGAAAAGCGGTTGTGAATTGCTTTCAAATTTTGTATCTTTGACATCTGAAACAACTCGTTGATGATGCCGCGCTGCGTAACCGTCGTTGTGAATTGCTTTCAAATTTTGTATCTTTGACATCTGAAACAACGTCAAACCGTTGATTTTGAGTAACTTTGTTGTTGTGAATTGCTTTCAAATTTTGTATCTTTGACATCTGAAACAACTGGATGTCAGCAATCATCACTGAATCAATGAGTTACATGCTGTTTCAGAAATAAAAATCCCGCCTCGTTCGAGGCGGGATTTTTATGTTTTTACACAAATTTGCGCGTCAAAACAGTTCCAACTGCTGCACGGGAGGATTCAAACTTTCGACTTTTTTGCCGGTAAAAAGTTCAATCTGTCCAAATTGTTTGTCGGTGATGCGCAAAATGCCCACCTCACCCAAAGCGGGCAAGGCGCGTTTCACACGGGCGACATGCACATCGGCGTTTTCGGCACTCGCACAATGGCGCACATATATCGAAAACTGAAACATGGTGAAGCCGTCGGCTATCAGTTTTTTGCGAAATTCGGCGTACGCCTTCCGCTCTTTCTTGGTGTCGGTCGGCAGGTCGAAAAACACAAGTACCCACATAATACGGTATGCGCTGAAACGTTCCTGCATCACATTTCGGGATAGGCAATTTTGCGTTGTTCGCCGGCGAAACAGCGATAGAGCGACGCGGTGGTCTGCCCCACGGCCACCATCAGCGGACTGCTTTTGCCGCCGATGGTTACGTCTAACGTAGGAATTTGCAGTAATTCGCGTTTCAAGTCAATCGACAATTCGTCGCCCACTGCGCCGCGCGCCCGCAACCTCACCACCAGCGCATCGACGTAGGGACGGTAGGGCTCCATGATGTCGTCGGCCAAGCAGTAGGCGTTGTAGCGGTTGTGGTGGTGAATGCCGAGTGTGGGCAGCAGACCGCTCCCGACCAGACTGCGCGCCACCACGGCACGCAAAATGGCATAGCCGTAGTTCAGCAGATTGTTGGGCGACGTGCCTTCGCGTTCGCGCACGAAGTTGGGAATGTCGGCAAAAAGATTGCGCCAATAGAACACCGCCGCACGCGCCTCGAGGTTGTCGCTGTCGCCGCTTTTCACGTCGGCAGCCCACGCCAGCATGTTGTGCGCCGCACTGCCGTGAGTCTGTTGCAGCACAGCCGCCTGATTGCGTATTTTGCACTGCACGGTCTGTTGCCAAAGTTGTTTTTTCAGCGGCAGCGATGCGTCCAACTGACAGCGGAAGCGTTCGTTTTGTGTCGTATTGCCACAGAGCGGCAGTAGCAGTCCGACGGGCAGATGGCTGCTGTCGCAGGTGATGACGGCGCAATTGTTGGCGAGCAACGCTTCCAGCACGGCCTGCGTGAGGGTGATTTGTTTGTTGTCGAGCACCACCACGCCGATGTCCTCGATGGGAATGGTTGTCGTGGCTTCGCGCTTGAAAGTGTCCGACACATCGGCCTTTTCCACTTCGGGCCAGTTTGATTACCAACTGTGCGTTCTTCAGCGACAGATAGGCCGGATTGCTAAAACAAAGCGTGCGTTTAATCATAGTTTTTTGCCGTTTTTAATACTCTCCTACATCAACAATTTGTCCAATATGGTTCACACGAACTTTGACGATGCCATCAATTAGGCTTAGCCCGCCGCGTTTCCATGTAATCTCTTTGAGTTGATTGTTACTATCAACTGTAGTTTCTAAATGATGCCTAAAAACATAATCTTTTGTCGCGAACTTCTGCACTCTAAACAGATTCGGGCTAATAATTGCGTAGTTGTCGGGGTTTTTCAGGTCGATTTCGTTCGGGTCGAAGCCAGTCGCTTTGTTCGGGAACACGAAGTATTCGTTCTGTTTCATTGTGAACAGAAATTTCCAGCCCTCTTCTTGCTTATACTCTTTATCGATAATGGGCAATCCGAGCATTGCGCGTGCAGTAGCCTCGTAGAACGAAACCACATTTTCTTGCAAATTGCCATCTGCATCACGATAAATAGCCACATGATGATTGTTGCTTGTACTTACAAAATCGACGGGCTGCGAATTGCCGTTTTCGTCTAAAATTTGATTGCCGAAATGGTCGCGTTTTTCGTGCAAGGCTTCGACACTGCTCACGCCCGAAATTGTAACTCGTTTTATTTGAATACCCTTCTCTTCGTTGAGCCAAATCGGATTCTCGTCGAGATTGGAGAAGGCCTTGCCAGTATCACCGCCGAACTCTTCCAAACGCCGCTCAAGTATCTTACGAATTTTGGTGTCAATCACCTTATCTACTTTCAGATCTTTGTTAATCTCCTTTCTGATGGTATAAATAGTTTCGAATGTTACAGTTTTCACGCGTTCTGGCACTTGTGCCGTATGCTCCTCGTTCAAGAATATCGGATTTTTTTCAAGGCTGTTTTTGCCTGTAAATGCTTTTTTCGCATCGCCATCAAATTGTGCCAAGCGCGCCAACAGGGCTTCGCGATAACATGGGCGAGTTACGGTTGCAATTTTTTCTTTGTCGAAAGCACCATTAATTTTTTCACTTTTGACCACATAGCGTTTCATTTGCCCATATATTGTTTCGTTATGTAGTTGCCCGCGTGGCGTGAGTTGCACGACCTTTTGGACACCATCGCGTTTTTGGACGACATTGATATTGCGTGTTACAACCTTGTTTTTTGCCTTTGTCGAAATCAAGATATTTTCCAATTGTCGTTTGGCTTCTGCCCTAAATTCGTCAAGCGGCATCGGCGGTTTGAAACGCAATTTCCCTTTTTTATCGCGTTCCAATTCCTTTCGTTCAATGCCATAAACGACACTCGTCCGATCTTCTTTACTTAATTTGCCCACTTCCACACAATCGAGGTCGATGTAGTCATCTGCACCTTTTTGGACTCTTGCATTCAGATTGTTGAGATATTGAATGAAACTACTTTTTGTAAATGCGATGGTCAGTGCGTCCATAGCATGGTGGCGATGGTCGTTGCGTTTCGTCCAATCTTTTATTTTCTTCACATAACGAATCTCGCCTGTCGCATAATCGATGTGTTCTTCGTATTCGACCATGTCAAGTTTTTCGTATTTCGGGAAGTTGAGTTCTTTCATAACATCGACCAACTGCCAATCTTCGCGCAAACGGTCTGTTACCATGCCAGTCGTTGGGACTACTACTTTTACGACATCTTCCAAAATTTCACGGGCTTTCTTGGCAATATATTGCGAATCGCGCAAATCGCGATCGATAAAGCCACTTGGTATGTCGGCTTCGTGCATCAAAAGATTTTTGTACTTGGTACGACTGATTTTTTTGTTTGCATACAACTTTTCGATGCGCGATTTGTAAGCCGCCACGCCTGCTTCGTCATATTTTCTACAAATATAATCATAGGCAGTGGCGTTACTCTTTTCAATGTTTACACTACGAGCCTCGATGGTTTTGTTCGAAAACGAATTGTCGAAAAGCCTTGCTTGCGGTATAATATGCTCTATATCAAACTCTTTGCTAAACAATTTCTCACTTGGAATATATGTATCGGAATACAGAGTACGGAAGCCATTGTCTTCCAACTCCAAATAGAGTTTGTAGCGTACAATGTCGTTTTTGGTAGGATTCTTTATGTGAAACTCGTTCTGTAAAATTGTGCGGTATCGCTCGTGTTCGGCTGTATTAGCGTTGATTGCCTGCGACAACTCTTCCCGTTCTTTCGCACTCTTTTTCAATTCGCGCGCCAATTCGATGCGTATCTCATCGGGTTTCCCATAAGTACTGATAACCGAATTGACCACATGTATCATTTGGTTCAGAATTTTTTCGACCACCGGATTGCGCAAGCTATTGCGCGGCAACAAATCCAAACTATCTTTCAAGACTTTGTTTTCCAATTCTTCTTTTGTCAACGAACGTTTCGAATGCCGATAACCCGCCTTTTCGCAAGCCACGCTATATTCGTCGCCGCTTTTCATGTAGGGCAATATCTTGCGCATCGCTTTGGTACTCAAACAACCATAATCTGGCAAAAATGCGACATTGGCAAGAATTGTTGCCGCGGTTTTGTCGAATCCGTACAATTGCGATATTTTGTCAATCAATTTGTCGTTGCCGAGTTTCGACGAATCGCCCTCGAATGAATAGAGCAGATGCCAAAATTTGTACGCTGGTTGTTGCTCAAATGCGTCGCCCTCCAGCAACGCATCGAAATGGAGAATGTCGGTATTATAGCCAAGTTCGGCGAAAATCGATGCAACACAATGTTCGACGTCGCTAGCCTTCATTTTCGAGAAATCATACTCTCCACGTCCGCTCAATTCAATGATGTTTTGGTACGCCTTGAGCAATGCTGCATTTGTTTTGTTCCCGTCAATCTCCTTGTAGTTTAGTTCAAACTCTTTTCCTTTCTTATTTAACAACTTCAAAACATCGGTTTTCGAAAGTTTTTCTTTCAAATTGAGTTCTGCAAAAAGAATCTCTTTTTCTTCTTGAGTCAAAAAACGTTTGCCGTCCTCGCACGAGTTGTCATTCCCAAACAAATCGGCAGTGTTTTTGGGAATAACTTTCCCCGAAATCTGTATGTTGTTCAGCATTTGCCATATCTTAAACTCTTGGAACAGTGGCGACGATTTTGGGCAAACACGGCAACCTATGGTTTTAGTCTTTTCTTTACCGTTAATTTCGACTTTTATTTGTCGGCTTTCGAGTTCGCAGAAACTTATCAAACTTTTTTGCGATTTGAGCGGTCGCTGATAGAAAATCACAACATCGCGGATTTCTTTCTTCAAATCGGGGGTAAGTTCTTTGTGAAATTGCGCTTGCGTTTCCCAAATTTTTTCAAATTCGTCCAAATAGTCTTGACGATAAAAAACTTGGTTTTTAAGGCTATAATTTGGATTTTTGTCCAATTCGGCCATTTGGTATTGCCCGACGGTTTGATGATTAAAAAACAACTCTTTGCTGCGGTCGCTTATTGCTCCAAGATAACCGCTCGAATTGTTGAGTTGCGCATTAACTTTTTGCAAAACGATGGCCAACTCTTCCAAACTCATTTGCTCGCGAAGACTTTTTACCCGCCATTCGTAATTTTCAAGTTTTAGTTCTTCGCCTTTCGTTGTGCGTTTAATACCCTCTATACCAAATGGTTGAGCGCAGATAGCCCAAGTTTGTTTTTCGTTTCTATTCTTAAGTTTATCCCGTAAATCGTCGGTCAATATATCAGGGTAGAATTGCTTCTGAAAATCCCATATTTTGTCGAACTCCGCTTGCAAATCGGAGCGATAGAAATCGGGCAAATGTTTTTTTCCGCTTTTTAACCACTCCAACGACAGTTCTCCTGGCGTGAGATTTTCGTTATAAAGCCGTTGGGCTATTCCCATGCCGTCGATTAGTTGTCCATCTTCGTCATTTTTGACCTTGCGGCTACTCTTGTAACCACGTTTTTTGTTTATCATCAGCAACACACGGACAAATTGTTCGAGCGTTATCGCTTCTGTGGCGGCCTTTGCCCGCAAACGATAGGTTTCAAACGTCGTCCCATTCCCATTTTCCGACAGAATAGTGCTATCACTAATCAAACCGTGCTGTTGCAACACATCGAGCAAATTTTCGCGCCGCAACTTATACCGCTGAAGATTTCGCCGCATCGAGCGTTTCAAAGTGCGTTCGGCATTCGTTGGAATGCTTTTGCCTTTTTCGAAATTTTGCTGTTCATCTACAGTTAACGGATTCACGCGTACGCCCAATTTTACAATCGACGATTGTTCGTCAGCGTTCTCCGCTTCTTCCACCACCGCCCAGCCGATGCTGTTTGTGCCTAAATCGAGCCCAAGAATTTTTCGTGCCATAATGTTATTGGTTTTGAGGTTAATATCATCAATTGTACAAAATTACACTTTTTTTTCGAAATAATTTGGCAGAATCGAAAATATGCCGTACCTTTGCCGTACAAAATTTGGAAACAATTCACAATAAGGATTATTCCGTTGTGAAAACATTAGAGTGGCGCACACGTGCGTCGCTCTCTTTTTTGCCCCCTCCAAAAAAATATCTCGCCGCGAGCCGCTAAACGCATCGTTTTTTTTCGTACCTTTGCAGGTTGAATCTGTATAGACAAAAATCATCGGATATGAACATATCGTACAATTGGCTGAAAGACTACCTGAACACCGACGTCGAGCCGGTGGAACTCGGCAAAATACTGACCTCCATCGGATTGGAAGTGGGGACGGTAGAAAAGGTGCAAACCATCAAAGGCGGACTCGAAGGGCTCGTGGTGGGGCGCGTGCTGACCTGCGTTCCGCACGAAAACTCCGACCATCTGCACGTTACCACGGTGGACGTGGCGCAAGGCGAACCACTGCAAATCGTGTGCGGCGCACCCAACGTAGCCGCAGGGCAAAAAGTGGTAGTGGCCACACTCGGCACTGTGCTGTATAGCGGCGACGAGAGTTTCACCATCAAACGCTCGAAAATACGCGGTGTGGAATCGTTTGGCATGCTCTGCGCCGAAGACGAAATAGGCATCGGCACCAGCCACAACGGCATCATCACGCTGCCCGACGACACGCCCGTGGGCATGGCCGTGAAGGATTTCTACGGCGTGAAGGACGATGCGGTCATTGAGGTGGACATCACGCCCAACCGCGCCGACGCCATCTCGCACTACGGCGTGGCACGCGATGCGGCGGCCTATTTCGTGGCGCACGGACAGCACGTGGCACTCACGCGCCCTAGCGTCGATGGATTCAAAATCGACAACCGCAACCTGACCATTCCTGTAGAGGTGGAGGCCACCGACGACTGCCCACGCTACGCCGGACTTACGATTTCGGGCGTGAAAATCGCCGAATCGCCACAATGGCTGCAAGACCGCCTGAACGTCATCGGGTTGCGCCCGATAAACAACGTGGTGGACGCGGCCAACTACATTCTGCACGCCTTCGGGCAGCCGCTGCACACGTTCGATGTGGCCAAAATCAAAGGCGGCAAAATCGTTGTAAAAAAGTGCGCCGAAGGCACCAAATTCACCACGCTCGACGGCGTGGAACGCACGCTCTCGGCCGCCGACCTGATGATTTGCAACGCCGAAGAGCCGATGTGCTTGGCGGGCGTTTTTGGCGGTGCCGACTCGGGCATCAGCGACAGCACCACCGACGTATTCATCGAGAGTGCCTACTTCAACCCCGTAACCATACGCAAAACGGCGCGCCGCCACGGCCTAAACACCGACGCAAGTTTCCGCTACGAGCGCGGCATCGACCCGAACAACACCATCTATGTGCTGAAACAGGCGGCCATGCTCATCAAAGAGATTGCTGGCGGCACCATTTCGAGCGACATCATCGATATCTACCCGAAACCCATCGCAGACTTTACGGTCGAAATTACGCACGAAAAAATCAACACGCTCATCGGCAAGGAGATTCCCGCCGAAACGGTAGAAACAATACTCAAAGGCTTGGAAATCAAGATTTTGGAGCGGAGCGACGCTGGCTACACGCTGCAAGTGCCCGCCTACCGTGTCGATGTGCAGCGCGATGTGGACGTGATTGAGGACATTCTGCGCATCTACGGCTACAACAATGTGGCATTCAGCGAATCGCTGCATTCGAACCTCTCCTATTCGCCACGCCCCAACAGCGCGGCTCTGCAACGCCAGATTTCGGAGCAACTGACCGCCTGCGGATTCAACGAGATAGTGAACAACTCGCTCACCAAAAGCAGTTACTACGGTGCCGAAGGCGTCTATCCGGCGACGAACAGCGTGCGCATCATCAATGCACTGAGCAACGACCTCGGCGTGATGCGCCAAACGTTGCTATTCGGCGGACTGGAAAGCATCGCACACAACGCCAACCGCCAAAACGCCGACCTGAAATTCTACGAATTTGGCAATTGCTACCACTTCCACGCCGAAAATCGCCGCCCCGACGAGGCCTTGTCGCCCTACAGCGAAGAGTTGCACCTCGGCATGTGGATTTGCGGCAAACGCCATCAGCCCACATGGAGCCGTGACGAGGAGAAATCGTCGTTCTTCGAACTGAAAGCGTACGTGCTGAACGTGCTGAAACGCCTTGGCGTGAACATGCAAAACGTGCGCACTGAAAAATTCGGCAACGACCTCATCGCCGAAGGCTTGGCTCTGCGCACCGTATCGGGCAAACTGCTGGCCGAGATGGGCATCGTGGCCGCTGCGCAACTCGAACGGTTCGACATCGGAACGGCGGTCTATTACGCCGATTTGCAGTGGAAAGCACTCATCAACGAGTCGGCCAAGCACAAAATCGTCTACAAGGACATCGCAAAATTCCCCGAAGTGCGCCGCGACCTTGCGCTGCTCATCGACAAGAATGTAGAATTTGCCGAAATCGAACGCATTGCACGCGAAACCGAGCGCAAACTGCTGCGCAACATCACGCTGTTCGATGTGTACGAAGGCAAAAATCTGGAGGCCGGCAAAAAATCGTATGCCGTCGGGTTCACGCTGCAGGATAACGACAAAACCCTGAACGACAGCCAGATAGATGCCATCATGCAAAAACTGATAAAGAATTTCGAAGAGAAACTCGGTGCAAAACTGCGCTAAAAGCCGCCCAGCGCACGTGTAACGTCTTCGCAAAGTGCGCACAACGTTTGTTACGCGACGAATTTTTTAATAACTTAAACGCAATTCTGCCCTGCTGCAAGCAGCAGGGCAGAATTTTTTATCGCTCAAAAATGTTGGAGCCGTGCGCCGTTAGCGAACGCTCACTTTGAGAATTTTGCCATTCGTTTTCACGACATAGATGCCGTTGAGCGCACCGTTTTGCGCCGTTACCTCGATGCCCGTGAGGGTGTAGATGCGCAGGTCGTTGCCATCGGCATAGATGGTGCCGTCTTGGGCAAATACGCTGCAAGCACTATTTTCGGTAAGGCCTGTGGGCGTGCTGCTCGTTTTTGCGAAGGCCAAGAACCAGTTGCTATCGCTCGAATCGCTGTAGATGCGGAATGTGCCTTTTGCGCCATTTTCGCCACCAACGGACGACAGTGCAACGGTAGCACTCTTATCCTGAACAAACGCGGGTTCGCCCGTGCCATTGTTGTAGGCCACATAGCATTTGTAGTTGCTGATGTCGTCAGGCAACGTGATTTCGGCCGATTTCCACTCGGTGGTTTCTCCCACTTGCGCAAGCACTACGCTCGTCCAAGCCTCATTACTGCCTTCGATGCCATACATTACGCTGTATTTGTATTCGAAATCACCCGTTTTTTCCAACTTGCATTCCAAACTCGTTTCCTGTACCAATGTGAAGGTAACGGTGTAGTAGCCGGCCTCCTCTACGGTAACCTGCTGGTTGGTGTTGCTGGCGTTCGGGAAATCGAGTTCACCCCACGTGTGGTTTGCCACCGCTTTGTACTCGTATGTTTGGGCGGCAAGTGCCACGTTTTTCTTCACAAGCGTCCAAACGCCTTCGTTTAAGGTCATGTCGTTGTTGGTATCGTCTTCTTTCCATTTGCTGCCCATCAATGCTTCGTCACCTGCGATGGTGTACGATGTGATGGTGATTACTGCTTCAGCCGTCAGATTATCGCTCGCGGCCTCGGGGTTCAGTGTGAAGGTAATGGTGTAAACACCCGCTGTTTTAATCTCGATGGAGTTGGTACCCTGCGACGGATACTTTTTCACGTCCCACGCATGGTTGGCCACCGCTTGGTAGCTGTATGTACCGACTGCGAGTTCCACATCTTTTTTCACAAGTGTCCAAACGTCGCCGTCTTCAGCCTTAGTCATGTCGTTGGCGGTATCGTCTACTTTCCATTCGCTACCCATCAATGCCTGGTAGCCTACCACGGTGTACGATGTGATGGTTACCACGCCACCGAACTTGCCTGTTACGACAATTTTCTTTGACTCTGGGTCGTAGGTGATGGTTACGTCGCACACTTCCGAGGTGGTAATCTCGATATTATCTTCGCCTGCCACGCCATCGCTGCTATTATCCGTATCAACAGCGGCGATTCCCAGCCAACCCCCTTGGTACACCACTTTGAACGAGATTTTCGTATTAGCAGCGACGTTCGAGAGGGTTATGGTATTGCCGTACATCGGCATTTGGTTGTCCTGCCAATCCAGCCCTTCGATGCCCGTGCCAGCAAGGTAGCAGTCGATTGTTGCGGTAATTTCCATCGTCTTTTCGGCTTTCTCTTCGCCAGCAGTGGCCACCACTTTCAGCGTGTAGGTGCCTACCGTGCTTGGCGTGTACGACGTGCCGTCGATAGCGGCGAACTCCTCCGACCCTGGCACTTTCACGGAATAGGCCAGCGTTACATCGGACGTGAAGTTTTTGGCAGTGGCCGACAGCGTGATGACGTCGCCGCATTTAACCGCGGTAGCCACGCCGTCAAAGGCAACGCTTGGCTCGTTCGACGGGCAGTCGGTGGCGGAAATATTCTTCTTCTTATCAGAGCCGTTATCAACCAAAATGTAGCAACCGCTTGCCGTAACACCTTTTACATCGACCGATTGGCGGGGGGCACTGCCTCCCAATGCGTTCCAACTGCTACCATTCACCACGATGAAGTTGATGGAGGCGGCATGTATGGTGCCTTTGTACCAGTTGTCGCCTTCGTCAGTCATTGCTACCCATGTATCCGATATATCATCGTCGTTCCAGAAGTACAGATATGGGGCGGTGGCATACACCCAGCCTGTCAGCCCTGTAGGAATCTGCACGCGGATGTCGATGTCGATAGCCGCTGCTTTTACGGTGAGTGTCTGCTCCTTTTCGGCCGATTGGTTGCCGCTGGTAGCCACCACCTTCAGCGTATAGGTGCCCACCGTGCTTGGCGTGTACGTCGTGCCTTCGATAGCGACGAAATCCGTTCCATCGGGCACTTTCACGGAATAGGCGTAGGTAACATCGCCCTCGAAATTCGCGCTGGTTGCGCTCAAAGCAATCTCGGTACCGGCCTCTACCTCAGAGGGAACGTCTTCGCCGAAAAGTACATACGGAACAATTGGTGTTGGAATGGTAAAAGTGAGAACGTAATATTTTCCGTTATTGTTAAGCGTAAATGTTGTGCCACAATCGGTGCTGCTTTCACTCCCTGTAGAAATGAATTGCATTTCAAGTTTGTAACTTCCTGGTGCTTTCGGCGTTACATCTTTTTTGTTCGCATTCTCGCTTGTACCCCAAACTTGGTTATTACTGTTATTATCGTCATTACTTTTCCATGTGCCGACAATATCTTGCCAATCGCCTGCGGTTTCGGTAGTTTTGTAAACACGATACTGCATTTTGCTTGTACAGATGTTGCCTTTGTTATCACCATCTTTCCAAACATTCACCTCGTACGAAGTGATAGAGAGCGAACTGATTTCGCCCAAATCAACAGCATTAACATTTGTAGAATTCCACTGGTAAGTGTTCGCCTTTTCATCGACGCTCAATACCAACGACTTGACGGCTTTTTCGCTCCAGAAGCCTGCGCCAGCCCATGCGCCTGTTGTGCAAAGCAGCGCAACAAGAAATAAATAGAGTTTTTTCATGGTATAAAAAATTAAAAATTATTGTGTTCAAGGTTAAGGTGGAATAGTATAAACCACGGCGCAGTGGCGTTTTCGCGGCAAAATAGCGGTTAAAAGGCTGTTAAACAGTGCCGTTGGCATAAAATTCCGCTCCAAAGGTAAGACTATTTTTTGTAAAAAACAAATCTGGAGCAGATTTTTTTCGCAACCCGCAAAAAAAGTAGTACTTTTGTGAAGTTTTTTCAAATTTAGTCGCAAGAGGAAATTAGTGAGAAAGTGAGAAAGTGTGAAAGTGTGAAAGTTTATAAAGTCTATAAAGTTTATAAAGTGAAAAGTAGAAAGTTGATTGGTTGATTATTATTCATTGTTAATTGTTAATTGTTAATTCTTAATTCTTAATTAAAATCCAACCCCTACCCCCACTGGCGTGGGTACTCCCCCTATCTGCTGCGCAGCAGGGGGAGAGAATGCGCCCCAAAATTCAATCATTCAATAATTCAGTGATTCAATGATTCAATTCTGTCCCTCTGCCGAGCGCAGCGAGGATAGGGGGACGAGGAGCGTAGCGACGGAGGGGGTTAAATCTAATTAAGAATGAAGAATTAAGAATTGTTCGCATCCAAGTTGTCTTTGCTCTTTGTTCTAATTGTCTTGTGTCTTGCTACTAAAAATTTGATTAAATAATTGGAAATTGGATAATTAGATAATTAAAAAGTCTTTGTTCTTTGTTCTAAAAATTCATAATTCTAAATCATAGGTATGTCATTACAGTGTGGAATCGTTGGTTTGCCGAATGTGGGTAAATCGACACTTTTTAATTGTTTGTCGAATGCCAAGGCGCAGTCGGCCAATTTTCCGTTTTGTACCATCGAGCCGAATGTGGGCGTCATCACCGTGCCCGACGAGCGGCTGAACCGTTTAGCCGAACTCTGCAAGCCAGAGCGCGTCGTCCCCACGACGGTCGAAATTGTCGATATTGCGGGGCTGGTCAAGGGGGCAAGCCAAGGCGAGGGACTCGGCAACAAGTTTTTGGCCAACATACGCGAGACGGACGCCATACTGCATGTGTTGCGCTGTTTCGACGACCCGAACGTGGTTCACGTCGATGGGTCGGTCGATCCCGTGCGCGACAAGGAGACCATCGATGCCGAATTGATAATAAAAGACATCGAGACCATCGACAACCGCATTCAGAAGGTGCAAAAGCAGGCGCAATCGGGCGGCGACAAGCAGGCAAAATTTGCGTTGGGCGTGTACGAAAAGTACAAGGCCGCCTTGGAGCAGTTCAAGCCTGCGCGTTCGGTGGTGCTGGAGTCGAAAGACGAGCAGGCCGTCGCTCACGAACTATTTCTGCTCACCGCCAAACCCGTGATGTACGTCTGCAACGTGGACGAAGCCTCGGCCATCGGCGGCAACAAGTATGTGGAGGCCGTGCGCCAAGCCGTGAAAGACGAACACGCCGAGGTGCTTGTGGTGGCCGCCAAGATAGAATCGGACATTGCCGAACTCGAGACCTACGAGGAACGTCAATTGTTTCTCGAAGAGATAGGATTGCAGGAGTCGGGCGTGTCGCGGCTGATAAAATCGGCTTATAACCTACTGAACCTCAAGACTTTCCTCACGGCCGGCAGCGACGAAGTGCGTGCTTGGACCTTCCGCGACGG
This sequence comes from Leyella stercorea, assembly GCA_963658575.1. GTDB lineage: Bacteria > Bacteroidota > Bacteroidia > Bacteroidales > Paludibacteraceae > W0P28-013. The sequence goes on along the minus strand of CAVKQB010000003.1, from coordinate 1,007 downwards.
CTACAAAGCGCCGCAATGTGCTGGCATCATTCACACCGATTTCGAGAAGGGATTTATCCGCGCCGAAGTCATCAAATACGACGATTTTGTGAAATATGGCAGCGAGGCCGCCGTGCGCGATGCGGGCAAACTGTCGGTCGAAGGCAAGGATTATCTCGTTCAGGACGGCGACATCATGCACTTCCGTTTCAACGTGTAAGGCACGATGGCACACAAGTTGGCGCATATCGTTTCGGTGCTGTTGCACCCCGTTTGGATGCCGCTCTACGGTTTGCTCATCTATCTCGGAACGCCCTATGGCAGAGCGTTTACCGAGCCGTCGCAGCGACTTTGGCTTTTGGCGAGTGTCGTCTTTTTCACCATTCTGATTCCGTTGGGATTTATGTTGGTGCAGATAAAGCGCGGCAAGGCGAGCGGCCTCATGCTGCCCGACCGCCACGAACGTCGCTGGCCGTATATCGTTACGTTTCTGTCGTACAGCGGCCTCGAATATCTGCTTGCGCTGTCGAACATGGAGCCCTGCATTGTGCTGATTGTAGCGGGATTTGCCGTAACGCTTGTCGTCGTTTACAACATCAACATTTTTTGGAAAATCAGTGCGCATCTGTGTGGCATCGGTGGGCTTTGTGGCGCATTTTTTGGCATGTCGTGGTTGCTGTGCGCCAACCATCTGCCGCTGATGGTCGGTTTGGTGCTAGCGAGCGGCATGTTGGGCTGGGCGCGCCTCGAATGCCGTGCGCACACCATGGCGCAACTTGCGGCGGGCTTTTTGGTAGGCTTCGCCGGCGGTTTTTTGCCAACCGTGGGATTGATTCTGAATTAGTTAGTAGTTAGGAATTAGGAGTGAGGAGTGTGAAAGTGAGAAAGTTTATAAAGTCTATAAAGTGGAAAGTTGATTAGTTGATTATTATTCATTGTTAATTCTTAATTCTTAATTCTTAATTAAAATCCGACCCCTACCCCCACTGGCGTGGGTACTCCCCCTATCTGCTACGCAGCAGGGGGAG
>CAVKQB010000002.1:0-88849 GCA_963658575.1 Leyella stercorea | reverse complement strand
ATTAAATAATTGGAAATTAGATAATTGAATAATTAAAAAGTCTTTGCTCTTTGCTCTATATTCTATGTTCTCTCACCTATAACCTATAACCTATAACCTATAACCTCTTGTCTTGCTACTAAAAAGTGTGAAGCGGCGTTTGTGTGATTTCGTGGGGCGGCAACCGAAAAAGTGGTCGATTTGGCGCATTTGCTAAAAATGTCTACCTTTGTCTTTTTGACAATAAACAAAATTTTATGAGCGAAAATAGCAAAAGAGTTGTATTTCTGACTGGTGCCACAGGCACTATGGGTTGGGCTGGCTTGCAAGAGTTGCTCAAATATCCCGACAACTATCGTGTGCGCATTTTGGCGCGTCCCAGCGCGAAAAACCGGCAGAAATTGGCTCCATATACCGACAAAATCGACATCGTTTGGGGCGATTTGACACGCTACGACGATGTTTTGCGTGGCGTTTCGGGTGCCGACATCGTGTTGCATGTGGGCGGCATGGTGTCGCCGCAAGCCGACTACAAGCCATACGCCACACGGCGCGTGAATATCACGGCCGCCGAAAATGTGAAAAACGCTGTCGTGGCGCAAGGCGACCATCAACCGAAAGTGGTTTACATCGGGTCGGTGGCGCAGATGGGCGACCGCCGCGAGCCGCTGCATTGGGGGCGCGCAGGCGACCCGATTTGCGTGTCGGCCTACGACCACTATGGTTTGACCAAAGTGGTGGCGGAGCGCATCTTGACCAATTCGGGCATCCGACGGTGGGTCAGCCTGCGGCAATCGGGCATTCTCTATCCTGCCATACTCAAAAACTACGACCCGATAATGTTTCACGTGCCGATTCGGGGCGTGCTCGAATGGGCGACAGTGGAGGATTCGGGGCGTTTGCTCGAACGCGTTTGCCGCCCCGAAGTGTCCGACGATTTTTGGAATCGCTATTACAATATCGGCTCCGGCGCAGCGTATCGCCTGTCGAACTACGAATTTGAATGTTTGCTGCTCGATGCTATCGGTTGCCCGCGCCCCGAAAAAATTTTCGAAGCCCGATGGTTCACCACGCGCAATTTCCACGGCATGTGGTATCTCGATGGCGATGTGCTCGACGACTATCTGCACTTCCGCGCCAACGTGCCTGTGAAGGAGTATTTTGTGCAGATGGCTCAATCGGATAGCCTGCCTGGCGGCATCAAATTCGCCCGCGCCACGAAAGTGGCCAAACTCGTGCCGCACATTGTGAAACTTGCCATGCGCGCCATGGCGCACAAAGCCGTTCACGGCACGCAGACATGGATAAAGGAGCGCAACATGCAGCGCATTGCCGCCTACTACGGCTCGCTTGAGAAGTTCCGCGCCATTCCCGATTGGAAACATACCGACCTCGCGCACAATTCCGACAAGGCTGTGCTGCTCGACCACGGCTACGACGAGCAGAAGCCGATGAACGCATTTACCATCGACGATATGCGGCGCGCTGCCGAATTTCGTGGCGGCAAATGCCTCAGCCCGACCATGACAACGGGCGATTGGGACACACCGCTCGAGTGGCAATGTGCCGAAGGACACCGTTTTGTGGCCTCGCCGCGCCTGATTTTGCTGGGCGGCCATTGGTGCCCCGATTGCTTCCCAAATCCATACGGCGACGTGCCGAATCCACGTCCGTGGCAGTGGGATCGCGTGGCCAAGCACAATCCGTTTTTTGCGCAGATTTGGTCGCCGTTGCACGATGCCGACGAAGATAACGTGTACGACTACCACATTTTCGATGGTTGGGAAAAGTAAAAATGACTGCCCGATGAAATTGATTCCCGAAAAAATGAACACACAACATATCTGCATGGCGTTGTTGCTTGGCAGCACCGTCGGTCTGTCGGCACAGGAGCGCATCGTGCCGATAAAATACGGCGATATGGAGCATTGGACTGTGCGCTATATCAAAGAATCGCGGATGCTTGGTGGCGAAACCAAAACACTCTATGTGCTTGGTCCTACCGACACCATTCGCAAAAATGCGCCCTACGACTTCAGCAAAACCATTTGGGGCATATCGAACGCCTACGCCAGTCCGGCGGGCATCGACAAAGCCTCATGTACCACGCAGCCCGAACGGCGCGGCAACGGCACTTGCGCACGGCTCGACACGCGCGTCGAGGCGGTGAGTGTATTCGGATTTATCGACCTCGAAGTGTGCGTTGCTGGCACGCTGTTTCTTGGCAAAAATGTCGAGCCCGTAACCGACACCAGCGACCCCTACGCCGCCATCGACATCGGCATTCCGTTCACCCAAAAGCCCAAAGCCGTGATGCTCGACCTCAAAACGCGCGTCAGTCCCGAATGCAAAGTACTGAAAGCCAATGGTTTGTCGAAAAAGAAGTGGCTCGAAGGGCACGACGAACCCGAAATTTGCGTCTATCTGCAAAAACGTTGGGAGGACAGCAACGGCAACATCTACGCCAAGCGCATCGCTACGGCGCGCGAACGTTTTGCGCACTCCATGCCCGATTGGCACAACAATTATCGCATCGATATTCACTACGGCAACATCACGCAAGAGCCCTATTTCAAGAGTTATATGGATCTGTTTCCTGTGGCGGCGCAGTTCAAAGCCCGCAATTCGAAAGGCAAGATGGTGCCAATCAAAGAGGTGGGCTGGGGCACTGCCGACGACACCCCGACACACGTCATTCTGATGATAACGGCTGGTTGCTATTCCGCCTTCTGTGGCCACCCCGGCAACGCCCTCTGGGTCGACAATGTGAAGTGGATCTTTTGATAGTGAGCAGTTAGTAGTTAGTAGTGAGAAATGAGGAGTGAGGAGTTAGTAGTGGTGGAGCGCGAACCTGTCCCCTTTGCAAGGGGACGAGCGAAGCGGAGGGGTTCAAAATTAATTAAGAATTAAGAATGAATAATTAAGAATTTTTTCGATAAGCGAGAGCAGGGTCAAACTTGTTTGAACTCTGCCGAGCGGAGAAAAAATGCGCGCAGCGAATGAATAATTAACAATGAATAATAATCTCCAAATCATCAGATAACCAAATAATCAAATAACCAAATAACCAAATAACCAAATCAACAAATATCCAAATAACCAAATAAGTAAATCAGAATTTTTGCAAAGATGAAGCGTAGCGATTTTGAGGTGATGGCTCCCGTAGGCTCGTTCGAGAGTCTGGCGGCGGCGATTCACGCAGGGGCAGATTCGGTCTATTTCGGTATCGAAAATCTGAACATGCGAAGTCGCTCGGCCAGCAACTTCTCGACCGACGACTTGCGCAAAATTGTGGCCATTTGCAACGAACACGGCGTGAAATCGTATCTGACGGTGAACACGGTCATCTACAACGACGACCTGCCGCTGATGCGCCAAATAGTCGATACGGCCAAAGAGGTGGGCGTGTCGGCCATCATTGCCAGCGACGTGGCCGTGATGTGCTACGCCAACAGCATCGGAGTGGAGGTGCATCTCTCCACGCAGTTGAACATTGCCAATAGCGACGCGCTGCGTTTCTACGCACAATTTGCCGATGTGGCCGTCTTGGCGCGCGAACTCAACCTGACACAGGTGGCCGACATATATCGCACTATTTGCGAAGAGCCTATTTTAGGTGTATCGAACAAGCCTATTCGCATAGAAATGTTTTGCCACGGAGCGCTCTGCATGGCCGTTTCGGGAAAATGCTATTTGAGTCTGCACGAACACAACGCATCGGCTAACCGTGGCGCATGTATGCAAGTGTGCCGGCGCGCCTACACGGTGAAAGACCGCGACAGCGACATCGAACTCGACATCGAAAATCAGTATATCATGTCGCCTAAGGACTTGAAAACCATTCACTTCCTGAACAAAATGATAGATGCTGGCGTGCGTGTGTTCAAAATCGAAGGGCGTGCGCGCGGTCCCGAATATGTGTCGACGGTGGTGGCTTGTTACCGCGAGGCGATAGAGAGTTATCTGTCGGGCACGTTTACCGACGAAAAAATAGCGGCGTGGAACGAACGCCTGTCGCGCGTGTTCAATCGTGGCTTTTGGGACGGTTATTATCTGGGGCAGCGGCTCGGCGAATGGAGTACTCGTTATGGTTCGCAGGCCACCCTTCGCAAGGTGTATGTGGGCAAATGTACCAACTATTTCAGCAAGATAGGTGTGGCCGAATTTGTGGTGGAGGCGCAGTCCATCTCGGTGGGCGACGAAATACTTGTAACTGGCGCAACCACAGGTGCTTACGAGGACAAGGTGAGCGAAATTCGCACCGATTTGCAGTCGGTCGAAACGGCCGAAAAAGGCACCGTTTTTTCCATCAAAACCCAAACGCCCGTGCGCCGCAACGACAAACTTTACAAATTAGTAGTGAGCAGTGAGTAGTGAATCGCGAAAATGTTCTGGCTCCCAAATAATTCTTAATTCTAAATTCACAGATATGTTGGTCAAAACGTTCGCAGCCGCCGTACAAGGCATCAACGCCATATTGGTAACGATAGAGGTGAATATCTCGCAGGGAATCCGTTTTTTTCTGGTCGGATTGCCCGATAACGCGGTGAAAGAGAGCCACGAACGCATTCTTTCGGCGTTGCAGTACAACAAAATTCCCGTTCCGCGGCGGCAAGTGGTCATCAATATGGCACCTGCCGACATCCGCAAGGAGGGCTCGGCCTACGATTTGCCGCTGGCCATCGGCATGTTGGCTGCCAACGAAACCATCGATGCCTCGAAACTTGAAGAATATGTGCTGATGGGCGAACTGTCGCTCGATGGCACGCTGAAACCTGTGAAGGGCGTGCTGCCGATTGCCATTTTGGCGCGCGAAAAGGGCTTCAAGGGATTTATTCTGCCCAAGGAAAACGCACGCGAAGCCGCTGTGGTGAACGATTTGGACGTGCTTGGCGCGTCGAACATCACCGAGGTGGTCGAGTTTTTCAACAATCAACGCACGCTGGAGCCGACGGTGGTCAATACGCGCGAAGAGTTTTATGCGCATGCCAACGCTTTCGACATCGATTTTGCCGATGTGAAAGGGCAGGAAAATGTGAAGCGTGCGCTCGAAATTGCGGCTGCAGGCGGCCATAACATCATCATGGTTGGGCCTCCGGGGGCGGGCAAATCGATGATGGCCAAGCGCATTCCGACCATTCTGCCGCCGCTCACGCTGCACGAGGCACTCGAAACGACCAAAATCCACTCGGTGGCGGGCAAAATCGATAGCGGCACGTCGCTCATGGCGCAACGTCCGTTCCGCAATCCGCACCACACCATCTCCGATGTGGCGTTGGTGGGTGGCGGCACTTTTCCGCAGCCTGGCGAAATATCGCTGGCGCACAATGGCGTGCTTTTTCTCGACGAGCTGCCCGAATTCAAGCGGCAAGTGCTCGAAGTGATGCGCCAGCCACTCGAAGACCGCAAAATCTGCATTTCGCGTGCCAAATTTGCCGTGGAATATCCTGCGAGTTTCATGCTCGTGGCCGCCATGAACCCCTGTCCGTGCGGCTACTACAACCACCCGACGCGCGAGTGCGTCTGCTCGCCAGGAATGATTCAGAAATACTTGAGCCGCATCAGCGGGCCGCTGCTCGACCGCATCGATATGCATATCGAAATTGTGCCTGTGCCGTTCGACAAACTGTCCGAAGCGGCTCCGGCCGAGCCGAGTGCCGTCATTCGCGAGCGGGTCATTAAGGCGCGGCAGGTGCAGGAGGCGCGTTTCAGAGATGTGGCGGGCGTCTATTGCAATGCGCAGATGTCGTCGAAAATGCTGCGCAAATTTTGCGAGGTCGATGCCGACGGGCAACAACTGCTCAAGGCCGCCATGCTGCGTATGAACCTGTCGGCGCGCGCCTACGACCGCATCTTGAAGGTGGCGCGAACCATTGCCGATATGGCCGGCAGCGAGCGAATCCTCACCGAACACCTCGCCGAAGCCATCAACTACCGCAATCTCGACAAAGAGGGCTGGGCAGGGTAATTTTTAATTAAGAATTAAGAATTGTTCGCATCCAAGTTGTCTTTGCTCTTTATTCTATGTTCTTTGTTCTAAAAAATTACAAATCCCGTGCGACCAAAATTTACAAATTGACCGATTTTTCATTGTCAATTATCCATCATCAATTGTTCCGAACCCTACCCCTGCTTCGCAGGTACTCCCCTTGAAAAGGGGAGAGGACTGAATCAACATCGATGCGAACATGTCCCCTTTGCAAGGGGACGAGCGTAGCGGAGGGGTTTCTTTCCTAATTAAGAATTAAGAATTGTTCGCACCCAAGTTGTCTTTGCTCTTTATTCTATGTTCTTTGTTCTAAAAAATTACAAATCCCGTGCGACCAAAAATGAACGAAAAAGCGACCAACGACTCCATCGGACGTGGCACGCCGCGTCCCTACAAATTAAATCATTGAATCACTGAATTATTGATTCATTGAATTTTCAATTTGTAAATTTTTCATTGTCAATTAAAAACACTCCTCACTCCTCACTAACTTTATAGACTTTATAAACTTTCACACTTTCTCACTTTCATACTTTCACACTATTACCGCGTAGCGCAACTACAATAACCAAAAACGGCTTTCAAAGGGTGTTTGAAAGCCGTTTTTGTGTGGCGGCGGGTGTTGCCCGTGCCGATTATCCTCTTATTTTACCACTTTCAGGGTGTTGTTGCCGCTCTTCAGCAGGTAGATGCCGTGCGGCCAAGCGGTCATGTCGATGTGCGACTCGGTGGTGGAGAGCATGCGGTAGCCTTGCAGCGTGTATATCTCCACAGGGGCAGTAGCACCTTCGACGGTGAGCATGCCGTCGTGTGTGTATACGTTCAGCGTGTTGGCGGCAGCATTGCGCAGAGCCGACGGCGTGTAGTTCACTTTCAGGCCATCGAGTGCGAAGTAGGTAGGTGTGGCAATGCCGTATTCATTCACGTCGGTCGATGTCATCGAGAATACCAAACCATCGCATGCGCCGAGCGACGAAAGATCGACCTTTTCCCAGCTCTTGTTGATTTTGCCGTCCACGGCCAGATAATAGTTTACCTTGTTGGTCAGGCCTTTGTCGCTATCGTATGCCGAAATTATCAGCGTCAAGGTGTCCTTGTCGGTAAAATCATTTCCTTTGACGATATAATTGTGGGTGTATGCACTCTGGCAGATGGCCACTTCGACGGGCGTGTATTTGTCGCCGAACATTACGAGGTTGGAGTATTTGTTCTCCTCGGGATTATTGCAATACGGCGAATAGTAGCCCACTACGAACGGAGTGCCTTGGCCATTCAGGCCGCCCTTGGCCATGCAGGCAAACTGATTGAGGCTGTCGGCTGCAACCTTCGAGAGCGTAAATCCGTCCCAGTAAGTGCCGCCATAGCTGTTACCGCTGGGCAGGTGAAAGAAAGAGAACGCTTTGTTGTTGCATTCGATGGCGGAGTAGGTCTGGTCAACCGAGCAGGTGCTGTCCATCACGTCTTGCAACGTGCCGAGTCCGGGGTAGCCGCCCTTATTTTGGGTTTCGTACTGAATGGCCTTTCCGGCACTGTTGGTAGCCGTGGTCAAGTCGAGTGTGATGACCTCGGCATTGGCAGCGAGCGCAAACATGGCTGCTGCAAAAAGAGTAATTTTTTTCATACTTTTTGAAAATTAATTGGTTGATAATGAGTTGATTGTTTCGCTTTTTCGTGGCATAAACCGTTTTGTGTGCCGAAAACAGTCTTTCTCCCGAAATGGCGTACCAACTCTGCGTGCAACGATGTGTCGCACCACGGGCGGTTGCCAACGTGCTTCACTCCTCGAAAGCCTGTTTTGTCGGCGGTCGCTTGGCAGGTCTTCTGACTTTGTTACCGTTTTTTGCTTTCCAGATGCCTTCCCACACGCGTCTTGTGGCGTTGCAGTGGCTGTGTCGGAAATAACGTTGTGTAACTTACAGCAGCGGGTCTGTTCGGGATTTGCACCCGATTCCCTCTTCGTTCGGCACGAAAAATGCCAAAACCAAACGACACTGCAAAGATAGTACTTTTTTAATGAAGAATTATGAATTTAGAATTAAGAATTTCAATTCATAGTAGCAAGACACAAGTAGCAAGTCGCAAGAGTTTATAGGTGAAAGGTTATAGGTTATAGGTTATAGGTGAGAGAGCAAAGAACATAGAACATAGAACAAAGACAATTGATTAGACATAAGACACAAGTAGCAAGACGCAAGAAAAATTAGAAATGAGGAAGTAGGAGTGAGGAGTTTTTTAATTGACAATTGACAATTGATAATGAAAAATTGACAAATTGAAAATTCAATGATTCAATAATTCAGTGATTCAATGATTTAATTTGTAGGGGCGCATCAATTGCGCCCGTTGCGGATTGCAAATCCGCACATAAAAAAAACACGGGATTGCAAATTCCGTGCGACCAAATAGTTTTTTAGGGCGTTCTCTCCCCCTGCTGCGCAGCAGATAGGGGGAGTACCTGCCGAATGGCAGGGGTAGGGGTTGAAAACAATTTACGAATTGACAAATTTATTTGCACAATAATCAACCGATCAACCCAAATAACCAAATCCCCCCAAACAGAAACCTAGGAACAAAAATTGCGATAGCAATTTTGAGAAACAATTTTCGAATTTTCGAATTTTCAAATGTGAAACAAGGGGGATAAGAGAGGGGCTAATTCCACACAAAAAAAGCCGCTCCATTGGGGGAGCGGCTTCGGATAGCACGTTATTGGCAGAAAAAAGTGTGCTATTTTTTGATGAACCGTTCGGTTGTGCGGCCGTTTTCGCTATCGATTTGCAGCAGATAGATGCCTTGCGGCAGAGCCGAAACATCGATGTGCGTGGTGGTGCCGTTGGTCGGTTGTGTGAGCCAAATGCGCCCGTCGATGCCAACGACGTTGATGGTGCCGTTGGTGGCGGTGGCTACATGCAGGCGGTCGGTGGCGGGGTTGGGGTAGAGGCTTACGCTTGCCTCCGCTTCACTGCAGCCGGTCGGGGTTTGGTCTATCCACTCGTAGGCTCCGATGGTAGGTACAGTTGCACGCGTACGCCCTGTGATGTCGGTGGTGATGAAATCCAATGCCGTTGCACTGACCAAGTTGCCTTTGTTCTTCGGGCGAAGTATTTCGTCCGACTCAAAAGCAACCGCCTCGCTGATGTCGGCTGTGCTGCTGATGGCAGTGCACCATGCGGCTATATCAGCGTACTCGTCAGCACCTATTTTGCCGAAATTCTTGCCTTCGCCTTCGGAATAGAGCAGGTTGTGGTCGAACTTGCTGACATAACTTGCACTCGGTATCCATGCCGCAGGCAGAGCGCTGCTATAAAGCAGATTGTTGATTACCTGCAAGTTGGTTCCCTTTTTCTGGATATACAGCGGATAAGTGGCATCGCCCGATGTGCGTACGGTGTTGTTTGCCAAAATCACGTTCTGGACATTCTTGTTGATATAGATGCCATACGAGTTGCTGCCGGTAGCCGCATTGGCCATGTCCACCACATTATTGTAGATAAGTTCAAGTGAATCCGCCGTTCCGTTGATGTCGCGGATATATAGACCGTGGCAAGCAGTGGAAGCAAGATTGATGTACACGTAGTTGTTGCTAATCTGAGCCCCTTTGGACAGACGCAGGTCGATGCACCAAGTGCTCTTGTCGCTCTCAACCGTCTTGCGGACGATGTTGCCGTCCACCACAGCTTCGGTTTCGCCTTGCGATACGTTGATGGCTTGCGCCCCTTGCCCCTCAAAGGTATTACCGATGATATGTGCGCCGGTCTGTTTCGTTGTATAATTACCGCTCACCGTTACGCCCGTATAGCCGCCCTTGAGCAGCGAATGGCTGAGCGTGAAATAGTTGTTGTTGTAGGTTGCGTCTGCCGCATAGACATATACTAGTTTCATTTGGGTACCTGTGGTGTTCTCGGCACGGTAGATATAGCAACTGTCGATGGTAATATGCTCGGACTTGTTGTCCACCAGCACAACGGTGTGGTAACTGTCGTGGTCGGTCGTCAGGGTCAGGTTGCTGAGCGTGATGTAGTCCGCACCGCTGATTGTGAATACACCCTGTGTCGCATCACCCGCTGAAGAGGTTTGCGCCGTATAGTTGTCGTGGCGGATGATGACATCCTCGCGGTTGCCCGTTAAGGAACGGAAAGTAACGGTATGGTCTGCCGATGTGCCGCTCACTTCGGGTATGGTAACTTTTTCGGTGTAAGTCCCCGACTCGATAAGGAAGGTTACCGCGTCCTCCATACCGTTTTGCAGGGCATCAACGGCAGCCTGTATGGTTTTGAAGTCCGCTTCCGCACTTGCTCCTACGCGGTAGGTGCCGTGCATTCCGCCTATGACTTTGAACGATGCGGACACCGTGTTTTTCGGCTGCGTAGCCGTGCCGTTCACCGCTACTGACTTAAGCGTGGCGGTAGCCGTGCTGTTCTCTTTGGTTTCGGAAGGGATATCCAATGCAATCCAATAGTAGTGCGTACCGCGCTCGCTGATGGCATCGTCTGCGGTTACAGGATTGAGAGTACCGAACGAATCGAGCGTCCCCGTCTTGTAGATTTTCACGGCATCGGCGCCAAAGGTGTTTTCGACCGTAAAGTTGCCAATCTTCAGCGGTGTGCGGTCGCCCGACACATACATAGCCGCGCGAAGCACCTTTACATCGGCACTGCCGCGCAGAACGACATCGTTCGACACATCGCTCACTACGATGGAATCAAGCACAAGGGGTTGCAACTCATGGCAGGTAACCTCTATTTCCCAACCGTCGGTGGCATAAGTTGTTTTGCTTTGGAAGTTTACCGTCAGTGCACCACTCTCGTCGCTCGAGATAATCACCATTTTGTCGATGTCTTTGGTGTAGTAAGTCAAACTTACATCGGCTTGGTCTTTGGTGGCGGTGCCGTAATAGATATAGAAACAGTCCGCACCCGTTATCGCCCATTTATTCACTTTCAGTTGGATAGCGGTATTCGCCACCGTCGGAACGAATGTTACCGTGCCGCTTGTGCCGGTGGTTATTTGGCCGTCCGGTCCGCCGTTGTCGTAGAAGAGCAGCATATTCTCATCAACATTCACGGTGTTTGTGCCAGTTTGCAGCAGATAGATGTTGCGCACGGTGCGGCCGTGGTCAGGCAGCGTGGTTGTCAGTGTGTTCCCGCCCGCCGTTATCTGCACGCTCTCGAACTTAACGAGGGTATTGAATGCGGCATTCTCTTTCACATTCACTGCCAAGGTCATTGCATTATCCCCCTCAGCCAATGTAATATTTGGTTCGAGGGTCAGTTCGGTAGTGCCGGCGGTTACCTTGGCTTTGGCTATCACCTTGTCGTCTTGCAGCAGCAGTACCGAGTCGATGGCTGCGGCGCAAGCACTACCCATTGCTACCTTCACGCCGTTCACGGCAAGCGGCGATAGCGTACCCTCGGTGGTGATAGCGGCATCGATCAGCGCAGCGTGTTTCTGGTTGCGTACCACGGCTTGGGTCGAAGCGGTCTGCAATCCCGAGGTCTTGACCGTCATGGCAACCGGCGTGTACTCGCTTACGGTAGCATGCCAGCCCTTCGCCGTGTAACCCGACGCGGTTTTGGCATTGAAGACAACAGTGATGGCACCGTCCTGCGAAGTGGAGCGTATTTTGCCGGGCCCTGTCGTGCAGTTGGTGGCATCGGCTTGCCACAGCGGAGTGCCTGTGGCACTTGTACCCGCATAAATTTTGTAGTCGGCTTTCACTCCATAACTACTCGACGAGTAACTTACCGCAAAATCGCTAAAGTTCATCTCGATGATATTGCCTGCGGTAGTCGGGACAAAGGTCGTGATTTGGTCGCCCTGCTCCGCCGCGTAATTGCCGCTATAACCCACCGTGTGCGTGTAGGTCCATGTGTCGTACACGCTGATGGTCTTGGTACCAACCACCGAGTGCCATACATTGGCAACGGTGAGCGCACCTTCGGGCGTGGTGAAGTCGGTGCACTCCGTATTGTCGGCGAAAGTGGCTTTGGTGCATTTGGCATCTACTTTGCTGTCGTTCAGCGCGGAGGCGGCTATGTCGCAGGCCAGGTGCAGATAGTTTGCGCCCTCGCGCAGCGTAATGCCCTCGTCGCTTGTGATTGTGAATTCATCGTCGCTGACCGTTGCCTCGCCCACTTTGGTACCGGTGGCAAAAGTGCTGTTTGCGCCTGTATAATAGAGTGTGGCTTTGCTTATCTGTGCAGCGGTTCCGTTGGCAGTGAACGACATCGTTTTCAGCACTTTCGCCGGTTCGGTATTCTCGGTTGTCAGAGCGATGGTCAGCATCGGCACGCCGGCAGTGGCGGCTGCCACGCTTGCACTGCTTGCGCGTGTTACGCTGCTGCCCGTTACGGTCATCGCCACCGGCTCAAATTCGCTTGCAACGCCCTCGAAGCCGCTGCCTTGGTAGTAAGAGGAAGGCGTTTTGCTCTTCAGATAGAGGGTAAGTGCACCGTTGGCAGCGGTACTTTTTACAACCATGTCGGCAGGCTTTTCCTCTTGGGCGGTGTACAAAACCTCGTTGCTCTCGGCATCGCCGTTGTAGATTTTCAGTACATCTTGATTGTCTAAATTCGCAGCATATGTGGTGTAGAAGATGCTGATATTTTTCAAAGCGATTTGCACTTTTTTGCCTTCGTTTTTGGGCAGGAAGGCTATCCAGCCCTCAAAGTTATTGCTGATTTTGCCCTCTTTGCCGCCGTCGTCGTAGAACGTGATATCGCGATCAACCGTCACCGTCAGTTTCTGGTTGTTAATCAGCAGGTATACCGGCTGCACGGTAAGTGCGGCGGGCGTGGTCGTTGTGAGTGTGGTATAACTTTTGACGGTTTCCATGCCCGTGACGGTAAGTGTGGCTTGCGCATTGATGGCAGCCGTAGCAAGCACATCGCCGCCTATGCAGAACAGGTTTTCGCCCGTACCGAGTGTCGGTGCCGTAGCGGGTGTGAGGGTGTAGGTGCCGTTGCTTTCGTTGACAGTGCTCTCAATCTCGGTGAGTGCCGATGTACGCTCGGCGTTGCCTGCATAGAGTTTCAGGCTTTCAGGGTTGAACACCGTGCCGCTTGTCTGTGCCAGTGTGAAACTGATGCTCTTCAGTGCATCGGGGTTGGCAAAACCGTCGGCAGTAATGTTCACCGCACCCAAACCGATGTTTTGTTTGCCTGCCCAGATGTCGTCCTTCACCGCGGTGTAGTCCGTAGTCGCAGAAACGATAGTCATATCTTTCACCTCAACGGCGCGTACGGTGGCTTTCCAGCCTTTGCTTTTTTTCGCATATTTGAATATGAAACAGCAACTCAAAGCCCCCGTGGCATCGGTCGATGTGTAGGTGAGATTGGAATAAGTGCCGTCCAACTCCGCCAAGCGATTATCGGTGATTGATGAGAATGAGTTTGTCGATACGCCACTCGTTGTTGTTGGATACTCTACTTTTGTAGTGTCGAACACGCCATTGTAAACATATAGTTTAGCGGGGTAAGATGAACCATCGTTTTTTACATCTACCTCATCAAACACAATTTGAATGACATAGCCATCTTGCGCAGGCTTGAAGATTGTAGTCGCCAGCGAGTTGTTGGTCGAGGCAGAGGCAATATCTCCCGTGCCTTTGTAGTCGTAGTAGGTGACGGGTGCGTCCTTGTCCACCGTTACGACCTGTTTGCCGAACTGCGGCATCAGCACATCGTCGGCTCTGCCTGCCAGTGGCGCGAGGGCTAAAAGCCCCCACAGCAAAAGTTTCTTTTTCATGTTGTTTGTTTTTAGATGATTATTTTTGTAAATTTTGGTTCTAAAAAGATGGTGTCGCACAAAAAAATAGGCTGTTCGACGAAAAATCAAACAGCCTATCGGGGTATATGCATGCACCACAAACCAAACGCACTCGGTTGTGCGTCGGCAGCGGTCATCAATGCGCTCTATTCCTCGAAAGCGTGCTTGATCATCAGTACATTGGCAGGTCTTCTGACTTGTTACGGCTCGAGCGCCTTCCCACAAACGTCGGTTTGCAGTGGCTTATCGCCTCGCCTTGGGTTGTAACTTACAGCAGCGGGTCTGTTCAGGATTCGCACCTGATTCCCTTTTAATTCTACGCCTTGTGGCGCAGAAACCGAATGCCTTGCAGTATGTTCAGTCGTTTGCCGCTCCACCGAACGGCGCTGCAAAGATACTACTTTTTTAATTAAGAATTATGAATTTAGAATTAAGAATTAAGAATTAAGAATTTTTTAGTAGCAAGATAAAAGGTGAGAGGTTATAGTTTATAGTTTATAGTTTATAGTTGAGAGGTTGTTATTTACGGATTTTTCATTGTCAATTATCAATTGTCCATTATCCATTGTTTAGTTGTTGGGTGCGAACCTGTCCCCTTTTCAAGGGGACGAGAAAAACGTCAATTTTTCGGGCGGGGTTCAATTCAATTTGCGGATTGCAAATCCACACATAAAAAAGCACGGGATTGCAAATCCCGTGCGACCAGCGAATTAAGAATTGTTCGCGCCCAATTGTCTTTGCTCTTTGTTCTATGTTCTTTGCTCTGAAAAATTGCAAATCCCGTGCGACCAAATAACCAAATCTGCAAATCCTCAAAAGCGAGCAACAACGCCACCATCGGACGTGGCGTGCCGCGTCCCTACTTTCCACTTTATAGACTTTATAAACTTGATAAACTTTTACACTTTCAAACTTTCACACTTTCACACTCACATCGTTTTCTTGATGTCGCGAATCATCAGTTGCATCGAGGTGGTGCCGTTGAAGGTGTTCTCTTCGAGCGTGTAGCAGATGTCGAGCGGGTTCAGGGCTTTCAGTTGCTCGTTGAAGTCGCTCATGCGGAAGGCGATGCCGTTCATCACGTTCTCGCAGCTAGCATCGACCAACTCCATCTTCAGATGCTCCTGACCTTTGCCCACGGGACGGCTGTTGCCTTCGTAGTCGAACACGCGCCGCGTGCAGAACACAGGTTTCATGTTGCCCGGCCCAAACGGATTGAATTGCTTGAGAATGCGGAAAAATTTCGGTGTCAGGTCGCAAAAACGCACTTCGGCATCGATGTCGATTTGCGGGGCGAGTTGCTCTTGCGTGATGTTTTGCGCCACAAACTCCTCGAACCGCTGCGTGAATGCGTCCAGATTTTCCTCTTTCATGGTCAAACCGGCGGCGTAGAGGTGGCCGCCAAAATTTTCGAGCAGGTCGTGGCAATGCTCGATGGCGCTGTACAGGTCGAACCCTGGCACTGAGCGCGCCGAGCCGCTCACAAAGCCGTTGGCCTTGGTCAGCACGATGGTCGGCTTGTAGAACTCTTCGCACAGCCGCGACGCCACTATCCCGACGATGCCTTTGCTCCAGTCGGCGTTGTAGATGATGATGGAACGGCGTTTGTCGGCATCGTCCATGCGGGCGAGCAGACTTTTGGCCTCGTCGGTGGTGCGCTTGTCGATGTCGCGCCGCTCGTCGTTGTAGTCGTTGATGACCGAACTCCGCTCCGACACGAAGCGCGGGTCGTGCGAAATGAGCAGTTCCACCGCCTCGTTGCCCGAGTGCATGCGCCCCGAAGCGTTGATGCGCGGCCCGATTTTGAACACGATGTCGCTGATGTTCAGGTCTTTGCCCGTCAGCTTGCACACATCGATGATGCCGCGTAGCCCTGCGCTCGGGTTTTCGTTGAGTTGCTTCAATCCGTAGTAGGCGAGCACGCGGTTTTCGCCGGTTATCGGCACAATGTCCGATGCGATGCTCACGGCCACAAGGTCGAGCAGCGGTTTTAGCAGACCGAAATCCATCTCGTTGTTCTGCGCGAACGCCTGCATCAGTTTGAATCCCACGCCGCAACCCGACAGGTGTTTGTACGGATAGTGGCAGTCGTCGCGTTTGCTGTCGAGCACGGCCACGGCAGGCGGCAGTTCGTCGCCAGGGTTGTGGTGGTCGCAAATGACAAAGTCGATGCCCAGCGTGTTGGCGTACTTCACCTTGTCCACCGCCTTGATGCCGCAGTCGAGCGCAACGACGAGCGTGAATCCGTTGTCGTGCGCAAAGTCGATGGCCTTGTACGAAATGCCGTAGCCCTCGTTGTAGCGGTCGGGAATGTAGAAGTCGATGGCGTTGGTGTAGCGCGATAGGAACGTATAGACCAGTGCCACAGCGGTCGTTCCGTCCACGTCGTAGTCGCCATAGACGAGTATTTTTTCTTTTTGCGAAAGGGCGCGGTTCAGCCGGTCGATGGCCTTGTCCATGTCCTTTATCAGAAACGGGTCGTGCAGGTCGTTCAGGTCGGGACGGAAAAATTTTTTAGCCTCGTCGAATGTGTTGATGCCCCGCTGCACAAGCAATTGTGCCAAAATTGGTCCCACGCCGAGAGCCTCCGCAATGGCATCGCGGCTGGCTTCTTGTTCGGGTGTGAGTTTGGCGAAAATCCACTGATTTACCATTATGTTGTTGTTTTATTTGCGTTTTTGCGCGGTTGGCGGGCGATGTTTTGGGCGTTGCGCCGCTCGCAAGCCAACTCACAAAGTTATGGAAAAAATCCGATATTTCCAAATAAATGCGTTTTTTTGTCGATTTTGTCCGCTTTTTCGGCACAAAATGCGTATCTTTGCACCAAATCAATACGCGAAAAACCGTTTGTTATGTTACAAGAAAAAGTTCAGCAGATTTTGTCCGCCTCGTCCGAAGAGATGGATTTGGCCGTGCACTTCCTCGACGATGCCTTGGCGCATATCCGCGCTGGCAAAGCCAATGTGCGCATTTTGGACGGCGTGCGCGTGGAGTATTACGGCAGTGTGGTGCCGCTCAACAATGTGGCCACGCTCACCACGCCCGATGCACGCACTATCCAGATTTTGCCTTACGAAAAAGCGTTGATTCCCGTCATCGAAAAGGCGATTTTGGCTTCGGAAGTGGGCATCACACCCGCCAACAACGGCGAAAGCATTCGTTTGGCCATTCCGCCCGTAACGGAAGAACGCCGCCGCCAACTGGTGAAAACCGCCGGCGGAGCCGTCGAAGAGGCCAAAGTGAGTGTGCGCAACGCACGCCGCGATGCCATCGACAAACTGAAAAAAGAGGTCAAAAACGGTATGCCCGAAGATATGGGCAAGGACGGCGAGGCCGAAGCGCAAAAACTACACGACAAGTACATCAAGCGCATCGACGAGATGATGGCCGCCAAAGAGAAGGAAATCATGACCGTTTAGACGCGTGCCGAAGCGTTGGTGGCATTGGAAAGTGGCAAACAGCCGGCGCAACGTGTGTGTGTTGGCTCTGTTTTGCTGTGCCAATGTGGCGGCGCAAACGTCGGCCGATACGGTGCCATCGCGCTGGGATACACTGCTCGATTGGAAATTTATAGCCGTGCCAACGGTGGCCTACCAGCCCGAAACGCGCTGGGCTTTCGGCGTGGCAGGCGCATACTATTTCAATTGCCCCAACCAACCCAAGGTGAGCGACATCTATTTCGATGCCGCCTACACGCTCCGTCGGCAGTGGAACGCCAATCTGCTCTCGACCGTCTATTTCGGCAACGATAGCCGTTGGTTTCTCTACACGCGGGCGGGCTTCAAACGCTATCCCGACTATTTCTACGGCATCGGCAACAGTGCCGCGACGTTGCTTGGCACGCGCATCACCTACACGTCGGACGTGGTGTCGCTCTCCGTGCAGCCGCAACGCTACATCACCGACCGCTGGATTGTGGGCGTGAGCCTCGACTTCAGGTGGGAAAAGCCTGCCGCCGTCGACCGCCTCGATTCGCTGGCGCAATACTGCCCCGTAACCGGACTCGATAGGACGTTTGTGATGCTCGGCGTGGGCGCGTTGGCCTCGTACGACTCGCGCGACAAACAGTTTTATCCGCAACGGGGCATATTTTTCAAAGCGGTGGCCAACTACTACGAACCGTATCTCGGCAGCACCTACCGCATGGGAAGCATCGCCGCCGACTTCCGGCAGTTCGTACCGATATACAAAGAACTCGTTTTCGCTTGGCAACTGACCACGGCGTGGGCGTTTGGGCGCGAAAAACCGTTTCAGATGCTACCGACCATCGGCGGGTTGGACGTGCTGCGTGGCATTCGCCGAGGGCAATTCCGCGACGATGTGTCCGTCGCGCTGCAAGCCGAACTGCGCATTCCCATTTGGCGGTTTCTGAAAGCTTCGGTTTTTGCTGGCGTTGGCGATGTGTACAACCTCGACCACTGGACGTGGAGCACGCCCAAAGTGGGCTATGGCGCTGGCCTGCGCGTGGCGGTGAACAAAGCGAAAGTGAACGTGCGTTTCGATGTGGCGCGCAACAACCAAAACACCACGTGGCAGCGCGACGGCTGGAACTTCTACCTCACCATCAAAGAAGCGTTTTGATAGTTAGCAGTGAGTAGTGAGTAGTGAGAAATGAGGAGTTAGGAGTGAGGAGTTGTTGAGCGCAAACTGCGATTGACGGATTTTTCATTGTCAATTATCAATTATCAATTGTCAATTATTCCCAAAACAAAACCATTGTTTTATTCGATAAATTGTAGTATCTTTGCGTCGGCGACTAAAATAACTCATTTCATTGAGTAATTTTACTCACTCCATTGAGTAAATTTTGCAAACATGACACAACGCAAACAATATCAGACACTTATGGCGCGCATCAAAGAGGCGCGTAAGTGCATTCAAGTCGTCGAAGGGCCGCGTCAGGTAGGCAAATCGACACTGATTAAGCAAGTGCTACACGCCACAGATGTGCCGTGGCTGCATTTCGCTACGGACAATGTTGTTACAAGCGGTAACGCATGGATTAGCGAGTGCTGGAATACCGCTCGCAACAAGATGCATATAGAACACTTGCCCGAACTGCTGTTGGTGATTGACGAGGTGCAACGCTTGCCGCGTTGGAGCGATGCGGTCAAAAAAGAATGGGATGCGGACACGTTCAACGACACCAATATCAAAGTAGTGCTGCTTGGTTCATCACGTGTGATGCTGGAGCGCGGACTTTCCGACAGCCTCAAAGGGCGTTTCGAAGTAATACGCATGCCCAATTGGTCGTATACCGAGATGCACGAGGCTTTCGGCGTTACATTGGACGAGTATATCTATTATGGTGGCTACCCAGGTGCGGCAGACTATATCAACGACCCCGACCGCTGGCGCAACTACATACGCAGTTCTATCGTAGATGCCACCATCAACAACGATATTCTTATGGACAGCCTTATCAGCAAGCCTGCTTTACTGCGCCGTACGTTCGAGATGAGCGCCGCTTATTCGGGGCAGATGCTTTCGCTCACAAAGATGGTCGGACAACTGCAAGATGCGGGCAACACGACTACTCTGTCGGGCTATTTAGACCTGCTCGACCAAAGCGGTATGGTGTGTGGGTTACAGAAGTTTGCTATGAACCAAGTGCGCCAGCGTGCCTCCGTTCCCAAATATCAGGTGTACAACAATGCCCTGCTGTCGTTCTATTCCGACTACGATTTCATCTCTGCTCGCAACGACCACAAAGTGTGGGGACGCTTCTACGAGTCGGCCGTTGGGACGCACATTATCAACTGCGCCTATACGGGCAATTTCCGTGTATTCTATTGGCGCGACGGAAATGATGAGGTAGATTTTGTTTTGGTGCGCAATTCGCGTGTGGTTGCCATTGAGGTGAAAAGTAACGACATTGCTGACACGGCAGGGTTGCACCGTTTCGAGAAAATGTTTCACCCACACCGCTCCATTATTGTGGGAGTGAACGGTATCCCGTTGGAGACCTTTCTTGCCTCCGACCTTGTGGATTTATTCGATTGAGCCCTTCTAACAAACGGCACTTATGATTAGACACAAGTAGCAAGTCGCAAGAGTTTATAGGTGAAAGGTTATAGATAATTAGGAGTGAGGAGTGAGGAATGAGGAGTGAGGAATGAAGTGTTGTTGGGTGCGAACCTGTCCCCTTTGCAAGGGGACGAGCGCAGCGGAGGGGTTCAAGTTTAATTAAGAATTAAGAATTAGAACAAAGATTTACGCATTGACAAAATTATTTGTACAATAATCAACTAATCAGCCAATCAACTGATCAACCAAATCTCCAAATAACCAAATCCACAAATAACCAAAAACATAGAAACAGCGCGCAGCGCGAGAAACTTAGAAACAATACCCATTATTACAGGGCGAAACTTAACAAAAATCATCAAGTTTAGCCCACCAATAATTGCAGAATCCTCAAAAAAGTTTGCATTTTTCACCTCCCCAAAGTATGCATATTCTCCAAAAAAGGTTTGCAAATCCCATTCAAAGGGTGTATCTTTGCGGTGGAATACAGAAAAAGCAAACAAAAAGCAGGGCAAAGTAGTAAACATTTAGCCCAACCGGCGAAGATAGAACAAACAATAAATGCGTATGAGAAGAACAATCCTGTTGCTATGCAGCCTGCTGGCTGTGATGGTCGCCCGCGCACAGGAGGCAGAAATAAACGCCGTCTATGCTTGGGTGGACGGCACGAGCAAGTGCTATCGCTTGACGGCGATGCCCAAGATGAGTTACGACAAAGGAACCGTCGTGCTGTCTATCGATGGCGTAGAGCAGTTGCGTGTGCCCGCCGAGAGTCTTGACCAATTCGTTATCGCCTATGGGGTGTACAAGGAGGAGACTCCCACCGCTATCGCCCCTGCGGAGAACAACGAGAATCGCCCTGTTCGCCGAGTGGAGAAATACATCGTGGGCGGACAACTGATTATCGTGGTCGATGGCGTGCAGTACGATGCCCACGGCAGACGCTTGCAATGAACTTCAAGTGCCTGAAAATCAGGGCAAATAGAATTTGGCATATATTTTGCCGCAAGAAAATAAATCAAAATAAACATCTGATATGAAAAAGGTATTTTTCCTGTTTGCAGTGGCGTTGAGCAGTCTGCTGTTGCAGGCGCAAACCAATCAAGTGGTGTGGCTGAATGGCAAGGTGTACTACGAGCAACCGATTACTACCATCGACAGTATCACCTACGATATGAACAATATGATAGAGGGCGATACGCTCAAACTGATACTGCCGCGTGCCACGCAAAAGATTGTGTACAAAGAGGTGCACGACACGGTTTATCTCTATAAATGCCCTAGCGACGACGACGGAACGGCATTGGCAGGCGTATTCTCGGTAGCGATAGATAAGGATGTCGCTTTCTCGCGAGGCAACTTGCAGTACACGCAATCCACTCGCAGTTGGTCATTCGCTGAAAATCAATACGATGTATTGGGCACAGCCAATATCAGCGACGGCAACCTCGCCGACAAGATAGACCTCTTCGGTTGGAGCGGTAGCAGTGGTACTGCTATGTGTGGCGTCGGTACTTCCGGAGAATCCAACGACTATAAGGGCGACTTTTACGATTGGGGCAAAAACTCCGTCAGTGGTTATGCACCCAAAACTTTCCGCACCCTTACCCAACAGGAATGGTATTTTCTGCTCGACTTTCGCACCGAAGCAAGCGCAAAAAGAGGCGTTGCCTGTATCAAATTGAGTGATACGGACTCTGTGAATGGCCTGATCCTCCTCCCCGATGTATGGACTTGCCCCGATGGCATAACCTTCAAGAGCGGCTTCGCCGATGAGAACAGCGAAGAAGCCTACGCTGCTTATCAAACTTTCTCGCTTGACGAATGGCAGAAATTGGAAACGGCAGGTGCGGTTTTCTTGCCTGCTGCGGGAGGTCGCTACAAGGCAGAGCAAGTGTACAATGTGCAGAAGAGTTGCACCTATTGGTCTGCTACGGCGAATGGCGCAACCGAGGCATACTTCCTGATCTTCAGTGCGCGTACGGCGGACACAGGTGGCGCCGACGGCAATAGCCAGAACGGCAGCGGTGCTCGCTACTACGGGCGGGCAGTCCGTCTCGTTCGAGACATAGATTAACCTTGTGGCAGGCTGCTACAAAGCGCACTTTCTGATCGCACGGGATTTGCATTTTTTCAGAGCAAAGACATTTAATAGTAGCAAGACACAAGATAATTATAGGTTATAGGTTATAGGTTAGAGGTGAGAGAACAAAGAACAAAGAGCAAAGACTTTTTAATTATCTAATTATTTAATTTCCAATTATTTAATCAATTTCAGATTTCAAATTTCAAATTGCGGTAGCCGAAACGCCAAAATCTCCGAATAACCAAATCCACAAATCCCCAAAAACAACGCGAAACTGCGCGAAGCGCGAGAAACCCAGGAACATAGAAACCAGAATTCCAGCATTGGGCGGCGAGTGTCAAAAATCAGGTTTTGTGTTTCGAGAAGCGGCGGCAGTGTCTGAGCGAAGCGAGTTTTGGCGCCGCCGAAACCAAAACCGCCAATTTTTGGCAACGCTCGCGCCCCAGCTGGCGACTTTTCTTTAATTCTTGATTTTGCTCACGCTCGGCAAATTGCAAACAAGTTTGCTTTGCGCTCGCTCAATCGCAAAATTGGTTCGTTTCTTTTGGTCGTCAAAAGAAATGAACGAAAAAAAACGAAAAACTCAAAAACGACCAACAACGTCACCAACTTGGACGCGAACAATTCTTAATTCGCTGTGCGCATTTTTTCTACGTTCGACATTGCTCAAACAAGTTTGGCACTGCCCTCACTTACCGAAAAAATTCTTAATTATTAATTCTTCATTAGAAAAGAACCCCCTCCGTCGCTACGCTCGGCAGAGGGACAGAATTGAATCATTGAATCACTGAATCATTGAATGATTGAATTTTTCAATTTGAAATTTGGAATTTGAAATTGCGGCTCTGCCGCGCCTCACTCCTCATTCCTAATCTCTCACTGCTAACCCACTTTCTCAGTATACTACTGCGCATTGCGCAAAATATGTTGTAGAATATGTTTTTGCGCTGTGTGAGAGGGAAAAATTAGAAAAAATAGTGCTATTTTTATGTTGTGTAGCATAAAAATAGGCGCGCACGCTATTTACAAAATATAAAATTGCGTATCTTTGGCGCGATAATTCATCTATCAGTAATAAAGGCTTTTAGGGGCTCGGAAACTGTCTTAAACCATATAAATAATTTAGGTATGAAAAAGTTTCAGTATGCGCTGGCAGCCGCAATTATGCTGCTTGCGGTTGGTTGTAAAAAAGACGACCTAAAAGAACCAGATCAATCGACTGCACCAACGGACTCTATCCCAACGGATACTGTTCCCGATGAAGATGCTCTTGTCAAGTTCAAACAAGAGGTGGCTATTACTTCGGCCGAGTACATTAACGACAACGATGGCTCGTTGGGCAATGTGATTGCCACGGGCAGTAACGCCGATTACAGCGTAACGCTGTCTATTAAGGGTTCAACCTTTGTCGATGGCACCTATTCGGCGAAGTGTGACGCGGGTGAGTCGCAAGTATGGGGCTTCCTCTTCGGTACCGATGGCGAAGAAGATGGCGGTGGAACGATTTACAACATCGACTCCATCTCGGCAACCGTCAAGAACTACACCGACGAGGGGCGCATCGAGATTACGGCGAAGTACTACACCGCAGCCCACGACTCGCTCTTCATCGTACATTTCGGACAAAAGATTACGCCCGTAGCGAACAAAACCATCAACATCACCGATGCGAAGTTCCTCGACTACAGCAACGACGGCGGCTATTTTGTCATCACCAATGACGATGGCTCGTTGAGCGACGGCGATTTTGCACTCTATTTCTCTTACTATTCTACCCAATTCGTTGGCTCGTATGGCGTAGCGAACTTCAATACCTACTTCAGCGCCTTCGGATATGTATCGGGTACTGGTATCGAGAAGCCGTTGACGGCACTCTATGGCACGGTCGAGGTGAAAGAGGCAGGCACCGACTCCTATTCTGCTGTGCTGAAACTGATGGCATCGGATAGCATATTCTACACCATCAATGTCGCTGGCGACTATGCCGAAACCGGTTATGCGATTGATGCTGAGGACGATATCGCGTATACTTTCGACCCCGCCAACACCTCGGCGCAGTATAACTATGAGTCGCAAAACGGGAAGAACTATGCGGCATTCATTCTCAACGACGGCACAAAGTATCTGCAGTTCATCGCTTTCTACGAGAACGAGAGCGACAAAGATGCCGTAACGATTGTTCCTGCAAATGCATACTATATTGGAACGTACTATGAGTCGGGGACTATTGCCGCCGGTCACTACGATGCAGATGATGGCTCAGTGAGCAACAGTTACTTTGCTACAATCAGCGGGAAGCAGTTGACCGATCCTGTCTATCTCCTCACCGATGGAGCGATTGTCCTCTCGAACGAAGATGGCAAGTGCAAGATAGAGGTGTATGCCACCAACTCGAAAGGCGCGTCTGTGGAGATTACCTATACGGGCACGCTTACCGCGGCAAAAAACAGCACTTCGAACGCTCCGGCCAAGGCATCGAAAGGGATTGTCGCCTCTCCGAATCTGTTTGTTCGCCACTAATCCAATGATTATAAGCGCATGTTGCGCCAACAAAAAGATTGCCTGACAATTTGTCAGGCAATCTTTTTTTATCTCCCCACAATCTCAAACTGCAAGATTTTGCAAGTTTTTGGCTCACGAACTGCAAGAAATTGCAAGTTCTCCTCCTTGGGATAGGTAGGGGAGGTTCGGTTAGGAAATGTCTATCAACCAATCGGTTGCACGGACACATCGGATGGTGTATCCGTCCTGCTCAATAGTCTGTGGTTTGCCGTCCATGATTATCAGCAGTAAGTTCTTGCACCCCGTCAGTTGCGCTCCTTTGACCAGTCCGCCCACTTCTCGGTTGTACTGTTTTGTGCTTGGGTCGGTAAAGTTGTAGGTTACTTGCACCAACTCTTCTATTTTTCCCAACCGCACCCGCACGAAATCCACTTCGAAGAGGCGCGACTGCTTGTAGTAGTAGAGTTGCTCCAGCTCGCTGTCCATACGCCGCATGAGTTCGATAGCCACCACATTCTCAAGTCGCCACCCGAGATTGGGGCGCTGTAGCATATCCTCGTGGTTGGTGATGAAAGCGGGGTCAACGGCGTAGTATTTGCGTTGGGTCTGTCGGTCGCGGTTCTTGAAAGAGTACAGCGGTAGTGTTCGCACCAAGAACGCCTCCTCCAAGTAGTGCAGATACTGTTTGGCAGTATGCACCGACCCTAATTGGTACTGTTCCGACAGTTGTTTGTACGAAATCTCTTGGCAGAAATTGTCCAACACCCCATTGGCTAAATCCGACAAAGTCTGTTGATATCGCACGCTGTAACGCTTGCAGATGTCTTTTTTGAGAATGGCGTTCAGCAGCGAGAGGGTATAGGTGTGCGGATTGCGCAGATGCAGCAACTCGGGGAAACCGCCCTGCTGCATATAGTCCTCTAATGCGTTGTAGCGCAGTGCATTCGCCTTGGTGCTTTGCGTCTCGGTATCCACTTGCCGCACGGTGCAGTACTCGGCAAACGAGAACGGATACAATTCTATTTGGTTGTACCGCCCCGTGAGGTGCGTCGCCAATTCACCCGATAGCAGATTGGCGTTGCTGCCCGTCAGCAGCAGGTGCATACCCTGCCGCAGTAGCCGATTGACGAACAACGCCCAATCGGGTACATTCTGCACTTCGTCCAAGAACAAGTGATTGACATCGCCATAGACTTTATATACAGCGTCCAACACATCGTTCAGTTGTTCCGCCCGCAGACGAGCCAACTGCTCGTCATCGAAATTGACATATCCGAAGTTGAGTCCGCTCTCTTTGATGACTTTCATGCACAGCGTCGATTTTCCGCTGCGCCGAACCCCTATCACCACTTGCGCCAAGGGGCTGTCCAAGTCCAACAACTTCTCCTCCTTACGCGGGCACCATTGGCGTATATCCGTCGCCACCACCTCTTGCTTTTGGTCTTGCAGTATGCTAATCAGATCCATAGTATTCTATTTCAACGATTTACGCCTGCAAAGGTACAACCTTTCTCTCAATCCCACAAGCCTGTACTGCAAGAATTTGCACTTTTTCGCCATGCGAACTGCAAGATTTTGCAGATTTTTGCTCGCTAAACTGCAAGAAATTGCAAGTTTTTGGCTCACGAACTGCAAGAAATTGCAGATTTTTGTGTTGCGAACTGCACAATTTTGCAAGTTTTTGTTCTCGCTTATCGAAAAAATCTTAATTGTTCATTTTTCATTCTAAATTGTTAATTGACATAGAACCCTACCCCTGCTTCGCAGGTACTCCCCTTGAAAAGGGGAGAGGACTGAACCAACAACGTTGCGAACCTGTCCCCTTTGCAAGGGGACGAGCGCAGCGGAGGGGTTGAAACTAATTAAGAATGAATAATGAATAATTGTTCGCGCCCAAAATTATCTTTGCTCTTTGCTCACTCACCTATAACTTATAACCTATAACCTCTCACCTTTTGTCTTGCGACTTGCTACTAATTCTCATTTTCCGCTTTTTCTGCGATTGCACTCCATACAGAGCATTTGGCAGTTGTCGAGAGTGGTACGGCCGCCTTTCTTCCATGGGATGATGTGGTCTGCCTCCATAAACTCGTAGTCAAACACTTTTCCGCAGATAGGGCAGACGCCGTGCTGCTGTTCGTACACTTTCCGTCGCGTCTTCTCATCGAACCCGCGCAAGTCGAGGTGCTGCTCTTTGTGGTCTAACACATAGAGATAGATGCCCTTTTTGTTCTGAATATCACCGTCTTGCATCAGTTCGCCTACCTCCTGCTCTATCGCCGCCACATCCAACACCTGCTCGTGGTAAGTGTCGTAGAGCAGTCCCCAGTCTAATCCTTGCATTTCCCGTCGATACTTTGGAAAGGTAATAGCAACCCATTCTATTACGCTTTTGAAATACATCCACAGAGCATTTGCATTGTTATCGTGGCGGTGTGCATCCATATAACCTTCTATGCACACCTTACCATTATTGTCGTGGCGGGACATCCATTTTAGGGCTGTTTCCAAATAGGATTGGCGAATGGCAGAACCTGTAAGGTATTGTTTTGCCATATTATGCGCAGCACAGTTCGGTTTGGAAAAATAGCGTTTTGCATCAGCGAGCCATTGTCCCGTGTAAGTGGCGTTCAGTAACTCTTGTCGTGTCAATTGCTCGCCTGCAATGTTAATAACTTCGAACCAATTCAGTTTCTCACTCTCGCTACCACGGCAAACATATATCATTAGTTCATAGTCAAGTATGCGCTGTTGAATGTCTGCGGGCTGATTGTTAAACTGTCGCATTTCGTAACTGAACTTTTTGCAGACATATCGGCAGATGGAAATAGTACGCTGTTGTCCGTCTATGACTTCATAAGTACCATCGCCATTGTCAGACCAATACATCACATTTAGAGGGAAGCCTCGCAGGATAGTGGTAATCACGGCATCTCTTTTCTTCTCGTCATACACGAATTCACGCTGATAGGGCGGGCGAATATTTAGTTTCCCACCATACCCTTTTACACCACCATCGTCGCTCTCATTGAACTTGTCTGCCAACTCGCGGACTGTAATTTGTTGCAAAGTAATATCCATAGTTGTACTATTTTGAAGTTGTGCTATTTCTTTCGGCGAATGAAAATGCGCTGATAAACAGCAACCGCATTATCGTTCTTATCTACTAAGTAGGGATTTTGTATGCGCCAAGTTCTGTCGGCTTTCTTGAAGCGGTTCGCTCTGTCAGCAGTAGGCGGAGTATAGAACGAACACTCATTTTCTGCCCATTCTATATCACCACCTCGCCAAATAATATCAAATTGGGCAGGATTATATTTGTCCAAGAAAGTAATAGGCACACCCATAACACCGTCATAATCACACGGGATGTCCGTTACTTTGTTGATATTGATAGCGTTATAATTTTCGTAGGTCGGATATTCCTCTGCATTGTAGTGCTTGTAGAGTATCATTTCCTCGTGGCGTTTGGTAATATCAATGTTTGTAAACCATGCAATAGCGGGTGTCTTTACATAGTTCTTGTCGGGGTCGAAACCTTTGGAACGCACATACTTGCGATTTGCCTCTAAAAGATTTGGATAGGTTGTGCGGAATACCATTGAGAGATTAAACCCATAACCAATCCACATTTTATTAGTCTTTATCAACGAAAATATCTCCTTATAGGTAACGGCATTCATATTACCCAGTATGATAAATTTCTTGTCGTATTTGACTAAATGTGCGACATAGTCACGAAATAAAGAAAAAGGCGGATTAGTGACTACCACATCTGCTTCTTTCAGTAAATCGATACATTCCGGACTGCGGAAGTCGCCGTTGCCTTTCAGAACAGAAATTACATTCTTATCATTCTGCATAAGGTAACGAACATCTGCTAAATCTTCACTACCATCTCCATTAAAATCTCGGACTTCCGTTATTTCTACCTTATAGGCAATTTTCTTTGGGTCGCTGACATTGTCCCCAAAGTCTAATAATAACTCATTGCCTGATACAGGGGAACCATTGTAACATGTTGCAATGAGTTTGCGCAAATGGAACTCGTTAAAGTTATTGGCAAAGTACTTAAAGAAGTTACTCTCGTATGGGTCGTCACAATTACAAAAGACCACTTTGTCATAAAAAAAGTCTTTATAGTGATTTATCTCATTCTCTATATCGTGGATTTGGGTATAGAACTCATCATTTTTAGCGACTTTCGCTGCGTGTAGATTGGTATTGTCTGCCATAAGATTGATAGATTTTGTGCAATGCTATCAATCTCGTGCGATAAGGACACAAAAAATGTGAGTTTCTTATCGCGTACCAAGGCAACCGACCAAGGAGACCTTTTCTCTCTAAGAAACTCACACCGAAGTGTGAGCATGTTCTATATCGAGAGAAAAAGGACATCCTTGTACAGAACGCCTTTTGTTATTATTTCTGCTGTATCTCCTTATAAACTTGGTCGGTTTTCGGTAACGCGAAATAATAGCCAATGCTGTTAAAAAATATGTCGTTGCATCGCCTTTACGATGCCGGTTTTACATGGTCAAAAAAATGTTTTGGTTGGTTAGTATTTACCTTTTGCGCCTACAAAGATACGAAAATAGTTTGAAAGTGAAAAAGTGAAAAGTTTATCAAGTCTATAAAGTTTATAAAGTGAAAAGTCTGTAAAGTTTATAAAGTCTATAAAGTGGAAAGTGTCTGTGGATTTGTGGATTATTATTCATTATTCATTCTTAATTCTTAATTCTTAATTGTATTAACCCCCTCCGTCGCTGTTGCTCCTCGTCCCCCTATCCTCGCTGCGCTCGGCAGAGGGACAGGTTTTGGGAGTGCATTCTCTCCCCCTGCTGCGTAGCAGATAGGGGGAGTACCTGCCGAATGGCAGGGGTAGGGGTTGGATTTTAATTGAGAATTAAGAATGAATAATTAAGAATTGTTCGCGCCCCAAATTATCTTTGCTCTTTGCTCACTCACCTATAACCTCTAACCTCTAACCTCTCACCTTTTGTCTTGCGACTTGCTACTCATATCTTGCTACTAATTCTCAATCGCGGTTCGTTTGGTGTGTGCAAATTTTAAGTTGAACTTTAATTTTGTGCATTTGCCTATTCGTGTCTGTCGGAGAGTAGCCGGAAGTTGCACAGCCCACTATGGAGGGCGGGGTTGTTAATGTCGCCGTCGTACAGTACGCAGGACGAGAGGATGCGCTCGCCAAAAAGTTGTTCCACGGCGTGTATGTTTTTGTAGAACTCAAGGCTGGAGGTTTTGGCAGACTTCACCTCGTAGAGGCGCAGATTGTTCCCCTCTTGTGCCACGATGTCTATCTCTGTGCCGCGGCTCTCACGATAGAAAAACAGGTTATTGTCCTGCCCTTTGTTGAAACGCTGTTTGAGCATTTCCAATACCACCATATTCTCGAATACGCCGCCGCGCAAGGGGTGCAAAGTCAGTTGCTCGGCCGATTGCAGCCCCAAGAGATAGCAGAGCAGCCCCGTATCGTAGAAATAGAGTTTCGGGGTTTTCACCAAGCGTTTGCTGATGTTGGTGTAGTAGGGGTGCAGGCGAAAGAGAATGTACGAAGCCTCCAATATGCTGAGCCACTCTTTGAGCGTTACAGACGACACACCCACCTCGTTCGAGAGCGTGGATAGGTTGCACTCTGCCCCCACGCGCCCCGCGCAAAGGCGAATGAACGTTTGAAAAGCAGACAAGTCTTTGATTTTCAGTAATTGACGCACATCGCGCTCGACATAAGTGGCGTAGTAGTTTGCATATACTTTGTTCGCGGGGATATGCCTATCGAAGAGGGCAGGATAGAAGCCGTTGAATAATATCTTGTCGGTGTTATTTGCCTTATATTCAGGAATTTCGTCTAACGAAAACGGCAGCAGTGTCAGCACGGCCGTACGCCCGCAAAGCGACTGGGAAATGCTATTCATCAGCGAGATATTGCAACTGCCCGTCAGCACAAACCGCCATTCCGAGTCGCTATCGACGCACACCATAATGTACGACAGTAGGGACGGCAATTTCTGTATCTCGTCGATTATCACGCGTTTGCCGCTCTGCGAAAAGAAATTTTTTGGGTCGCGTGCTATCTCTGTACGCAGATTGATGTCTTCCAAATTATAATAGGTGTAGTCTGCAAAGAGGTTGCGGCAGAGCGTTGTTTTTCCCACCTGCCGAGGCCCGGTAATGGCAATCACCTGATAGTATTTTTGGCACTCAAGTATCTCGGCCGAAAGTTGCCGATAGATGTAATTTCGCATAAGATGTGCAAATTTTAAGTTGAACTTTAATTTTGTGCAAAGATAGCGAATGTTGGCGGAAGACAAAAAAAATGGCACTTTTTTTTGCGCATATCGAAAAAAAATGTATTTTTGTTGCCGTGAAACGTTGTGCCTACATCGCACTGTTTGTGCTGTCGTTGTTGGGTTTGCTTGGGGCTGCTGGCGGCCATCGGCTTGCTTCGGCCACGCCAGCGGAGAGCGTTGCCGCGGCACAAGTTTCGGTCTCGTGCTATAGCGACGATTGTTATACGCAGGGCGGTTGCAGCGATGCGCTCGGCTGTTCGGCGGTGGCATCGGGGACGAACGCGCCCACGCTGTGGCGCACGGGCAAGACCATCGACGGTCGTTGCCGCCGTTTTTTCATCAATCATAATGCCATCAGTTTCAAGGCAGGGCGCATGTGGAGTTGCTGCGTGCTTGCGGTGTATCAGCAGCCGTTGGGGCTGTTGCCCGTCGATGTCAAGCACCATGCGCAGTTTTTCATGCGTTTGCGCAAACTCATTATTTAGGGTGTCTTTTCCGACTCATTTTTTTTGCGGCGTACGCTGTCTTTTCGTGGGACGTGCGTCGGTCGCACCATTCTCATTTTACCCTAAATCATTAGTTTTCAAAAAAAATGCTATACATAATTTTTCTGTTTTCGTTGGCAGCCATCGTGTGGGGCGCAAATAGCCTTGTCGAAGGTTCGGTAACGATAGCGCGCCGTTTTCGTATCTCCGATTTTGTGATAGGCGCGGTGATAGTGGGCATTGGCACATCGATGCCCGAACTGACTGTGAGCGCATACGGCGCGTGGCAAGGCAATGTAGATGTCGCCATTGGCAATGTGGTTGGTTCCAACATTTTCAACGTGTTGGCCATTTTGGGTCTGACGGCGGCGTGTTGGCCTGTGGCGGTAACGCGCGAGAATATGCGTTTCGAACTGCCGGTGTGCGTGCTGGTTTCGGTGTTGGTGCTGTTGCTGGCGTTCAACTTTTTCGATGGCAGTGCGGTGTGCATCAATCGCATCGATGGTGCTGTGTTGCTGGTGTTTTTCGTGGCGTACATCTACTTGTCGTTTTGGCGTGAGCGTCGCAAGGGGCGCGCTGCCGATGACGAAATGGCGTTGGAGGAGCAGGGCAAAGTCGGCATGGCGGTGCTGCGCATCGTGTGTGGTTTGGCGGCGTTGGTTGCTGGCAGCCACTTCTTTGTCGATTCGGCCGTGGCGATTGCCCGCGCGTGGGGCGTCGACGAGGCGTTCATCTCCATCACGTTGATAGCGTGCGGCACGTCGGTGCCTGAACTGGCGGCTTCGTTGGCGGCGGCGTTCAAAAAGAACACGCAGTTGGCGCTTGGCAACATTGTCGGGAGCAACATTTTCAATATCACTTTCATTTTGGGTGTCAGTTCACAGATTGCGCCGTTGGCTGGCGGCGGCATCACGCTTGTCGATTACATAGTGATGATAGCGGCGGCGGCTGTGCTGTTGCCCTTCGGCTTCCTGCGGCGCATACCGCGCTGGGGCGGCTGGCTGATGCTGCTGTCGTATGTGGCCTACACGGTCTATCTGGTGCATATGCAGCAAATTTAGTCTGAAAAATTTGAAGGCGCGGAGGTCGGTTACTATCGGAATACGTTCCAAATAACCCAATCCGCCAATCACAAAATCAACAGTTCAACGAATCAACCTAAAAAATTATGGAATTGACATTGCAACTTTTGACGTTGTTTGGTGCTCTGGGCATGTTTTTGTACGGCATGAACCTGATGAGCACAGGTTTGCAAAAGGCCGCTGGCGAGCGTTTGCGCCACATTTTGGCTGCGATGACTTCGAACCGCGTGAAGAGCGTGGCGACGGGCTTGACAATCACCTCCATCATTCAGTCGTCGAGTGCGACCACGGTGATGGTGGTCGGTTTCGTGAATGCTGGTCTGCTGGCACTCGAACAGGCCATCGGTGTGATTATGGGCGCGAATATCGGCACCACCGTTACGGCGTGGCTCATTTCGTTGCTCGGCTTCAAAATGGATATATCGGTGTTGGCGGTGCCGCTCATGGCCGTCGGATTTGTTATGAGCGTGTCGAAACGCGAGCGTTACCGCAATGTGAGCGAGTTCATCATCGGTTTTTCGCTGTTGTTCTTGGGCTTGTCGCTGATGAAAAATTCGGTGCCCGACCTCGAACAAACGCCCGAAGTGCTATCGTTTATCGGCCGTTGGACGGGCTACGGCTTCTGGTCGGTGCTGCTGTTTTTGGCTTTTGGCACCATCTTGACACTGATTTTGCAGTCGTCGAGTGCCACGATGGCTCTCACGCTCATCATGCTGAGTCTCGGTTGGTTGCCGTTCGATATGGCGGCGGCCATGGTGCTCGGCGAAAACATTGGCACCACCATCACTGCCAACATAGCGGCCGCCATGGCCAATGTCAATGCCAAACGCGCCGCCTTGGCGCACACGCTGTTCAATGTGTTTGGCGTGGTGTGGGCGTTGGCGCTGTTCTGCCCGTTCGTCCACTTTATCGGGCTGACTATCACGTGGTTGGGCTATCCCAATCCGGCGGAATTGCCGAGCGGCGCGCTCAATCCTACGTCGGACGAAGCCACAGCCGCGCTCTACGGCTTGTCGATGTTGCACACGCTGTTCAACACGTTCAACACCTGCATTTTGATATGGTTCGTGCCGCAAATCGCCAAAATCGTTACGGCCATCATCAAGAGCAAAACCGATGCCGAAGAGGAGATTTTCAAACTGAAATTTATCAGTGCTGGAGCGATGGACACGGCCGAACTGTCGGTGGTGCAAGCGTGGAAAGAGGTGGCGCATTTCGCACAGATTTCGCACAAAGGATTCGGCTACGCCCAAGCCGCCATTCACGCATCGACTGCCGATGAATTCGAGAAATATCGTCAGAAACTGGTGAAATACGAGGAAATTTCCGACCGCATTGAATACGAGATTGCCTCGTTCCTGAACGCCATTCCGCAGGGCAGCGTGAGCGAACATACGCGCGAAGGCATGACCGTGGTCTATCGCATCATCGACGAGTTGGAGAGCCTTGGCGATTCGGGCGAAGCCATCAGCCGCCTGCTGACACGCAGCAGAGAGCATGGCAAACACTTCAGCGACAGCGAGTTGGCTGCCATCGACGAGATGACGGCACTGGTCGACGAGGCGTACCGTGTGATGGTGGCCAACCTGCAACGCACCGAGGGCGAACGTGTCGATTTGGAGGCGGCCGTGGCGTGCGAAGTGCGCATCAACACACGCCGCGACACGCTGCGCGACACCACCATTCGCGACATCGAGCAGAAGGAGTCGTACCAAGAGAGCGTCTTTTTCTTGGATTTGATAGCCGAACTCGAGCGTATGGGCGATTTCATCATCAATGTGTCGCAAGCCGCCGCACGAATCAGACCGTAAAGCGTCGCTTCTGACAATTGCTGAAATAGACCAGTCGCACGGAACCACATTCCGTGCGACTGTTTTTTCAGCGTGAAAAACGGATAACGACTAAATCAACGCCATTTTCAGAGCCTCTGCCATGCTGTCGGTGAAGTGGAAGCGCAGCCCTTTCAGGTAGCGGTCGTTGATTTCGTCCACATCTTTTTTGTTGTCGGCGCACATCAGAATGTCGGTGATGCCGGCGCGTTTGGCGGCCAAAATTTTCTCTTTGATGCCGCCCACGGGCAGCAGTTTGCCGCGCAAG
The DNA here is from genome assembly GCA_963658575.1 of Leyella stercorea. GTDB lineage: Bacteria > Bacteroidota > Bacteroidia > Bacteroidales > Paludibacteraceae > W0P28-013. The sequence continues at coordinate 54,527 of CAVKQB010000002.1, read as the reverse complement.
GTGATTTCGCCCGTCATGGCCAGATTTTTCTTCACTTTGCGTTTGGCGAATGCCGATGTGAGCGCAGTCAGCATGGTGATGCCAGCCGACGGTCCGTCCTTGGGAATGGCGCCTTCGGGCACATGGATATGCACGTTGTATTGGTCGAACAGTTGCCCATCGACACCGAGTTCGGCGGCGTGCGCTTTCAGATATTCGAGCGCAATCGTGGCCGACTCTTTCATCACGTCGCCGAGGTTGCCCGTCAGGGTCAGTTTGGGCGTTTTGCTTGGGCTCAGACTCACTTCGATGAACAGAATTTCGCCGCCCACGGCCGTCCAAGCCAAGCCCGTAACCACGCCGCAAACGCCGTTGCCTTGGTAGGACTCGTGTGTGTAGCGTGGCGCGCCGAGGTAGTTTTGCAGGTCGTCGATGGCAATTTCGGCGTTGTAGGGCGTTTCGGTGGCGATTTTGCAAGCGATTTTGCGCATGATTTTTGCGATGACACGGTCGAGTTCGCGCACGCCCGATTCGCGGGTGTAGTTATCGACGATGTAGCGCAGTGTCTTTTTGGCAAATTTCGCCTGCCGATGGTCGATGCCGTGCTCTTTCAGTTGCTTTGGCACAAGGTATTTGGCGGCGATTTCCACCTTTTCTTCGGCAATGTAGCCGTTCACTTCTATCAACTCCATGCGGTCGAGCAGCGGGCGCGGCACCGAAGCGAGCGAGTTGGCCGTGGCGATGAACAGCACTTTCGACAGGTCGTAGTCGATGTCCAAAAAGTTGTCGTGGAAGGCCGCGTTTTGCTCCGGATCGAGCACTTCGAGCAGTGCCGACGACGGGTCGCCGTGTGCATCGTCGGCGAGTTTGTCTATCTCGTCGAGCACAAAAACGGGGTTCGACGAGCCGACTTTTTTCAGGCTTTGAATGATGCGCCCGGGCATAGCACCGATGTAGGTGCGGCGGTGTCCGCGTATTTCGGCTTCGTCGTGCATGCCGCCGAGCGACACGCGCACATATTTGCGGCCGAGGCTTTCGGCTATCGATTTGCCGAGCGATGTTTTGCCCACGCCCGGAGGGCCGTAGAGGCAGAGTATGGGCGATTTCAGGTCGTTGCGCAGTTTCAGCACGGCCAGATGTTCGACGATGCGTTCCTTCACTTTTTCCAACCCGAAATGGTCGCGGTCGAGTATCTTTTGCGCCTTTTTCAGGTCGAAATTATCGTCGGTATATTCGTTCCACGGCAGTTCGAGCAGCGTCTCCACATAGTTTTGCTGCACGGCGAAATCGGGCGCGTGTTGCGGCATCACTTCGAGTTTTTTCAACTCTTTGGCAAATGTTTCGGCCGTTTTTTTGTCCCATTTTTTCGATTTCGCGCGTTTTTTGTACGCTTCTATCAGTTTGTCGGTGGTGTCGTCGCCCAGCTCGTTTTTGATGGTTTTCATCTGCTGTTGCAGAAAGTATTCGCGCTGTTGGCGGTCGATGTCCTTCATTACTTTCGACTGAATGGAGGCGGAAACCGTGATTTTTTTGAACTCTTTTTTCAGTATTTCGAGCAGTTCGGCGGCACGCTGGCGCAGGTCGTCCACCTCGAGCAGATGCTGCTGGTCGAAGATGTCGAGTTGCAGGTTGTTGCACACGAAATTGATGAGCGTTTCGGGCGTTTCGCTGTGTTCGATGGCAAAAAGCAGTTCGTTGGGAATGTTCGATTTTTTGATGATTTTTTCGCACAACGCTTTTATGGCGTCGAGGTCGCGGCCAAGTGCGCCGGTGGCTGTTTCGGGTGCCGTTTCGGGCATCAGGTCGATGGTGGCGGTGAGGTAGGGTGTGCGTTTCACCAAATCGACGAGGCGTGCGCGCCGACGGCCGTGCAGCAACACCATCGTGGTGTTGTCGGGCAGTTCGATGATGCGCAACACGCGCGCCACAGTGCCGATTTCGAACAAATCGGGCTTCTGCGGATTTTCTACATGGTGGTCGCGCTGCATCACGGTGAAGAGTTCGGTCTTCTCTTCGTAAACCTGCTGCACAAGTTTCAGCGACGATTTGCGCCCAATGGAAACGGGCAGCACCGACATGGGAAACAGCACCATATTGCGCAGCGGAAGAACGGGCAGTTCGTCGCCCGAAAGACAATGCACTGCCTTGGGGTCGCCCTCTTCGTCGAGGCGTATCACTTCGCTGTGAACCGTCTGTTCGTCGGCATTGGCAATCATATCTTCGAAAAATCTCATTTTTTTTCAGTGTAAAAGTGTAATAGTGTGAAGGTGTGAAAGTGTAAAAGTGAGAAAGTTTATAAAGTGAAAAGTCTGTAAAGTCTGTAAAGTTGTTGTGGATTTGGTGATTTGATTATTTGAAAATTGATTGGATAATTGTCTTTGTTCTATGTTCTAATTGTCTTGCGACTTGCTACTTGTATCTTGCTACTAAAAAATTGATTAAATAATTGGAAATTAGATAATTGAATAATTAAAAAGTCTTTGCTCTTTGTTCTATGTTCTTTGTTCTCTCACCTATAACCACTCACCTATAACCTCTCAACTTTTTTCGTGCAATTCAAATTTCGTACCAAACGCATTTAGGGGCGAATCACTTTCACCTCGCCGTGTGCGCCCAACTTGATGATGGACGACGGCCGTGCGGCTGTCGTTTCGTCGCGGCGTGTGGTGCAGATGTAATCGACGGCGGCGCGCACTTCGTCGGAAATCTCGGCAAAATTTTGTGGTGCCGGCTCGCCGCTGATATTGGCCGAAGTCGAGACAATCGGCTTGTGAAAACGCTCGCAAAGGCGTTTCGAGAAACATTCGTTCGTAACGCGAATGCCCACGCTACCATCGTCGGCCAGCAGATTCGGCGCAAGGTTTTTCGCCCCCGAATAGATGATTGTGAGCGGCTTTTCGCTCATCTCTATCAAATCGTAGGCCACGTCGGGAATTTCGGCGACATAACCTGTCAGTTTGGCAGTGCTGTCGATGAGCGTGAGCATGGCTTTGCTGTCGGCGCGCCTTTTGAGCGCAAACACGCGTGCCACGGCCGTCGCGTTGGTGGCGTCGCAGCCGATGCCCCAAATGGTGTCGGTGGGGTACAATATCACGCCGCCACGCCGCAAAACGTCCAGCGCATTTCTGATGTCTTCGTCCATTGTGGAAAGTTTGAAACCGTTTCTTGTTGTCGCCCGCATGGCGTGCGTTTGCGTCTCGCCGAAATTTTTCGCTGTTCTGCTCCACCTGCCGAATAATTAAATAATTGAAAATTAGACAATTAGATAATTGTTCCGCCGCTTGTGGCCGAAAATTTCGAGTCTGCAAATTTACCACATTTTTTTGCTATCGACAAAAAAGAGTAACTTTGCAAGTGTAAAATACTGAATCTCTACAGATGAATCAGCCGAACCTCAGTTTTGCGAAACTGTTCAACATCAGTTTCGGATTTTTGGGCGTGCAGATAGCCTACGCCTTGCAGAGTGCCAACATCAGCCGCATATTCGCTACGCTTGGTGCCGACCCGCACAGTTTGAGTTATTTTTGGGTGCTTCCGCCGCTCATGGGCATCGTTGTGCAGCCGATAGTGGGCATGCTGAGCGACCGAACATGGTGCCGTTTCGGGCGGCGCATTCCGTATCTGCTCGTCGGCGCCATTGTGGCAGTGGCGGTGATGGTTTTGCTGCCAAACGCTGGCCGTTTCACCTTTTCGCAAACCGTTTTTCTCGGATTGAACGCCGCCATGTGGTTCGGGCTTTTCTCGCTGATGTTTCTCGATTGCTCCATCAACATGGCCATGCAACCGTTCAAAATGATGGTGGGCGACCTTGTGAACGAACGGCAAAAAAGTCTGGCCTATTCCATTCAGAGTTTTCTGTGCAATGTGGGCAATGTGGTCGGCTTTCTGTTCCCGATTTTCTTTACTTGGATTGGCATCAGCAACGAAGCCCCCAAAGGCGTAGTGCCCGATTCGGTTGTCTATTCGTTCTACATCGGGGCGGCTATACTCATCGTGTGCGTGCTCTACACGGTGCTTACGGTGCGCGAGATGCCTCCAATCGAATACGCCAAATATCACGCGGCGCAACCATCGGCACAAAAGGACAGCGGCAGCCTGCTACAACTGCTCCGCAAGGCTCCGAGCGTGTTTTGGACGGTCGGGTTGGTGCAGTTTTTCTGCTGGGCGGCGTTCGTCTATATGTGGACATACACCAACGGTGCCATCGCCGAGACCGTTTGGCACACCACCGATGCGGCTTCGGCGGGCTACCAAGCCGCTGGCAACTGGGTGGGCGTGCTGTTTGCTGTGCAAGCGGTGGGCGGCATCGTGTGGTCGCTGGCCATTCCGCAGTTCAAAAACTACAAAACGGCCTACATCGTCAGTTTGCTGCTGGGCGGCGCAGGGTTTGTGGCTGTGCCTTTTGTGGGCAATCAGTATCTGCTGTTTGTGCCGTATCTGCTTGTGGGGTGCGCGTGGGCGGCCATGCTGGCGTTGCCTTTCACCATTCTCACCAACAACATCAAGGGCGACCGCATGGGAACCTATCTCGGGCTGTTCAACGGCACCATCTGTCTGCCGCAGATAGTGGCAGCGTTGTGCGGCGGCGCATTGCTCCGTGCGATGGGCGGACATCAGGCCTATATGCTCGCCATGGCGGGCGTGGCTCTGTTCGCAGGGGCGTTGTGCGTGCTGCTCATTCGCGAAAAATAGCACGTTTTTCGCAAGTTAAAGGGATTTTAGGGGGCTTCTTAAATCTTTTTTTGTAATTTTGCAGCGTTTTCTTGCCAAACATCAACAAAAACATATCGTTATGCAAAAAAAATTACTCCTATCGGCATTGGCGGTGTTGTGTTTCACCCCGATTTTCGCCGACGAAACAACCGAACCAACCGCCGAGGCGGCCGCTCCAGTTGCGGAGAAAAACTGGAAATGCACAGGCATACTCTCGCTCAACGCCAGTGCCACCGGACTGTGGAACTGGGCTGCCGGCGGTAACAACAACGTAACCACCGTGGCCTCTGCCAACGTAACGCTGCTCTACCAAAAGAACGTCATCGCGTGGGAGAGCAACCTCGACACCGAATTTGGCATGGCCTACCAGCAAAACACCTACAAACCGTGGCGCAAATCGAACGACAAAATCAATTTCACCACCAAATTCGGCTGGGAATTTCACAAAACGTGGTACCTCACCGCACTCGCTGGCTTCAAATCGCAGTATGCCAAAGGCTACGAATACGGCGAAAACTACGAGAAACCTATTTCGAGTTGGCTCTCGCCATCGTACACCGACATCTCGCTCGGTATCGACTGGAAACCCAACGAAATTTTCTCGGTTTACATTTCGCCTGTGGCAGGACGTATCTCCACTTGTACCGTCGATAGTATGCGTTTCACCAATGCCGACGGCGCCGAAGAATACTTCAACTTCCGCACAAAATACGGTATCGAGAACGACAAAAAAATGCTGGCCGAACTCGGTCTTTCGGCAAAAGCAGGCGTAAACTACGCACGCATCGAAAACCTGAAAATCATCTCGACCGTAGGCGTGTTCACTCCGTACAAGTGGTCTAGCGACAACGCCGATCACCGCCGCTTCGGCAATTTCGATGTCGATTGGGACTTTGCCATCTCGTACCAATTCCTGAAAGTGCTGAATGTAACGCTTAGCACCTCGCTCAAATACTACAACGGCGTGCTGATAGCCGACAAAGACGGCAACAACCCCGTCGAGCGCGTGCAGTTCAAAGGCAATATCGGACTTGGCATCGGCTATAGTTTCTAAACAAACGTCTCCGAAAACCAACCGAAACGACAAGACTCCGTTCGCGGGGTCTTTTTTCTGCGAAAAAAAACGCACATTTGGTATCTAACAAAAAAATGTTGTATCTTTGTTGTTTCATCAAACGCAAATTTTATGGTCTATAAATTTTTGATTCTGTCGGACGAAGTGGATAACTTCCAGCGCGAAATCGAAATCGATTCCGAGGCGACTTTCCTGCAACTGCACGAAGCCATTCAAGAATCGGCGGGCTACGACAAAAAACAGATTACATCGTTTTTCATCTGTAGCGACAATTGGGAGAAAGAGCAGGAAATAACGCTCATCGATATGGGCGCAGACTCCGAAACCGACACCTATCTGATGGAAAACACACGGCTCGACGAGTTCGTGGAAGACGTTGGGCAACGGCTGCTCTATGTGTTCGATAATATGACCGAACGCGCCTTTTTCATCGAACTGAAAGCCATTACGCCAGGGCGGCACCTCGACAAACCCGTCTGCACACGCAGCAAAGGCGACGCACCCGTGCAAACGATGGACATCGACGCTTTCGCCGAAAAACAAAAGGTGGATTTCGACACCGATTTCTACGGCGGCGACGAATACGACCCCGACGAAATCGACGAAGAGGGCTTTGGCAATATGGCGTTCGACGAGAACGGCAACGAACTCTACTAAACGTTGGCTGACGGGCGCGGAAAACTGTTTGTCGTGGTCGGGCCGACGGGCGTGGGCAAAACCGACATCAGCCTGACGCTGGCGCAACAGTTGGGCTGTGCCATCGTCTCGTGCGACTCGCGGCAGATGTTCCGCGAAATGAAAATAGGCACGGCCGCCCCCACCGAAGCACAACTGCGCCAAGTGCGGCACTTTTTCGTCGGCAGCCGCTCCGTGTTCGAGCCCTACAGCGCAGGCCAGTTCGAGTTGGACGCAGTGCCGATTATCGAGGCGGAGATAGCGCGCTCGGGCAATGCGCTGATGACCGGTGGCTCGATGCTCTATGCCGATGCTGTGTGCCATGGCATTGACGACCTGCCGACAATCGACGCCGAAACGCGCCGCGAAGTGGCCGACTTTTACGCCCAAAACGGCATCGAAGGTGTGCGGCGCAAACTGCGGCTACTCGACCCAGAGCATTATGCCGAAGTCGATCTGAAAAACGCCAAACGCATGCTCCACGCCTTGGAAGTGATGCAGATGACGGGTAAGAAATTTTCGGACTTGCGTACGAATCAGACCAAACAGCGCACGTTCGACATTATAAAAATAGGGCTGAACCGACCGCGTGCCGAACTCTACGACCGCATCAATAGGCGTGTGTGGCAGATGATGGACGACGGATTGGAACAGGAAGCGCACAGTCTGTACGCTCACCGCGCGTTGAATGCGCTGAACACGGTGGGCTACAAGGAGTTGTTTCGCTACTTCGATGGCGAATGGACACGCGACCACACCATCGGTATGATTCAGCAAAACACGCGCCGCTACGCCAAAAAACAGTTGTCGTGGTTCGGGCGCGACAAAGAGATACACTGGTTTCACCCCGACGACGCGCAAGGAATAGTGGAACTTGTGGCGCAAACAAAAAAGTAAAAGACAAGCACATCGATGCTCAACACCATACTCATCGGCATAGTCATCGGGCTGTTCACGTCGGTTCCCGTGGGGCCGCTCGGGATTCTCACCATACAGCGCACACTCAATCGTGGGCGTTGGCACGGCGTGGTAACGGGCTTGGGAGCCTCCACGTCCGACCTGATTTATGCTGCCATCGTGGGGTTCAGCATGAGTTTTATCACCGATTTTATCGATGCACACCAATTTTGGATTCGGATAGTGGGCAGCGCGATAGTGGTGTTTTTTGGCGTTCACGTTTTCATGAGCAACCCATCGGCGCAACTGTCGTCGGTCAAAAAATCGTCGAAAAGCGACTACATCAGCGACTATCTGTCGGCGTTTGGGCTCTGTTTCAGCAATCCGCTGATCATCTTCATCTTCATCGGACTTTTTGCGCAGTTCAACTTTTTCGAGTCGGGGCAGACGTGGTTCGAAAATGCCGTCGGCATGCTTTCGATTTTGATTGGCGCATTCAGTTGGTGGCTCACACTTACGCTCATTGTCAGCAAGTTGCGTAGCCGGTTCAATGTGCGCGGTCTGTGGATTTTGAACAAAATCACGGGCGGCGTGCTGGTGCTTTTTGGCATCATTGTGTGCCTCAAAGCACTGATTTAGGCGCAACTTTTCATTTTTCGCACCATCATGGAAAATTTCGGATTCATCAAAGTGGCGGTAGCCATTCCGTCGGTCAAAGTGGCCGACTGTCGTTTCAATGCGCAACACACGCTCGATTTGCTCCGCCAAGCCGAAGCCGCCAACGTGCAGATGGTTGTTTTCCCCGAATTGGGACTGACGGCCTACACTTGCGCCGACCTATTCAACAACGCTCTGCTGCTGCGCGAGGCCGAACAGAGCCTTGCTTGGCTGCTCAGCGAGTCGCAAACGATGGACATTGTGGGCATCGTCGGGCTGCCGATAAGCGCGCAGAATCGCACGTTCAACTGCGCCGTGGCGTTTCACCAAGGGCGCATTTTGGGTGTCGTGCCAAAAACATATCTGCCCAATTACAACGAATTTTACGAAGAACGCTGGTTCGCCTCGTCGGCCGATGCCACTGCCGACACCGTTGTCTGCTGCGGACAAACCGTGCCTTTCGGAGCAAACATCTTGTTTCAGTCGCACGAGGCAACGTTCGCCATCGAACTGTGCGAAGACTTGTGGGTGCCGATACCGCCAAGCAGCACGCACGCGCTGGCTGGTGCCGAAATCCTGTTCAATCTGTCGGCATCGAACGAACTCATCGGCAAAAACGCCTATCTGAAAAGCCTGATACGACAACAATCGGCACGCTGTTTGGCGGGCTATGTCTATGCTTCGGCTGGCTTTGGCGAGTCGAGCACCGATTTGGCTTTCGCTGGCAATGGCATCATTGCCGAAAATGGCGCGATAGTGGCCGAAAACGCACGCTTTTCGCTCGACGAACAACTGATTATTGGCGAGATAGACATCGAAAGCATTCGGCACGACAGACGCCAGAAGAGTGCCTTCTCGCGCAATGTGGCCGCTTTGCCCCAACATACTGTCAGCCCGTTCGACCTGCCGCAGAAGCCGCTCGCGCTCACACGAACTATCGACGCTACGCCGTTTATTCCCAAAGGCGACCATTGGGCGGCCACTTGCAACGAAATCCTTGATATACAGACACATGCGCTGGCTACGCGCTTGCACGCCACGGGCATTCAGTCGCTGGTGCTTGGCATCTCGGGCGGCTTGGATTCGACATTGGCACTGCTCGTGTGCGCACGCGCCTGCGACAAACTCAAATTGCCGCGCAAAAATATCGTGGCCATCACCATGCCAGGGTTCGGCACTACCAATCGCACCTACAAAAATGCCACGGAACTCGTGCAAAGTCTTGGTGCAACGTTGCGCGAAATCAGCATCGAAAAGGCTTGCCTGCAACATTTTGCCGATATCGGCCACGACCAACGGCAGCACGACACCACCTACGAAAACACGCAAGCACGCGAACGCACGCAAATTCTGATGGACGTGGCCAACCAGTGCGGCGGACTCGTCGTCGGCACGGGCGACCTGTCGGAATTGGCACTCGGCTGGGCAACCTACAACGGCGACCACATGAGCATGTATGCCGTGAATGTCAGCATTCCCAAAACGCTGGTGCGCCATTTGGTGCGCTACGCCGCCGATTGCGATTTTGCCCAATCGGCACGCGCCAATCTGCTGGACATCATCGATACGCCCGTGAGTCCCGAATTGCTGCCCGCCGACGAAAAGGGCAATATCGCACAAAAAACCGAAGATTTGGTCGGTCCTTACGAATTGCACGATTTCTACCTTTACTACATGCTGCGCCACGGTTTTGCGCCCGACAAAATTTTGTTTTTGGCACAAACGGCTTTTGCGGGAAAGTTCGACGAGGCGACCATACGCAAATGGTTGCGTGTGTTTGTTCGCCGATTTTTCGCTCAACAGTTCAAGCGTTCGTGCATGCCCGACGGACCCAAAGTTGGTAGCGTAAACCTCTCGCCACGCGGCGATTGGCGTATGCCCAGCGATGCTTCGGCGCGCCTATGGCTCGATGCGCTCGACTAATTGGCGCATGTCATTTTACATGCTCAGTACACAGACGATTTTTTGGCGGATTGTGTCGCCGCCAGGGCGCACGGCTTCCACAAAAACGACGTACACGCCCACGCTGCACAGCACGTCGCTATCGTTGCGGCCGTTCCAATAGATGGTGCCTTCGGTGCCAACAAGTTCGCCGCCGAGCAAACGCCGCATGCGCACGCCATTGGGGTTGTAGATGGTGATGGTGGCGGCGAAACCGTCGTGCGGCAGTCGGTAGTTGATGGGCAGCAGGTCGCGGAATCCGTCGTTGTCGGGCGTGAAGGTGTCGTATTCTATCCAGAAATTCTGTTTCTGCTCGTCGTCGCTGCTTTCCAAGTATTGCGAATTTTGTCGTGCTGGCGTGGCGTAGCCCACTTCGAACGAAGCCGATTGCCAATTGTCGGCCTGCTGCGTGGGTGCGTGCGGATTCACGCGTTCGAGCGACACGCCTTCGGGATTGCTCACAAACGTGTGGTGCATCTTGGCGGTGTAACTCAATTCGTCTATCACGCTGCCGTCGTGCAGTGCGATGACGATGTTACCCTCGTCGTCGTTGAGCGATGGCAGTTTCACGGTGGCAAACCAGCCTCTTTCGGGGCAATCGTATTGGGCGCACACGCAGTTGGGGTCGCTCGTTAGCACTACGAAATCGTGTGGCGCAACTATTCTCGGCTCGTTGCAGATGGCCGTGCGCGTGTCGAGTTCGCCGTTGCGGCGGCGCGTTACGAGCAATTGCCCGAGGTCGAGCGTCTTGTCCGATATGTTCCACAATTCCACGAAATCGACGCCGTCGTCTTTGGGATTGAACAGAATCTCGTTTAGCACGATGTCGCCCACGGCGGGTGTTTGCGGCAGCGCAATCTGTTCGTCGATGGTGCCGAGCGTTAGTCCGTCGATGCAGTGCAACCCGTCGAGCGTGAGCGTGCGGCTGTCGGCCGTGAGCGGCTGTGCCAACGCCAATCGCACGCACTGCGCATGCGGCTCTTCTATAGCGATGCCAGCAATGTCAATTCCTTCGTAGTGGCGCAAGTTGGTCAGGTCGTTTTCGTCCATCGATTTCGAGAAATGCAGTGCTATGGTGTCGGGCGTGGCGGCTATGTATTCGAGGCGTGGCGCGCGATTGTCGGCCAGTTCGGCTGCCACGGAATTGGGTTGCCCTGGCGTGCCTCCGTCGGCGTGCTCCGATGGCTTCCAATTTTCGGCGTGATTGTCGAGATAGTCGTTGCTGATGCGTTCGAGCGACCAGCCGCCATCTTTCTTGAAAGCGTTGTTGCCATACCATTTATCGGTGAAATCGACCCACGCCACAAGGCGTTTCTGCTCGTCGAAGAGTTGGACGACGGCTCCCGCATTGGGAATCAACTGCCACGGCGCGGCAACTATCGTTTGTCCGTATGGCGCAAGGTTTTCTACGGCGTTTTCGGCGCAGACGATGGCATAACTGTGCGGTTTCAGGCGGCCTTCGGCTATTGTCGCCACTTTGTTGTTGATGGCGAGCGTCCAGTCGGCCAGGTCGATGGCGGTGTCGGTGCGGTTGTATATTTCGAGGTATTCGTGCAGCGGCAGTTGGTTTTGTGGCTCTGGGTCGGCCATTATTTCGGTGAATACGATGTCGTGTTTGCGCACGTTTTGTTCGGGTTTGGTGTAGGGTTTGCCCGATGCCGAGATGCTGTTGCAGAGGTATTTTCCGCATCCGTTGGTCTTCGAGTAGCAAAAGGCGATTCCTGCGTAGCGTGCGTTCAGGTGGGTGCGGTCGAACGTCGCGCCTTCGAGCGTAAAGGTGCTTTCGTCGTCGATTTGCGAGTAGAGTTGCCATGTGCCAGCCGAGTCGCGCGTCAGTTTCAGGTCGATGGCGTTGCAGGCGGCGGTTCTATTGTCTGCGCCGTCGATGATTTTGGTGCTTTTTGTGCCGTCTTGCCGGTAGAGCGAAATCTCTTTGCCGCTGTTGCCAATCCACACGAAATAGCCGTTGAGCGCGCTGCCGAGGTTGGCGGTGTCGGCCACCACATAGTAGCGAACGTAGTTGTTGGCGGTCAGTTCTACACCCAGTTTGAGCGAAATTTGCCATTCGGCATCTATGATGGCTTGCGAAGCGCGGCTCAGGTAGGCGGTGTTTTTGCCGCTGATGGCGTTGCTGTCGTTCAGCGCGAGTTGGTTGGTGGTCGCATCTATCTCTTTGATGCAAAATTTTTCGCACGTGCCCTGCCATGCCGAGTCGAGCATGATGCCATTGTCGAGAAAATCGTCGTAGAACTGCGCCGAAAGCCACACGGGCGCGCAGAGTGCCAAAATTGTCAAAAATTGTTTGGGTGTCATATCTTTTTGAGAAATTTCGTATCTTTGTATTTCGAATTTTCAACAAAATTACGGTAAAAAAATCATAAAAACAAACAAAAGAGATGAAAGTAGCGATTGTAGGTGCGAGCGGTGCCGTGGGACAGGAATTTTTGCGTGTGCTGGCCGAACGTCAGTTCCCTATCGACGATTTGGTGTTGTTCGGATCGGTGCGTAGCGCAGGCCGCGAGTACGAGTTTTGCGGCAAACGGTATCGGGTGCAGGAGTTGCGCCACGGCGACGATTTCAAGGGCGTTGGCATCGCTTTCGTGTCGGCCGGAGCGTCGGTTTCGCGCGAGTTTGCCGCCGACATCACCAAGTTTGGCACGGTGATGATCGACAATTCGAGCGCATTCCGCATGGACGACAATGTGCCGTTGGTGGTGCCCGAAGTGAACGCCGCCGATGCCAAAATGTGTCCGCGCGGCATCATCGCCAATCCCAATTGCACAACGATACAAATGGTTGTGGCTCTGCGGGTTATCGAGGAATTGTCGCATATACGGCGCGTGCATGTGGCCACCTATCAGGCTGCGAGCGGTGCGGGCGCGCAGGCCATGGCCGAATTGGAACAGCAATACCGCGAAACGCTCGACGGCAAACCCGTTACGGTAAACAAATTCGCCTACCAATTGGCCTACAATGTGATTCCGCACATCGATGTCTTTACCGACAACGGCTATACCAAAGAGGAGATGAAAATGTACAACGAGACACGCAAAATCATGCATTCCGACATCGAAGTGAGTGCCACTTGCGTGCGTGTGCCAGCCCTGCGCGCTCACAGCGAAAGCATCTGGGTCGAAACCGAAGAACCGCTGAAACTCGACGATGTGCGCGAGGCCTTCTCGGCTGCCGATGGCATCGTCGTGCAGGACAATCCCGACCAGCGCGACTACCCGATGCCGCTTTTCGTGTCGGGCAAAGATGCCGTTTATGTTGGCCGCCTCCGCAAGGATTTGTCGAACCCGAACGGCTTGGCTTTTTGGTGCGTCGGCGACCAAATACGCAAGGGCGCAGCCCTGAACGCGGTGCAGATAGCCGAGTCGCTCATTCGCAATAAACAGTTGTAATCGATTGTATATGAAGAGATTAACGCCGTTTTTGCTAACCGCTTGCCTGCTCGCCGCCTGCTCGGCATCGGGATTTGAATCGCTCGACAACGACGATTTCGAACGCCTGCTTGCCACCGGAGAGGTGCAACTCGTCGATGTGCGCACAGCCGACGAATTTGCCACCAAACCGCATATCGCTGGTGCCGTGAATATCGATGTGAAAACCGCCGATTTTGCCGAACGGGCACAGTCGCTGCTCGACAAAGAGAAAAAAGTGGCGGTCTACTGCCAACGCGGTCGTCGCAGCAAAATGGCTGCCGCACAACTGACCGAACTCGGTTACACGGTTTACGAATTGAATACAGGCATCGAAAATTGGCAAAATGCCGGAAAACCAGTGGAATAGAACATGAAACGTACCGCCGTCGCTTTGATTTTCGTTTTCGGCGCGTGTGGCGCATGGGCGCAAGACACGCTGCGGCTGCACACGGTCGAAAATGTGCTGACGGTGGGCATTGGCACTACGTTCGCTACCGACGAATATCTGTCGGTTTTGCCCTATTCTGGCGTCAGTTTCAACCTCGACAACGAATGGTGGCAGACATTTCGCCGCCACAGCGCATGGACGCATGTGGGCGAGGTGCGTTTGGCGGGCGGCCTACTGGGCAATGCGCCAGGCAGCAATACGATGGTCGGCTTTGGCGTGCGTGGCGGCTGGGGCGCGCACTACAACTATACGCCGTTGCCTCGTCTTACTATTCTTGCCGGCGCAGTGGCCGATGTCGATTACTACGGGCGCGTGCTAGTCAAATCGGTCAATAAGCCCTATTCCATGGACTTGGCCATGGCGTTGAATCTGTCAGCCGGCGTGGGCTATACGTTCGATGCCAAACGCAGCGCATATCGCCTGCGCTATATGGTGCGCACGCCGTTTGTGGGTTGCATGTTCGCGCCCGAGATGGGGCAGTCGTACTACGAGATGGCCTCGTCGCTCGATGGAACAGCGCATTTCGCGTCGTTCCACAATCGCTTGTCGCTGCTGCACGAACTCACGCTCGATATGCGTTTCGGCCGTAGCACGTGGCGCATTGGCGTGGTGCACGATTTTTTGCGCGTGTCGGTCAATCATCTCATGTTCAGTCGCGAACAGGTGCGCTTTGTCATCGGAACGGTGTTCGACAAGTGTGTGTTCGGTGGCAAACGCCGCCCCGAACATCTCGATGCAATTTGGTAAAAAGTGCGAATGCGGTACTATTGTTTAATCGAACAATGCCATTCGCAAAAAAATAGAACGCAAATGTTACGTTTGAAAAGAAAAAGATACGCCCTGTTTTTGTTGGTGGCGTGCGTGCTGGCAGCGTGCGACAAACACCCTGTCAGTTTGGTTACGCTCGACTTCAATAGTTTGTCGCTTCGGGTGGGCGAGCAGTACCAATTGGAGGTGGTGGTAACGCCGCTTTCGGCACTCATGTACAACAGCGTGTCGTGGGAATCGAGCGACGAGTCGGTGGCTACGGTTGCTTCCGACGGCACGGTTACGGCCATCTACACAGGCTCGTGCGTCATCACGGCCAAGGCGGGCGGAAAGTCGGCTTCGTGCACTGTAAATGTGGGCAAACTCGACTACGAATTTGCGTTCGATCGCGCAACGGCACTCTACTATGGCGATGTCGATTCGGTTGGCACAAACAATTTTGCGCTGCGTCTGCTTGGTGCCGGCATCGCTCTCGACGACGATGGCGCACTTGTGGGCGAAGGGCTCTTTTTCAATATCGATATGAATGTGCCGCTCGGCAATCGCATTGTTCCAGCGCACACTTACGCGTTGGACAGCAATCGCACGGAATACACGTTCAATGCGGGCGAATTGCAGACTATCGACGGCACACAATACGCCACAGGCACTTTTGTGGGGCAACGTTCGTCCGAAGGTTTGACGGTGGTTTTTGTCGAGTCGGGGTCGTTTTGGATAACCGAATCCAACGGCATCTACACGCTCGAAGGACGTTTCGAGGGAGAAAAAAATGAAACGATTGTCATCTCTTTTTCGGGCGCAATCACTGTCGTCGACAAGAGCGGCGAAACGCCCGACGAGCATTACGATTTTGCCACTACGGCACTGCAGCAGGTGGTTTTGTCCGATGTTGCCCACGGGCTGAGCCAGTTCCAATTCACGGCTACCGATGCCGATACGACGCTTATGTTCACGCTCTATGCGCCGTTGAGCGTAACCGACCAGTGTCCGCTGGGCGAATACGATTTTTCGGGTACGCGCGCCTTTTCTATCGCTTCGGCGGTGTTCAAAATGGGCAGCAATGCGTTTGCCGTTTCGCGTGGCGAAGTTACGGTTGCCAAAGAGGCCGACAAGCAGACGATTTCGTGCCGATTTGTAGACGAAACGGGGCGTGTCGTCAGCGGCACTTTTTCCGACATTCGCACCGATTGATGTTCGGGGATTTTCTATTTTGTGAGCAGCAATGCGATGGATTTCTCTATCATGTCGTCCTTGCCCTGCGCTGCCAATGCGTCGGTGAGGTCGATGGCTATGGTGGGCGCAATGCCGTCCTCTATCGAACGTTTCTGGCGGTCGTACATCGGCACACTCGATAGGCGTATCATCCAGCCGTTGGGCAATTCGTAGGAGAGTGGCATGCCGCCTCCACCGCCCGTCGTGGCACCTATCAGCGTGGCGTGTGGCGCATAGCGCATGGCGTTGGCAAAACTGTTGGCGGCACTATACACGCGGCTGTTGATGAGCACGATCACGGGTTTCGACCATTTGTACGGCATGGTTGCAGCATCGATTTCGATGGACTGCATCGCCGAAAAATCGTTGTGGCCGAGCCCCGTCTTGTGCCGCCAATAGCCCACGGTTGTGGTGGCATCGAAAAATGTCGAGGCCAACTTGTAGGCGTAGTCCAAATTGCCGCCGCCGTTGCTGCGTATATCGACAATCAGCCCTTTGCAGTCGGCAAAATAGTTCAAAACGTACCACATGTTTTTGTCCGAAAAACTGTTTTCGAACGAACTGTAGCGCAGATAGCCCACTTGTCCGTCGGCAATGCGTTCGTAGTAGAGCCCGCCGGCGATGTAGAACCGCTCGATGTAGTTGTCTATCAGCGCGCCGTCGTAGTTGACGGGCAAGGTGTCGTACCATGCGGTGTTGCGCGATATGTCGAAGTCGGAGTAGAGATTGACGTGTCCGTCGCGCAGCGAATCGAGCATCGACGAAAGCAGACCGAACAGGGCGCGCTCGCCGCCCGACAGCGTATCGACTTTGGCGCGATACTCGTCGTGAATGGCCTGCCAATCGATGCCTTTCTCGTCGAAATAGCAATACTTTTCGTCGATTATCTGCCACAACGCCTCGAAATTGCCCACGGGCGTGTTGGGTTGCAGCGCGTCCGACGGCTTGGAGCAGGCCGCCAGCGCAGCGATGCAGAGGGCGGCAACACAAAGTCTGATTTTCATTTTGCTATCTTTTTTCTGCGGTTACAAAACGTTGTTTGCCAAACGAATCTTCCACAAAATCGACCTGCGCAAATCCTTTCGAGCGCACCAAATCGGCAGTTTCTTCGGCCAAACGATGGTTTATTTCGAAAAAAAGTTTGCCGCCATCGGCAAGATGCGCCTGCGCAAAGTCGCTTATTGCGGCATAAAACAGCAACGGATTTTCGTCGGGGACGAAGAGTGCCAAGTCGGGTTCGTAGTCGAGCACGTTTGGCTCCATTGTGGTGCGCTCCGATGCCATCACATAGGGCGGATTGCTCACTATGGCGTCGTAGGTGGCGCGCATTGCGGGCGGCTGCACGATGTCGATGTGCGCAAAATCGACTTGCGCGCCCAGCCGTTGTGCGTTTCGTCGGGCAACGACCAATGCTTCGGGCGAGATGTCGCACGCTGCGATGTGCGCTTCGGGCAACAGCCGTGCAAGTGCTATGGCTATGCAGCCGCTCCCCGTGCCGATGTCGAGTATGCGCGCGTTGGCGGCCGTGTTTTGGCTTACGAGTTGCACCAATTCGGCGGTTTCGGGACGTGGAATCAGCACGTTTTTGTTCACCTCGAACCGCATGCCGCAAAAGTCGGCGTAGCCCAAAATGTATTGTATCGGCTCTTGCCGTTTCAGTCGGGCGATGGCGGTGCGCACGGCGGTTTGTTGTTCGGCGGTCAGTGCCAAATTGTCGCGCGTGAGCAGGTCGGTGAGCGACCAGCCAGCCACTTCGTGTAGCAACAAACGAACAAGAGCCTTCAGTTCTCCTTGCGGATAAAAGGCTGAAAGCTCCGATTCTATCTGTTTGGCTATCGACATTGCGCTTATTCCGACAACAGCATCGGCATGAGCAGCATCAGCAGGTCTTCGTCTTTTTCGTTCTCGAACGGCACGATGATGCCCGCACGCGACGGGTCGGCCAGTTCGATGGTAACGTCGCTACTATCGATGTTGCTCAGCGTGTCGATGAGGAAGGGTGCCTTGAAGCCGATGGCAATATCTGCGCCCTCGTATTGGCAGGGCAGTGTCTCTTCGGCCGAGGTCGAAAAGTCGATGTCTTGCGCCGAAATCACCAATTTGCCGGTCGTGATGGCCAACTTCACAAGTCCTGTGCCTTGGTTCGAGAAGGCGAACACGCGTTTGACGGCGTTCATCAGCGACAGACGGTCGATAATCAGTTTGTACGGGTTGTTTTGCGGAATCACACCGTTGTAGTTCGGGAAACGGCCTTCGATTTGGCGGCAAACCATGGTGTAGGTCGGCAGACGGAAGGCGATGTTTTTCTTGTCGAAACTGATTTCGACGTCGCCAGCCTCTTTGGTAACGATGGCTTTCAGCACGTTGGCCGGCTTTTTGGGCAGAATGAACGATGTGTCGAGGCCGCTATGCACGCCCGAATTGATGTAGCGTACCAATTTGTGCGCGTCGGTGGCCACAAACGTGATGTTTTCGGGTTTGATGTCGAACAGTATGCCGGTCATCGTGGGGCGCAGGTCGTCGTCGGCTGTGGCAAAAATAGTTCTCGAAACGCCATTGGTCAGCACATCGACGGGCATTGTCAGTGTCGAGGCATCGTCGCCGAGGGCGGGCAGTTGCGGGTACTCTTCGCCGCGCAGTCCGACGAAATTGTAGTTGCCGTTGTCGGTTTTGACTACGACGGACAGGTTTTGTTCGTCGATTTCGAATTGCAGCGGCTGCTCCGAAAATTCTTTCAGCGCGTCCATCAGCAGTTTGGCGTTTACTGCCAAGCAAATGTCGGTCGAAGCGTCGTTGAGCTCGATCGACGTAACGAGTGTCGTTTCCAAGTCGGAAGCCGTGAGCGACAGCGTATTACCCTCGATTTTCAGCAGAAAATTTTCGAGAATTTGCAGCGAACTTTTGGGGTTGATAACGCGGCCAATCGATTGCAGATGGCTTAACAAAGCCGTACTTGATACTGTGAATTTCATATTTGTGTTTTTTTGTTTTTTTTGACAATAGTGTGCTGTTCTGTAATGTGCAAAGATATGAAAAATAATTGGAAAATCCAAAAAAAATGACAGATTTTTTGTTGTCGGGCTATTGATTGGATGCAAATGCGAGTTTGGCCTTGCAAAATGAGTGTCCAGCGTCCGATTTTAGGTCGAATTGGTAGCCTTCGGCGGTGTCGGCGCGCAAAATCGACACGGCCTCGCCGAAGCGTGCTTCGTGCACATAGTTGATGTCGATGGTGGCGATGTGCTGCCCGTCGAATTGTGCCAAATCGAGCGTGTCGAGCATCCACTGTATGTATTTCATGCTGTTGGTGTGGGCGTTGAAGTCGAGGTCGCTGTAGCGCACCGTGTGTGTGGCAATCGGGGCGGTGTGCAGTTCGTCGATGCGCTTGGGTGCGGCGGCAGCCACATCTTGTTCGATGCAGAATGGGCGCATATCGACCTGTTCGAGCAGATTGACGGGGCGGCGTGTGTCGTAGTCGATCACCGACCAGAGCGATGTGGCTTCGCCTATCAGCAAGCCGGCCTTGTCGTAGATGCGAAAGTGGCGTGCCGATGCCAAACGGTTGCAGTCGCGCGGCCATGTCTCTATGGCGATGTCGTCGTTCACGCTGGCGTAGCGTGTCGTCTCGACGTGTAGCCGCGAGATGACCCACGACAGACGGCGTTGGGTGAACTCTTCGATGCCGAAACCGAACGAGGAGGCCGATTGGCTGGCGGCGTCGAGCAGGCAGTTGCCCAAGGCGAAGAATGTCTGCCGTTGCGCAAAATCGACATCTTGCGGCCTGATGTGGTAGTGGACTGTGAGCGTTGCCATCTATTTTTGTTTTGGAATGATGAGCCGTTGCAGCGATTTCTGTTCCCACGCTTGCGGGTAGCGGTAGTAGAAAAAGGCGGTGAGCAACGTGGCTCCTACGCCTACGACGGCTCCAGCGCACACATCTTCGGCAAAATGTTGCGATAGATAGATGCGCGAGTAGGCTCCTATCACCGCCAGCACGAAGAAAAACAATGCCGCCCACGGCTTTTTGAAACAGATGAGCGTGAGGCAAAGCATGAGCGAAAAGACGGCCGCCGTGTGTCCCGACGGGAAACTATACATCTGATGCAGGCGCACGCCATCGACGTGGTGCAGCGCGATGTTGGGAAACTGTTCGGCAAAAAAACGGCTGGGGCGCGGTGCGGCTATCAGCATTTTTATGGGATAGACCACGAGTGCCGTAACGCCTTGCGAGAACAGCACCAGCAGGCTGGCACCCACTTTGTAGAAGAGCAGCAGGCCGCCCACAACAAACGGCACCGATGCGCCCAATTCGGTGGCGTAGCGGAAAAACAGGTCGTTCAGGCGTATGGCCAACTTGTCGAAATACGACAGATAGCCGAGCGTGAGAGTCTGGTGCAGCGCGCCTTGGTCGGTGAAGAGAATGGCGACCAGCAGTGCCACAACAAACAGTGCCCAGCACGACAGAAAGATGGTGAGTGCGAGATGTTTTTTCATTTTCCGAGATCAAATTTTTTAGAACCAATCAGGTTGCCGTCGGCAAAGATGTCGGCGCGGTAGGTGCCTTCGAGCAGCGTTTCGTTCACCGTCCAATACATGGTAACGGGCAGGTCTTCGCCGCTGTATTCCACCGTGCGTTTGCTCGAGTAGGCGATGTTGCGGTTTTCGTAGCGAAAAGTGTTTGCCGCCGATTTTTGCAGCACGGCCTCGTTGGGCGCGGTGATGCGCAGGTAGATGGTTTTCATGCCAGGTTCGGCGGTATTGTTTTTGGCGATGACAAAATCGAACTGCATGAGTGCGATTTTCGATAGGCGCGTGGTTTTTCGTTCACGCTGGTTGAGCGTGGTTACTGCGATGTCGCGCGCATCGAGTTGGGCGGCTATCGACACTTTGGCGGTGAGTTGCTGCTTCTCTTTTTCGAGTTGTGCGGCGGCGTTCGACGCTTCGCGGTATTTGGAGGCGACCACGCGATTTTCCTCTTTCAGGCTGGTATTCACCGTGTTGAGCGAATCGACTTGCGCGATGTAGTAGACCAGCACTTTGCGCACCGAGGCGAGTTCTTTTTTCAGTTCGGCGATGCGGCGTGCGTTGGTGGCCTTCACGGTGCGCAACTCTTCGAGCAGCAGTTGCACGTGTTTCTGCTCTTGGTCGAGCAGCTGCAGCAGCGAGTCGTTGTCGGTGCGGTACGAGAAGCCCTCCATTTCTATCGACAGGTCTTGGTATTCGGCTTCGAGTTGCTCCTTTTCGTAGGTCATCTGTTCCACCATTTCGGCCATTTCGGCTTCGGCGGTTTTCGATTTTTGCCAGAAGAAAAAGACGGCGGCTCCCAGCCCGATTATGAGCAAGATGGCGACGAAAATCCATGCTGCGCCCGATGATTCGTTTTTTGCCATGTTGTTAATTCGATTTCACGGTTTGAAAATGGTTTTGTCTCGCAGAACAATTGTCGATTGTTCGTGTTCGACCGTGCAAAGTTACTATTTTTTTCTGTGGAACGAAAAAAAGGCGAAGCCGCTTTGGTGGCTCCGCCTGAAAATTTTGTGTGGTGGAGGGTTATTTGTTTACCATCAGTTTTTCGACTTGGAGCAGGCCGTCGGCTTCGAGGCGGAGCAGGTAGAGGCCGTTTTGCAGGTCGCCGAGTGCGATGCTTGCACCCGATGCGATGCGCCCTTGCGCCAGCGTTTGTCCCGAAAGGGTCAGAATGGTGTAGTTCAGTTCGGCGACCTCGGCCGTAACGGTTACGAATTCACCGGCCGGATTGGGGTAGAGTTCGAGGTTTTGGAACGCCACGTTTTTGATGGGTGTGCCGCTGTTGTACCACGCTTGCTCTTTTTTGTTGCCCCAAATGTGTTCGGCCAGTTCGGGGTGGTCGATGAACGGATTGCGGTTTTTCTGCTTGGCATACACGGCATCGTTGCGGTTTATCTCTTTTTCGCTCACGCCGTCGTTGCGGTGCCATTTCATGAACAGACTCACGCCATAGGAACTCAAGCCGCTGGTGCTGCCAAAGGAGTAGCCCCAACTCGAGCATTTATCGGCGTAGCAGGTTGCCATGTAGAAATAGGTGCGTGCGAAATCGCCTTTGTATTGGTCGTCGGGCTCGAACACTGTGCCGCTGTAGCCGCTAAACGTGGAACTGCCCAAACGTCCGAGTGCTTTGCCGCCCAAGTTTTTGCCGCCCGAACATTCGCCGAACGGATAGTTGCTACGTTGGCCGTTCACCTTGCCATCGGTGGGATAGACGTGAAAGGCGTCGGCTTTCATCGGGTTGGCTTCGTTGAACCAACTTTGTGGCACGCTGTGTTCGCGGTTGTAGCAGTCGCACACCGACGAATAGTTGCCGCACTTCTTTTTGCCGTGTTCATAAGTACAGGTGGAATACATGTCCCACACTTTGCCATCGGCGGTTACATCGCTGGTTGGATATACGTTATACAGCCCGTCGTAGCCCACGTTTGTGTGGCTTTTGATGATGGAGTAGAGGGCTTGGCGCAGGGCTTCGCCCGATTTGCCTTCGGCGGCGGCGTAGTAGTTGTCCGGCGCTTCGGCGTGCAGCATGGCCGCGCTCAGCAGAGCGGCTATGCCAATGAAAACGTATTTTTTCATGTCGTTCGTTTTTTGTTATTGCAAGGTAAAATGTTTATTTGCTGATGACTACTTTTTCTACTTGTTGGCTCCCGTTTGCGCCGATTTTCAGCATGTAGATGCCGTTGGGTAAGGCGAATGTCTCGGTTTCGGCGCAGTTGGAGCGTGTTGCGAGTAGCCGTCCAGTGGCATCGTAGAGCGCCAGTTGGCTGCCCGCTTGCAGACCGCTCACATAGAGCATGTTGTTGACCGTGTGGCAAACGGGGTCGGCAGTTGTGGCGGTGGCAATGGCTGTTGGTTTGTTTTCTTCGTATTGTGCTGTAACCGTCAAGTCGCTTGTGATGTTGTCGAACGCCTTGTCCCAACCCGTGAAGGTGTAGCCTGCGCGTGTCGGGTTTTGGGGCGCCGTGGCCGATTTCCCGTGCTCCACAGTTTGCTTGTCGAGCGTTGTGCCATCGTAATCGACAAAGGTAACCGTGTAGGTCTTTGCAGTGGCGACGATAGTGATGCTGATGTTGCCCTGCACGCCGTCGAATGCGACGATTTCGAGCACGCCTTTGGCATTGTCCCAAGTGTAACTATCGTCGTCAACCAAAGTCGTGGAGCCCATGACGACGGTGATGCTTGCAGGCAGTTCGTAGCCGTCGTTAGCCGCGAAGGTGAGTTTTATCTCCTCGTCGTCGATGGTGGCGGTGGTCGGATTGTTGGCTGCAGCGGTGGCGTTGGTCAGCTTGGCGGTGATGGTGTATTCTATTTTTGCAAAGATGGCTTCCACCTCGACATTGGAGGCAGGCATGATGAACTGGTTGTTCGTAACTGTAACATTGTCGGCGT
The DNA here is from genome assembly GCA_963658575.1 of Leyella stercorea. Lineage (GTDB taxonomy): Bacteria > Bacteroidota > Bacteroidia > Bacteroidales > Paludibacteraceae > W0P28-013. The sequence goes on along the minus strand of CAVKQB010000002.1, from coordinate 31,321 downwards.
TGCCGTCGAGCACCGTCCAACCGCTCAGTTTGTAGCCGGTATTGGGCGTAGCGGTGAGCGTGATGGTCGCACCCGCTTCGGCTTGGGTTGGGTTGGCCGAGCATGTGCCGCCAGTCGAACTGTTGGTGGTGATGGTGTAGGTGGTGGCAGAAGCAGATTTCGTTGTAATCGCAATTACGTCAGTGTTGTTGCCTTCAGCGGTGGTTACTTGGCAATTGTAGGTCGTGTTTTCGGCCAGTCCTGTAACGCAATGCGATGTGGTGTTTGTCAGATTTTTCGGATAACCAGAGATGGAGGCATTTTGTTTGCCAACAACCTTAAGGTTTTTGATTTCCCACGTGTCGTTTGTGAGTCCGCTCGTGGTCGTGCTTTTGTATTGAAATGCAATATAGATTTTTTTGCCGACATAACCACTCAAATCGAGCGTATTCGAAACGTATGTCCATTTTGTCGATGGCCATGTGTTTATGGTCTGTTCTGCCCAATTTGTTTGATCTTCCGAAACTAATAATTTCAGATAACTGCTATTGGCTTTTGCTTGGAAGGATGTGTGTTCAAAAGTGAGCGTGGCTTCTGTAGCTAACGACAGATCCAATTCGGGAGAAATAAGCCAACTTTCGGTTGCATAGTTTGTTTTGTTGGCCAATCCGCTTGCTTTCATTCCGTATGTCGAATTTTGTTGCCAAATGGCACTAATTCCCGAAGCGGTTACTTTATCATTTATAGTCCAATTGCCTTGTCCATCGGTGAAAGCGTTTTCGAGAAAAGTCGTTTCTGTGCTTCTGTTGTTTTCTGTGATGTTGATGGTGTAGGTGGTGTTGCCGATGTTATTCCATTCGATGCAGAAACCATCGTTACTTGTGCTTTTTACGCGTAAATCGCCAATGGCAGGCTTCGTTACAGTGAGTGTGTACTGCCTTTTTACATAACAATGTGTGTCATCGTTGTCTTGCGTGGCGGTAATAGTTGTTGTACCGGCTCCGACAATGGTTACTTGGCCTGTGCTCTCGTCGATTGTAGCAACCTCAGTGTTGCTGCTTGCGTATTTTACTGCCGATGTGTTATTGCTACTGAATGCATTGGTGAATGCCGCATCGGTCGTTAGTTTTTCGATTGTGCTAACAGCAAACGATGCTTCGGCTGACGTACAATTTGCGCATTCGGGCGTGCTGGTGTAGGTGGTTGTGGTTGTACTCCCTGTGCCGGTTGTAACGGTAAATTTGGTGAATTTAACGTTTCCTGTTCCCGAATAACGCCATGTTCCGTTGCTTTGCTGTGTAAATGTTTGGCTTGGAACGGAAACCACTTTGGAAATGGTGCCGCCGCTGATGACAATGCTGCCGCCATTGTAACTGCGCCAACTGTTGTCCGAAGAGTAGTATTTACCATCATTATCTCCGCCAGAATAGGTGATGGTTATTCCGTCGATGGTGTAACTCGTATATTTTGTTCCGTTCGACCAACTATTGGCCGAGGCGATGTTTGCCACGTTGAATACGATGTCGCTACTGCCGCCTGCTTCGGAACTTGTTTCGGCTATTTTGTACACCGCATACAATGTGTGGTTGCTGGTGGGGTTGTAGGTGCTGCCCGCGGCGTAGAGCGTGGGTTGCGTGGTGGTTTCGGCTATTTGTGTGGCACTCCAGCCTGCAAAGGTGTAGTCGGTGCAGGTGCTTGGCGCGGTGGCGGTCGGCAGGGTTACGCCTGCGCCAATGCTCTTTTCGGTGAGGTCAGCTGTGGTGCAACTGCCTGCGCCAGCATCGAATTTTACGGTGTAGACTTGTGCGCCGTTGCCTGTGAGTGTTACGACCACGTCAGTTGCGCCGCTGCTCGAGAGTGTGAGTGTGGCGGTGTGTTCGCCTTCGCTGGTTGGCTGGTAGGTGATGGTAACCGTTCCGCTTCCCGAAACGCTTGCTGTCGAGAGCGTGAACAGCGATGCATTTGTACCCGACAGTGCCAATGCGATGTTGCCCGTAAGGTTGCTTCCGCCCACAGTGATGGTTTGCGTGGCTTTCCCGTTAATCGCAACTGCACCAAACGCCACCGCTTTGTCTGACACGGTGATGCGTGGGTCGGTGCTGATGTTCGCACGCCAGCCATCGCTTTCTCCTGGCACAAAATCGCTCTCGAATGAAGCGATCAAATCGCTTATATTGACGGTTTCTCCCGCCTTTTCTCCCCAAATATATTCTACTAAATAGGGATAATCGATGAACGGATTGCGGTTGCCTTGTGTAGCCTGTATGCCGTTGTTGCGGTCAATTTCCTTTTGCGACACAGGATCTTGACGGTGCCATTTTAGAAAAAGTTTTACTGAATATGCAGTTAAACCATAATTTCCTGCTGCGGTGTATGTGCCGTTAAACACGTTTGCACCTTCACTTTGTGTCCAGCTGCCTTTCCATTTTACCATCGTGCCAAGAATTCCTCGTGCGATGTCACCTTTGTATTCGTCGATTGGCTCGAAAACAGTTCCCGAATAATCGCTTAACGAGGAAGGACCTACTTTGCTTCCATTCTCTGATGTGTAGGTTGCGGTGGCTACTTCACCATAGGGATTATTGCTGCGCATGCCATTTACTTTACCGTCTGTTGGTAGTACATGGAATATGTCGCAGCCCTGATTACTAGTCCCTTTTCCCCACCAACTTTGCGGAATGGAGTGCTCGCGATTGTAGCAGTCGCATTCTACTTTATAATTTCCACATTCTTTATCTCCATGCGTCCAAGTACAATTGGAATACATATCCCACACATAACCATCTTTATTGTCGGTCTGTTTGTAGGCATTGTATAGGCCATCGTAACCAAGGCTTTTGTAACCTGTACCTGCAATTGTGCTTATCGCGTTAAAAAGCGCATCGCCGCTGGTGTTGTCGATACTGCTGTAGTAACTGGTAGTTACTTCTGCTATCGATGGCATACAAGCGAATGCTATTGCCACGATGAGCGAAAAAAGTTGTTTCTTCATGGTATGTAATTTTAGGTGTTTCACATTTGAAAATTGATTAGATAATTGAGAAATTAGGTAATTATCTTTGCTCTTTGTTCTATATTCTTTGTTCTCTCACCTCTCACCTCTCACCTTTTTCTTGCTACTTGCGACTACTTCACCGCCACTTTTTGCGTTTCGTTGTCGAGGCGCACGATGTAGATGCCGTTCAGCGAGCCATTCAGGTGTGTTACGTCGCGACCGAGCAGGTCGAAAATTTGGTAGTCGCCGTCGCATTCGATGCGCCCGTCGTGTGCAACGATGGTTGTCGTGTAGCGTTCGACGTGCGTGATGGCGGTATCGTCTTTTTTGTCGTCTTGACTGCAGCCGCATTTGTCGGCTTCGGGCAGCGACAGATAGTCGGCATCGCGCGTGAATTTCAGGTTGGCGAAGTTCACCGCTTTACCTTTCCGGTTGCCCCAAATGTATTCGGCCAAGCAAGGGTAGTCGATAAACGGATTGCGGTTGTGCTGAAAATCGTTCACGGCGTTGGCGCGGTCAATCTCTTTCGCCGATACGGGGTCTTGGCGGTGCCACTGCAGCAGCACTTCAATTTCCCAATCCATAAATTCGAGGTAGGCATTGGCATCGTCCGAGGCTCTCATGGCGTAATACGAGCCGACATCTTTGTTGTCTTTTCGCCAACCTTTGTATTTCGTCAAATCGGGCACATCGCCGTTTAGGTCGTGGCCGTAGCAGGTGGCCATGTAGAAATAGGCGCGGGCGAAGTCGCCTTTGTATTCGTCTTTTGGCTCGAAAACGAAGTGATATTCTTGAAACTCCTCGGAATAGCGTTTGCCGACCGTCAAAGAACCAGTAATGCTTTTGTCTTTGAAATCCTGCGTTGGCACGCCGAGCGGGTAGTTGCCGCGCGAACTGTTGGCTGTGCTGTTCGATGGGTTCAGATGGTAGCAATCTCGGTAGGCATCGTTTTTGGCACCGCCCCACCAACTTTTGGCAAAACTGTGCTCGATGTTGCAGCCGCTCGGCACAGAACCTGGCGTGGTGAATGGTTTCCATTCGTCGCAATACATGTCCATGCAGAGGCCTGTAACGGTGTCGCGGTCGGAATAGTAGAACACTTCCCAAGTATGGTCGGTGCCGCTGCCGTATTCGATTACGGTGTGGTCGCGAATGATTTGGCGTAGTGTGCCTTTCAGTGTGGCATCGCTCGTGCCGTCGGCGGCAGCGTAGTAGCCGTCGGGCATTTCGCCAGCATTGACGGTGGCTGCCAACAACAAAAATGGCAAAAAGAATGTCGGTTTTCTCATGGTGTTCGATATAGGGTGTAAAAAATCTGCGCTTTTTGGCGCAAATCATCTTACAAAGGTACGAACATTTTCTGACGTGGCAAGATTTTTGCGCAAAAATCGTCCGAAATGCTCGTTTTTTCGACGAATGTGCGTTTTCGGTCTACTTATCGCCAACGATTGTTACGTCCATGTGCGGATAGGCAAACTCGAAACCGCGCTGTGGCAGTTGCGTGTAGAGCCGCTTGTTGAGGTCGAACCGCGCGTTCCAATAGTCGGCGGTTCTCACCCACACGCGCACCGTGAAGGTGATGTCGCTGGCGTTGAGGCCGACCAGCGCGACGAACGGGTCGGCGGCGCCAGGCGTTCTGGCATCGAGCGTGCGGCTGTCCTGATTGATGATGTCGAGCGTGGCGGCGGTGAATGCGTCGACATCGGCACCGTAGGCCACCGACACGTCGAGGTCGATGCGGCGCAGCGGTTGTGCCGAAAAATTATCGATATTCGTGTTCGATAGCGCGCCGTTGGGTATCACCACGATGTGGTTGTCGATGGTCAGAATTTTGGTGCTGACGATGCTCACGTCGGTTACTGTGCCGCTGAATCCCTGCGCTGTGATGAAATCGCCCGCCTTGAACGGCTTGAAAACCAGCAACATGATGCCGCCTGCGAAATTTTGCACCGTGCCGCTCAACGCCATGCCGATGGCCATGCCGCCAGCCGCCAAAAGTGCCGCCAGCGAGGTGGTGTCGACTCCGAGCGTGCCCACGGTAACGATGACTAGCAGCACAGTGAGCGAGATGGAGACGAGCGACGAGACGAACGATGCCAGCGTGCGTTCGGTTTTGCGCCGTGCGAATATGCGCTTAAGCAGCCGTTTGATGCGCCCGATGACCCACGCGCCAATCAGGTAGATGACGATGGCAACCAGCACTTTTATGCCGAAAAGTAGCACGCTGTGCCACAGGTCAGTCCAAAATGCACTGGGGTCTTCCTGCGCCTTTTGTATGATGGTTTCGGTTACCGTGCGCAGCGAGTCGGGCTGTATGATGGCTTGAGCAATGTCGGTAGTCTGCAGTAACATAAGGCGTTTGTTTTAGAAAGTGTGAAAGTGAGAAAGTTTATAAAGTGTAAAGTCTATAAAGTGGAAAGGTTGATTGGTTGATTGAATAATTGAAAATAATTGTCTTGCGACTTGCTACTTGTGTCTTGCTACTGGAGATTTGTGGATTTGGTTATTTGATGATTTGAAAAATTCCTAATTCGCTGCGCGCATTTTTTCTACGCTCGGCATAGTTCAAACGAGTTTGACTCTGCCCTCGTTTATCGAAAAAATTCTTAATTCTTAATTATTCATTCTTAATTGGTTTCAACCCCCTCCGTCGCTATCGCTCCTCGTCCCCCTATCCTCGCTGCGCTCGGCAGAGGGACAGAATTGCGCCCAACAACTCCTCACTCCTCACTTCTCACTCCTAATTGTCTATAACCTCTCACCTTTTTCGCTATTCTTCCCAGTGAGAATCATAAACACGATGGCGGCGATGATGATGGCAATGCCCACGACGACGTTCAGTGTGAGGGCTTCGCCAAACGCCCACGCACCGACCAGCACGGCGGTTATTGGCTCGAACACGCCCATAATCGAGGCTTTGGTGGCTCCGATGCGTTTGGTGGCGGCGGCCAATGTGGCGGTCGAAATGATGGTGGGAAACACCGCCAGCCCCACAATGTTGAGCCACGCCTGCGGTTCGGCGGCAAACTTGGCCATTTCGCCCGTCAGCGAGGTGCCTTGCAGCAGCATGTGCGCCAGAAAAACCACCGTCCCCGTAACCAGCACATAGAACGTCAGCAGCGAATCCGAAACGTGCGCTATGGACTGATTGCGATTGATGATGACAATGAAAAGGGCATAGACCAACGCTGCCGCAAAAGTCAGCACAAATCCCTGCCAAGGCCATGGTTGCGCATTCTCGCTATGGCACAAAAACAGCACGCCCACAAACGTGGCCGCTATCGACAGCCAAATCTGCCACGTGGGATAGACACGCAGAAAGACCATGAGCAATGCCACCAAAACCGGATACAGAAAAATGATGGTCGTGGCAATGCCCGACGGAATGTAGTTGTAGGCTTCGAACAGAAACAGACTGCTCGACGAAAACAGCAAACCCAGCAGCACCAGCCATTTCAACTGCGTTTTGCTCACGCGGAACGCTGTGTGATGGCACGCCAGCATGGCACCGAGCAGGCACGCCGCCAGCAGATAGCGAAAAAAAAGTATGGCATCGACCGAAATGCCGTATTTGATGAGCGGCACGGCAAACAGCGGGTTTAGCCCGTAGGTAACGCCCGTAACTACGCCCGCCACATAACCGAAAACGATGGATTGCTTGCTCGTCATGCCACACATTTTGAAAAGTGCCGCAAATTTACACAAAAATTGAATAGCAAGTTTCGCAGAATGGCACTATATTTGCACCCTATTTATTATGATTCAGGAAATTCTGACATATAGCATCGTGGCGGCGGTGGTGGGCGTGTCGGTTTGGCGTGTGGTCGGGCGTTTTCGCCGCAAAAAAACGACGTGCGACACGCATCGCTCTGGCGGTTGTGCTGGTTGTCCTTTGTCGGACAGTTGCGGCAAGGCGACGAAATAGTTACCGAAACGGCTTCAACTTTTTCATCGCACGCAGCACAAACCAATCGGGTAAGTGGCTGATTATCGGCACGATGATAAAATTCCACGCGCCAGGCAGATAGGCTTTCCGTTTCGAGGTGAACAGTTTTTTCAGGGCTTTGCGCACCAACGTTTCGGGTTGCATGGCGATGCCAAACGTAAGCAGCAGTTTCCGCATCTTCTCGGGCAGGTCGAATAGCGATGTGTTGATGGTTCCTGGCGTAACGGCCAACACGCGCACGCCATCGCGCCCAAATTCGTACCAAATCGCTTTCGAAAAGTTCAGCACATAGGCTTTGCTGGCGTTGTAGCACTGAATGCCCGGCATGGTCATCCACGCCGTCATCGACGACATGTTCAAGATGTAGCCGTTGCCGCGGCAGCACATCTCTTCGCCAAACAGGCGGCAGAGTTTGGTGAGTGTCAGCACATGCAGCGTGAGCAGCGTTTCGATTTTTGGCATCGGTGTGCTGCAGAGCGGACGAAAAAGAAGCACGCCGGCGTTGTTTATCAGCACATCGATTTGTAGGCTGTTGTCGCGCGCAAAGGCGAAAATCTCTTCGGCGGCGTTGGGTAGGCCGAGGTCGGCATAGTGCGCCACCGCTTTCACACCGTAGGTCGTGGCTAAATGGGCGGCCACGTCGTTCAACTCACGTTCTTGGTTCGACACGAGCAACAGGTCGGTGTGGTAGTCGCGCGCCAACTGCGTGGCGTATTGCAGCCCGATGCCCGACGATGCTCCTGTAACGAGTGCCAACATTTTTAGTTAGTAGTTAGTAATGAGAAGTTAGAAGTTAGAAATGAGGAATGAGGAGTGAGGAGTGGTGCGGCGGATTCGCAATTTCAAATTTCAGATTTCAAATTGAAAATTCAATCATTTAATTCTGTCCCTCTGCCGAGCGCAGCGAGGATAGGGGGACGAGGAGCGCAGCGACGGAGGGGATTAATACAATTAAGAATGAATAATTAAGAATTAAGAATTTTTTCGATAAGCGAAAGCAGAGTCAAACTCGTTTGAACTATGCCGAGCGTAGAAAAATGCGCGCAGCGAATTAAGAATTGTTCGCGCCCAAGTTGTCTTTGTTCTTTATTCTTTGTTCTATGTTCTAAAAAAAGACCAAATAACCAAATCCACAAATAACCAAATCTCCAAATACACAGAAACAATTAGTCGCAAGATAAATCACCCAATTATCTAATTTTCAATTACTTAATTAAGGATTGGGAGCGGTTTGTGCAATTTCTATTTTTGGAATTTGCCGACCAATTTTATTGCCAAAAACACGAGCCAATCGGGCGTATGTTTGAGCAGCGGCGTGCAGAGGTGGTTGATGACGCTCGGCATGTCCGATTTTTTCTTTTTGAACATCTTGCGCAGTGCGCGGCGCACCAGTTTTTCGGGCGGAATGCTCACCGTGAGGCGCACAGCTACGCGCCGCCAGTAGTCGCTCAAGCCGAACAGCGCAGTATCGACGGCGCCCGGGGTCATCACCGTGATGCCCACGCCTTTGGGCTGGAACTCGTACCACAGCGATTTGCTCAGGTTGTAGATGAACGCTTTGGTGGCGTTGTAGGTCTGAATGCCCGGCATGGCCATCCACGCGCTCATCGACGACATGTTCAAGATGTAGCCGTTGCCGCGGCGGCACATCTCTTCGCCGAACAGTCGGCAGAGTTTGGCCACGGTTATCATGTGCAGGTTCAGCATCAGTTCGATGCGGCGCATGTCGGTTTCGACGTAGGAATTGAAGAAGAACACGCCGGCGTTGTTTATCAGAATATCGACTCGCAGGTCGTTGTCGGTGCAGAAGGCGTGCAACCGTTCGGCCGCGTCGGGCAGGCTGAGGTCGGCGTAGTGCGCCACCGTTTTCACGCCGTAGGTTTCCGACAGCGCAGCGGCCACGTCGTTCAACTCCTGCTGTTGATTGCTAACGAGCAACAGGTCGGTGTGGTAGTCGCGCGCCAACTGCGTGGCGTATTGCAGCCCGATGCCCGACGATGCTCCTGTAACGAGTGCTAACATTTTTTTAGTGAATTAGGAATTAGGAGTTAGGAGTGAGGAGTGATTTTAATTATCTAATTTCCAATTGTTTAATTAAAGATTGGAAGCGTTTTTTGCAATTTTGAGTCGTTTATAAAATCACTTGCAAAATTTCAGTTATTCAGTTATTGAATTATTTTCCATCTTCGTGCGCAGGTCGTCGAGAATTTGTCCGTTGTAACTGAAATACTTGGCACCTTGGTATGCGCCCGAGGCGTTGCGTTTTTCGGCTGGCATAAAGTCGTGCGTGAAAGCCGAAAGTTTATACAGCGTGCCGTTGTGTTCGATTTGATTGTCGCTTGCGACGCGTACTTTGGTGTTGGTTGGCACGAAAACCACCGTGCTTCCGATGGGGATATTCACCATGCTGAATTTGAACGGCGGGCGTTGCCGTTTTTCCAGTTGGGCGTTTGGCTTCTGCTCGTAGGTTGGGGCATCTTCGTGCGCCACAGCGATGGGTTGGCAGGTGTTTTTGTGCAGATGAATCTCGTCGATTTCGGCATCGTCGATGGTCTCGGCAATGTCTTTCAAAATCTCCAACGCCTTGTCGGGTTTCACGTTGAAAAATTCGCGGTTTTTGCGAATGCGCAGGTCGGTAAGCCGGTCGATGGTTTTGTGGACAAGTTTCTCGACCTGCTCGTATTTGGCGGTTTTGAGCGTTGCATAAATCTCGAAAGGCAGCGGCACGGCCGTGTTGTCCAACTCTTTCGAGCGCACATCGACGGGGCGCGAACTCTTCCCGATTTTCACCCAATCCTCGCGAAAACTTGGGTTGGTAAGAATGTAAACATAGCCTTTGTTGTGCGCCAGAGCGGGGCTGTAGGATTCTTGTGCGTTCATATTTCTGAATTTTAATTTATTCGTCGAGTTGGCAATACACACTTTATTTCTCTAAAATATGCAAGTATTCAATAGTTGCATCGGCTTTATTAAAACGATTGGAATCTGCCTTAAATCTTTGATAATCGGTTTGCGCTAAATCATAATGCCCATATTTTGACATAATATTCTTGACATCTTCAATTGTCATTAAGCCCTCATTGTTATACGACAAAAAGATATATTTGAAATTAGCATTCTTAATCAAATTCTCAAATTCTGTTTTAACAACGTTTGCAGTACAATACTTTGAACGAGTGTATTCTCTTAAACCCGTCTTCCCCTTGGGAACAAATGGCTTATATTCGGCTATTGTATTGAGTAAGTGATAATTTGCGCCATATTGACGCGTGTTGTAAGGCGGATCGAGATATAAGATATCCCCCTCAATTTCGTTAATAAGTTGGTTGGCATCTCTGTTGTAGACTTGATGGCGATTATTATTTATTTCGTACTCGGCAGGTTCTAAAAACAGAGTTTTTTGTGCTGATTTCTTCAGATGTTTCAAATATGCTCCATATACAGAGGCTGTATTAGCAACTTTATCGGCACACTCCAAAAGGCTACAAAGGAGGAAATAATACATTTCGTTCGTAATTTTTCTAGTGTTTTTCAATTCTTCAATTTTAACACGCATTGTGTCGATGCGTTTGCCATTTTCGTCAGAAAAATACTGCCGTTCTCCACTCCCACCTAAACAATAGTTTTTGTAAATAAATCCATTGTCAATAAGCGGCAGATTATTTAATTCATCAAGAAATTGTTGTTTGTTTTCAAGTTCAAGATGGTTTTCAATATAATTTTTATTGAGTACATAACTATAATACTCAACATCGTTTGATATAACCTTTTTTACAGAAGTCTTAAATGTCCTACCAACAATTCCAGTTCCTGCAAAAATATCACAGAACACCATTTGAGATAAATTCTCTCCACAAACAGATTTTATCACCGACGGAATAAAATTCTGACAAAGTTTCAGTTTTGAACCAATGTAATTCATATTTTAATACTCCACACTAGTAAAAAATAAATTGTCATTTTTGATCTCATATTCGACGTATTTCAGGGGCATACGTGTTTGGGTGTCGCTTGTAGATAAAAAATGATATTATCATCTTTCCTAACACGGCAACCGTCAGCCATCATACCAACGAGAGAATTTTCGCCTGCGAACTTTCTCCCAGCATACAATTTTGTTTTTGATGAATTGTTGAAATCAATCTTTTTGCCTTTTGCACCAGTTCCCGCGAACAGATATTCAAGGTGATATTTGAATGTGTTATCATCTACAATAAAGACATATGTGGTCATTTTTAATATTCTCCATATAATTTTTTCATAATAAAATCGGTGGTATTTTGACTTGCCTCTTGTGCTATGCGTTTTGCTGATTCTTTCCTATATTCGACTGGGTCATACTGATAACAACCAACACACCCTAATTCTTCCGTGTAATTTTCATCACCCTTATAAAAGGGATACGGATTCCCAAGAATATTTTTTGCGTTCCAACGCTTGTCTGTGGCTTTGCAGTTTTTGCAAATGTGTCTTTTTACATCATTTGCTGCTTTGCATAACGGCTGAAAATCTTCTATTTTTTGGGTCGTCATATCTGAAACTCGCATGTCATTTTTTCGCCCATCTTTGTGGTCAATCTCAATGCGTGTATTCACTGACGTTCCACAAACGCCGAGCATGACGCAGTTTTTGTTTTTGTAAAAATTCTTAATGTCGCTACGAATGGCCTGATTGAATGACTCTTGAGAATTAAATCCTATAGTTCTTACCTTTGTAATTGCTCCGTGTTTGGGAAATCGTTCAAGCATGAATCTCTTTGCTAATGTTCCATTATTTCTCCCCCAAGACCAGCCATTTTGAAACATTAAATCTTTATATTCGCCAGTAAATTCCGTCTTTTCAACCCAACGACTTACTCCTTGTTCGTTGGGCTGTGCTAATTCAAGAAATAGTTCGACTTGTGTTTTCTTGCCCATAGTTAAAACTCCTTTTTGAATACAAAAATATATTCGTGTTTAAATAAAAAATAATCACTTTTTAGAGCTCGATATTTCCAAATATTGTAAGTCCCTAATTTGCCCTTATTCCCTTCGATGTTTTTTACAATAATGCCTTTTAACTTTACACTAAAATGTTGTTTTATACTATTCATCAAGTAGAACCCAAGCGGTATGACTTCACTTTTTTTATAAACATCGCCAATAACAATAGCAAAGTATTTGTTTTTCTTTAAGTGTCTTAGGGCATTTGTCATTGCGGATGTAAATTTATCAATAAAGACATTTAGATCGGAAATGTGTGATAAATCTTCGCTGTTTTCTGTGAATTTTACAATATCTAAATAGGGTGGGTGTGCTATGACAAAATCAACACTTGGAATGTTTAGCGTTTCAAAATTTTGTTTAATGCATTTATCAAAATTTTCACTATCGGTTACATCGCAATTGTTGATGCAGAATTGGATATCAGCACAATCGAGCATTTTCGACTGAACATAATTGATAATTTCATCGTTAATGTCGAACCCAATAAAGTTCCGCTTTAAGGTTTCGCACTCAAACAGCGTAGTCCCGCTTCCCATAAACAAATCGAGAACGCAATCGTTTTCTTGCGTATAACGCCTGATTAGTTGGTTGGGGATTTGTGGCACAAAATTTCCGTGATAAACATTGGCGTGTTTGCCGCGCTTATCTCTTTCTGGGATTAACCACAAACTATCAACATTAATATCATTCTCGTTCATAGTTGTTCCATTTTTCCTTGTTCTTCTACGCTCCTTTTGGCGTTGGCTTCGAGTTTGGCGATCTCTTTTTTCAGGCGGCGGGGAATGCATTCGCCGTCGCGCTCTACGCATTCGTGGCACTTCATGTCGAGCGTGTACATGCGCCCAACGCAGTAGTTGGAGCGGCCGCAGCCAGCGTGGTAGTCGGGGTTGGCCTGCACATGTTTCACGAAATCGGGGTCTTTTATCAGCACATGGGCTATCTGGAATAGTTCGAAGCCTTCGTCCATAATTTGCTGGCAGTTTTTGCCCGATTGCACGCCGCCCACGTAAATCAGCGGCACGTCGGTAATCTCTTTCAGAAAAAGTTTGGCTTTGTCCATGAAGTAGAGTTCCTTGAAGGGCGATGTGGGCATCATCACGGGTGCTACGCCGGGCAGGTTGAGCGCGGCCTTGAGCCACCAGAACGACCGCATCGGCATGTAGTGCGCCAGCGTTTTGTAGGGCATCGCGCCGCCCAAAATGGTCATGGGCGAGCGGCTCACTGTGCCGCCCGAAAGCACGATGCCGTGCACGTGGTGCTTGGCTATCTCCTTGGCCACGCGTATGCCTTCGGCAATGTCGCTACCGCGCCAGCAGTCGTCCCACATGTTGGTTTTCACCAGTACGGCCATGTCGTCCTTGGCGTGCAGCATCACCTCGTCGAGCACTTCGTTGAGGAAACGGACGCGGTTTTCGAACGAGCCGCCGTACTGGTCGTGGCGGTGGTTGGTGCGCGGACTGATGAACTGCGAGATGAGGTAGGCGTGTCCAGCGTGTATCTCCACACAGTCGAAACCGGCCTCGCGGCAGAAATCGACTGCCTCGCCGAACTTTTTCACGAGCCGTTTGATTTCGTCCACTTTCAGGCGGCGGTGTATGGTGGGCGAGTAGAGGTTGAAGCCGTTCGACGCGCTCACGGGCATGCAGTGGCAGGTGTAGAAGTGCGTCATATTGCCGCAGTGGCCGAGTTGTATGCTGGCTTTTGCGCCTTCGGCGTGTATGGCGTCGGTCAGTTGTTTGAGGCCGGCGAGGCTTTCGGGGCGCACATAGAGTTGTCCGTCGAACGACACACCGCTTAAATCGACGGCGCAGTAGGCCACCGTGGTCATGCCCACGCCGCCGCGCGCCACGCTCACGTGGTAGTCTTGCAGTTGTTGGGTCGGCATGTTGTCGCGCGCCATATTTTCGAACGCCGCCGACCGGATAAACCTATTGCGTAGCGTGATGGGACCAAGTTGGTATGGTGTGAAGAGTTTGTTTGTTGTCATGGTGAGAGATAAAACTATTGGAAAAAATTTTCAAATCTTCAAATAATTGATGCTCGCCATCAATAGATGAACGGAATAATGCGTTTCAGGCGTTTGCGGTCGAATTCGTCGGGGAACTCTTTTTCGTATTTCAGGTAGATGCTGTTGGCGCGCGGCACGAGGTTGCAACACGAGAACCAGAAAAACAGCAGTCCGGCCAGCGACCAAGTGAGTATGGCAAAACCGAGCCATTCGGTGATTTCGCCGAGATAGTTGGCCGAGGTTACGTAGCGGTACATGCCTTTTTTCGGCAGATAGTGCTTGGTGTCGCCGGGTTTGCGCAGGTGCCTGATGACGTGGTCGGAGTGCATGTTGATGCACCAGCCGATGACAAACACAGCCGTGCCGACGATGAATCGCGGGTCGGTGAGCCACGCCGCCGTGTAGAGTTGGCTGTAGGTCGGGTCTTGCGGCGCAAGATGAAACAGCCACCAGCCCTGCACGTAGCCGTTGAACAGGTTCCAAACTACCGACATGGCCATGATGGCAATCGGCATTTTGCTTTTGCCCTTCAGCAACAGCGGGAAGATGAACGAGCGTTGGAAGTAGTGGAACTCGAAAACGAGCAGAAAAACCCAATAGGGCGCGTGGCGCACCACCTCGTAGGGCGACGTGAACCACAGTGCCAGCACGACAATGAACACCGGCACCTCCATCAGAAACCAGCCGAGTTTGTTGTTCATGGCGGGTCCCCATTTTTCGGTGCGCATCTTGCCGTAGCCAGCATCGACAAAGTACAAGGCCACGAAAACGATCAGTCCGACCAAAGCCAAACCGCCGAGCAGCCAATAAAATTGCGTTATATCCATGTTTTATTGTTTATTGATTGGTATTTCACTATTTTTCGCAGCAGGCAATCAGGTTGCGGTCGCCCCATCCGTTGTCTACGCGTGCCACGGGAAGGTGGAACTTGTTGTCGCGCACCCAAGGCAATGGGAACGCTGCCTTTTCGCGTCCGTAGGGGTGCGCCCACGCGTCGGCCATAAGCACATAGTCGGGGTGCGGCGCGTTTTTCAGCGGATTGTCGTCGTGGTCGATGCGGCCGAAGGCCACGTCGTCTATCTCGTCGCGAATGACGAGCAACGCCTCTACAAAACGGTCGAGTTCGGTTAGCGGCTCGCTCTCGGTCGGCTCTATCATCAGTGTGCCGTGCACGGGAAACGAGAGCGTGGGCGCATGAAACCCGAAATCCATCAGGCGTTTGGCGATGTCGTTCTCGTCGATGCCGGTCTCGGCTTTGAAGTGGCGGCAGTCGAGTATCATCTCGTGTCCCACACGACCAGTTTTGCCCGTATAGACGATGCCGTAGTCGTTTTCCAAGCGTTTGGCGAGATAGTTGGCACTCACAATGGCCATTTTTGTGGCTTCGGTCAGCCCTTGTGCGCCCATCATGCGTATGTAGGCGTAGGTGATTGGCAGTATGCCTGCGCTTCCCCAAGGCGAGGCCGCCACGGCGGTGTTCGGATTGGCGGCATCGGTAAAGTTGTGGTGCGGCAGGTAGTCGACCAAATGTTTGGCCACGCATACGGGACCTACGCCAGGACCGCCGCCTCCGTGCGGACTAGCAAATGTTTTGTGCAGATTCAAGTGGCACACATCGGCGCCAATCGCTCCAGGCGAGGTCAAGCCTACTTGCGCATTCATGTTGGCACCGTCCATATAGACTTGCGCGCCTACGCTGTGTATGGTGTTGCAAATCTCTACTATCTCCGGCTCGAATATGCCGTGTGTCGAAGGGTAGGTTATCATCAGCGCGGCGAGGTCGTCTTTGTGTTCAGCGGCTTTGGCTTTCAGGTCGTTCAAATCGACGTTGCCATGCTCGTCGCAAGCCACGACAACCACACTGAATCCTGCTTGTACTGCGCTGGCCGGATTGGTGCCGTGCGCCGAGGCGGGAATCAGCACGATGTTGCGCTGGCCGCCGCCGTTGGCCGCCAAATAACGGCGTATGGTCATCAAACCTGTGTATTCGCCAGCCGCGCCCGAATTGGGTTGCAGCGTGCAGGCGGCAAAACCGGTTATCTCGCACAGGTAATCGGAAAGATTTTCGATGATTTCCTGATAACCGGCGGTCTGCTCTTTCGGCGCAAATGGGTGAATGCCCGTAAATTCAGGCCAACTGAGCGGCAGCATTTCGGCGGCGGCGTTCAGTTTCATGGTGCACGAGCCGAGCGAAATCATCGATTGCGTGAGCGAAATGTCTTTGCGGTCGAGGCTTTTGATGTAGCGCATCATCTCGGTTTCGCTGTGGTAACGCTCGAAAACTTCGTGGTGCAACGCGGGCGTGTGGCGCAGCAACTCTTTGGGCATCGCCACGCTTTTGATGCCGTCGAACGAGGTGGGCATCTCTCGGCCGAGTATGTTGGCAAATATCGCCACGATTTTTGCGATGCCGTTGGTGCTGGTGGTTTCGTCGGTGCTGATGCCGATTTCGCCATTGTCGAAATAGCGGAAATAGACCAAATTCGCTTCCGATAGTTTGCGTAGCCGTTCCACCGATGCGCCTTCGGGCAGGGCTATGCGCAGCGTGTCGAAGAAGTTTTCGTTCAGTTGGCGGCAGCCGAGTTTTGTCAGTTCGTTGGCGGCGAGCGCGGCTTTCACGTGCGTGTTCATCGCTATTTCGCGCAGACCGTCGTTGCCGTGCCAAACGGCGTAGAATCCGGCCATGATGGCTGGCAAGGCTTGCGCCGTGCAGATGTTCGACGTGGCTTTTTCGCGTTTGATGTGTTGCTCGCGCGTTTGCAGCGCAAGGCGTAGCGCAGGTTTGCCGTTGGCATCTTTCGATATGCCGATGATGCGCCCTGGCATCGAGCGTTTGTATTCGTCGCGCGTGGCCATGTAGCCTGCCGACGGACCGCCAAAGTAGAGCGGCATGCCGAAACGTTGCGTGCTGCCCACGGCGATGTCGGCTCCCCATTCGCCTGGCGGCGTGAGTAGCGTAAGTGCCAAAATGTCGGCTACAACAGCGATTCTTGCGCCGTTGGCGTGGCATTTTTCGGCGAATGCGCGGTAGTCGCATATCACGCCGTCGCTGTTGGGATATTGCACGATGGCACCAAACAGGGGCGTGCCGAAGTCGAAGGTGCGCCAGTCGCCTATCAGCAGTTCGATGCCCTGCGGCAGACTGCGTGTGCGCAACACGTCGATGGTTTGCGGGAACAGTTTTTCGTCGACAAAAAGTCTGTTTACGCCCGTTTTCACTTGGTCGCGGTCGCGCAGGTTGTACATCATGGTCATGGCTTCGGCAGCGGCTGTGGCTTCGTCGAGCAGCGAGCAGTTGGCCAGCGGCAGGGCGGTCAAGTCCGAAATCATGGTCTGGAAATTGAGCAACGCCTCCAAGCGGCCTTGCGATATCTCGGCTTGATAGGGCGTGTACGAGGTGTACCAAACGGGATTTTCGAATACGTTGCGCAGAATCACGGCAGGCGTGGTGGTGCCGTAGTAACCGAGTCCGATGTAGTTGTCGGCCAAGCGGTTCTTTTGCGCGATGGCGTGAATGTGCGCCGCAAATTCGTGTTCGTTCATGGCCGCTGGCAGGTGCAACGGCCGTTTCAGGCGGATTGCTGCCGGAATGGTTTGTTCGATGAGTTCATCGACCGATTTCACGCCGATGGTTTCGAGCATGTGGGGCAAATCGCGCTCGGTGATGCCGATGTGCCTATGCGAAAAGGTGTCTGTTTTCATTGCAATGCGATGTTTGTTTGATGATGATTATAACTTGCAAAGATACGAATTTAGTTTGAAAGTGCGCATGTCGGAGGGCGTGAAAATAGGAACAGGCCGCACGCGCCCGTTTTTGCTAAAGCAGCCCGTTGTCGGCAAAACTGTAGTGCCACTTTCCGCCAATGATGACGTGGTCAAGCAGCCGAATGTCGAGCAATCGGCAGGCGTCGGCTATCTGTCGCGTCAGTTGGGTGTCGTTGGGGCTGGGCTGCAGGTTGCCGCTGGGGTGGTTGTGGCAGAGCACTATCGCGCTCGCCAACTGCTCGATGGCCATTTTCAGCACTATTTTCTTATCGACGAGGGTTGCGTTCACGCCACCTTTGCCCACACAGCGCGTGTCGATTACGCGGTGCCGCTGGTTGAGGGTCATCACCCAAAATTCTTCGTGCGGCAGGTCGGCCAGCAACGGCTGAAACTGCTGCGCTACGTCGTCGCTATTGCCTATTTGCGGCCGCTCCAATGCCTCTGCGGTTTTGCGTCTGCGCCCAAGTTCCAGCGCGGCAATGAGTGTAACGGCTTTGGTCTGACCGATGCCTTTGAAGTTGCTGCAGAGCGCGTTCACGTCGAGTTTGCCGAGTTCGTCGAGGTTGTTCTGCACCGATGCGAGTATGCGCCGCGCAAGTTCTACCACGGTTTCGTCGCGCGTGCCGGTGCGCAGCAGTATGGCCAGCAGTTCGGTGTCGCTCAGGGCGATGGTGCCGCGACTTAGCAGTTTTTCGCGCGGTTTGTCGCTGTCTGCCCACGCTTTCAGATTGGTGTGTTCCATGTTTTTCGGTATTTTGTTTGCAAATATACCAAAAAAAACTCTCCCCGAAAACGGGAAGAGTTTCAATTTCTTACAGAATAATCTCGTGCTTACGCCAATTTATTGACGTGCAACGTGAGTTTCGACTTCAGATTGCTGGCTTTGTTTTTGTGAATGATATGGCGTTTGGCCAGTTTGTCCAGCATCGACGCTACTTTTTTCAGCAGTTCGCCGCCGGCGGCTTTGTCGGTGGTGGCGCGCAATTCGCGCACAGCGTTGCGGGCGGTGCGTGCGTAGTATCTGTTGCTCAAGCGGCGTTTCTCTGTCTGACGAATCCTTTTGATTGATGATTTGTGATTTGCCATTATAACAAATTTTATGCGTTTAGTTTGTAGCCCATAGCAGAATCGAACTGCTCTTTCAAGAATGAAAATCTTGCGTCCTAACCGATAGACGAATGGGCCAAAAGCGACTTTTCGGCGGTCGTTTTTGCGACTGCAAAGTTAATGCCTTTTTTTTACACCAGCAAATAATGGCGCAAAAAAATGGTGCAAATGTTTTATTCTGCTGATTTTCAGTTGTTTGCTGCGCGCCGAAAGAGGTTTTTCAGCCCGTTTTTGCGCTCGATTGGGGCGGCTTTTTCAGCGTTTCGGGGCGTTTCGACGGCGGCGTACGGCGAAATTTATGCCTGCTGCAGCCAACAGCGCGACTATCGGCACGAGCATATTGGCCGTCTGCCACAAGCGTCGGTTGGTCGATACGGCGATGTTGTTGAGAAGCCGCAATTTGAATTGGCGGTTGCGCAGCGACATCCAATCCTCTTCCTCGGTGAGGTAGAGCAGCGCATTGAGCAGAAAATCGCGGTTGCCAAAGGTTTGGCGTGTTGTGCGGTCGTAGCCGAGCGGCAGCACGCGCCAGCCCTGCGAGGTCTGTTCCAACTCGTTGCGCACGATGTCGCCGTCGGCCACTACGAGCATGCGCGTCGGCACACTTTGGTCGCGGTGGGGCAGTGGGTTGGCAATGTCGTGCGGCGCAGGGCGGCTCCGCGATGGAAATATCGACGTGAAGGTGCCTTCGAGCAGGGCAGCCACAGGTTGATAGCGCGTGAACCAGTAGTTTTCGGTGTACGCGTCGGTCATGAGTTGCTGCAGACTGACGATGCAGGGCGTTTGGCTCACATGCGTGGCGTTCGATGTTATCAGCAATATCTCTTTGCGCACGTTGGTGTCGGCGTTGTTTGTGAAGTCGAGTGTCGAGGCAAAATCGGCTTTCACTTGCAGCAGGTTGCGCGTGATGGGCGAGTTGGGCGATGTGAGCAGCAACGGTTCGTAGAACCACGGCACGGGTTCGAACTGCGGCTGTTCGGTGGGCGTGGCTATGTTGACCGGACGGTAGGCGCATTGCACGTCCTGCACCACATCGTTGCCGATGCGCACACCGTAGCGAAAGAGTTGGTCTTGCAGATTCACGTCGAGCGGAATGAGCGTGGCCGATTCGCCTTTGGTGAGCGCGTCGTGCTGCATCTGCACACCGTCGATGAGCCACAGCACACGACCGCCGTTCATGATGTATTGGTCGATGGCGTATTTGTCTTTTTCGGCGAATGGCTGCGTGGGCTTCGCCACGATTATCGCTTTGTAGTCCGACAGAACGGCGGCGTCGTTGCCGATGGTGCCGCGGTCTATCTGAAAGTAGCGACTGAAGGCCTCCGATGCAGCATAAACCTCCTCTTCGGCCAGTTCGCCATGTCCTTCGATGAAAGCGATTTTTTCTACCTCGTTTTTGCTGAGAATGCGGATAGCATCGGTAAATTCAAACTCCAGATTTTCGATGGCACGATTGATGCCCTCTTCGCCGCTGCGCCTATTGTCGGGCTGTAACAGACACACAGCCATGGTGTCGCCAGTGCAGGCCACTTCGGCCCACGGGAACACGATATTCTGCGTGATGCACCCGTCGGCATCGCGTGCGGCCACCGACATGCCACGCAATCCGCGCTGTTCGAGTGCGTAGTACTGTTTTTGCCGTTCGGTGTCGCTGCTGGCTTCCGACGGATTGACAAACCGGTAGCGCATGCGTGTGCGGGCAAAGGCGTTCAACTCGTCGATGAGTTCGGCGGCGGCGTGGTTGAGCCGCGCAAAGTTGGCATCGATGTTGCCGCCCGAATAAAACGTGATGGTGATAGGTTTTTCTTGGTTGCGCATCAGTGTTTTGCTCTGCTCGGCGATGCTGAAACGCTTTTCGGAGGTCAGATCGAGGCGCACAAACGGCATGAGCGGCAGCAGTGCCACAAGTACTGTGAGTGCCACGACGGCAATCGCGCCACGCTGTTTTTTCAGAGTATTGCTGCGCACGGTGTGTCAATTTTGTTTTGGCTCGTTCAGCGTGGGGTAGCTGACGCGCGAATGGTAAATGCTTTTCAGTTTTTCCTTGAAAACGGCCTTTATCTGCTCCACATCGCGGAAGGTGATGGGCGAGTTTTTGAACGAGCCGTTGGCTATCTGCCCGTCGATGATGCGCTCCACAAGCGCGTCGATGCTGCTCTCGTCGTAGTTTTTCAGGCTGCGCGAGGCGGCTTCCACGGCATCGGCCATCATGACGATGGTGGTCTCTTTGCTGCCGGGCTTCGGGCCGGGATAGGTGAATTTCGATTCGTCGATTTCCAAATCGGGATGCTGATTTTTGAGCGTGTTGTAGAAATAGGCGGTTTTGCTCTCGGCGTGGTGCGTGAGTATGAACGCTTTGATACGGTTGGGCAGTTTGTATTTGTCGGCTATCTTCACGCCGTTGGCTATGTGGCCTATGATGGTTTGCGCGGCATCTTCGGGCGACATCTTTTCCAGCGGATTGATGCCCGATATCTGGTTTTCGGTGAAGCAGAGCGGATTGACCATCTTGCCGATGTCGTGGTAGAGTGCGCCCGTGCGTGCCAATAGCGTGTTGGCGTTGATGCGTGCGGCGGCCTCGGCGGCAAGGTTCGACACCTGCAAGGCGTGCTGGAAGGTGCCCGGGGCTTTGCCCGAAAATTCCATCAGCAGTTTGTTGTTGGTGTTCGAGAGTTCGACCAACGTCATGTTCGACAAAAAGCCGAATATCTTCTCGAAAATGAATATGAGCGCGTAGGCCAGCATCTGCAGCAGCGAATTGACGGCAAATATGGCGAATATCCACCAGTCGATGTCGGCCAGCGAACCGTCGCGAATGAGCGTAACCGAAAGGAATACTACCGAGTACGAGACAAACACGAGCAACGCCGTGCGCACAAACTGCGAACGCTGCGTCATCTCTTTCAGACTCGAGACTACGGTCATGCCGGCGGTGATTTGCAGCAGCAGAAATTCAAACGGCTGCGGTGCCATGAACGAGGTTATCAGCACCGTGATGATGTGCGCAAAAAGCGCCGTGCGCGAGTCGAAAAATGTGCGCACGATTATCGGCAGTAGCGCAAATGGCACGATGTAGATGCTCAAATCGGTGCAATTGACCGTGAGCGACGTAAGCCCTATCATACCAATCACCATGCACATGATGAACAGAATGTCGCGGTTCGAGTTGAATATGCGCGGGCGGAACAGGTGCAGATAGAGGAAAAACAGCAGCAGCAGCCCGACGATGAGCAGCACTTTGCCAGCCACTATCCAGCCGATGTTGTGGTCTGATTCGGTCTTTTGCTCCGTGGCGATTTTCAGCGAATTGAGTATTTTGTAGGTGTGGTAGTCAACTATTTCGCCTCGGTCGATGATGCGTTCGCCCGCCTGCACCATGCCGGCCGTCGGCGAGATGGAGGCCAACAGTTCGCTCTTCACCAGTTCCGATTTGTTTTGGTCGTAGGCGAGATTGGCCACCAAAAAGCGGTTGAGGTTGGCATCGCGCACCTTTTTCTCGTCCACACCGCTTGTTTTGCACAGTGCATCGTAGGCGGTGCGGCTGGTGTAGATGCTGCCGAAATCGGTCTCGTGTGCCACAAGGTTGCTGTCGATGAGCGATACGCGCGCAATGCCGTAGGCGGCGAGTTCGCGCTGGTCTTTGGCCTGCATGATGCCCACGGCGTAGATGTCGCGCAAGGCTTTTGCTATGCGGTTTTTGCCGATTTTCGACAAGTGTGTGTCGGTCTGCACGAATTTTTCCGCCTGCACGTCGCCCATGCGCTGGTCGATGGCAAAGTAGGGCACAAAAAGGCGCATCACGCTGTCCTGCTCGCGCTTCAGCTCGCTCTCGTCTTTGTATATCGGGAAGTCGAACTCGGCGGTCAGCAGTTCGTGCGGCCAAGGCTTGCCCAGCATAAACTGGCGGTCGAAGTGCGTAACCTGATGCGGCACACACTCGTAGACCAACGCCGCCGAACCGATAAACAGCAGCACACGCAACGCACGGCGCAGAATCTTTTTCGAAAAGTCGATTTTCTTCATCGTGAAAATGCAATCAATTTCAATCTACAAAGATACACTTTTTTCGGCGAATTTTCAAAAATTAGGTAGAATGGAAAGTTTTTCGTAACTTTGCAAGTTAAAATCAACTATAAAAACGAGCCGATTATGTTGAACATTGTGATTTTCGGGGCACCAGGCTCCGGCAAAGGCACGCAGAGCGAACTGATTGTGAAAAAATACAATCTGACACACCTTTCGACGGGCGATATGCTGCGCGACGAGATTGCACGCGGCACCGAGATTGGCAAATTTGCCGACGCACTCATCTCGAAGGGAAATCTTGTGCCCGACGACCTGATAGTGAAGATGATAAGCGCAAAAATCGACGAACAGAAAGCCAATTGCAACGGATTCATTTTCGACGGATTTCCGCGCACCGTGGCGCAAGCCGAGGCACTCGACCGACTGCTGGCCGACCACGGCAAAAAACTCACGCTGATGCTCGACCTGCGCGTGGACGAGCCGCTGCTCATCGACCGGCTGCTGAAACGTGGGCAGAGTTCCGGCCGCGCCGACGACACGCTGGAGGTTATCCGCAAACGGCTGCAAATCTACCACGAAATAACGATGCCCGTCATCGAATTCTACAAAGCGACGGGGCGTTACGCTGCCGTGGACAACTGCACCACCATCGACGAATACTTCCAGAAAATCGTTCAACTCATTGGCGAGAAAGGTTGTAGGTTATAGTTTAGAGGTTAGAGGTTATAGGTGAGAGAACAAAGAGTAAAGAGCAAAGACTTTTTAATTATCTAATTGTTTAATTTCCAATTATTTAATCAATTTCAGATTTCAGATTTCAAATTTCAAATAACTTTCACACTTTCATACTTTCATACTTTCTCACTTTCACACTTTCACACTTTCACACTTTCACACTTTCACACTTTCACACTTTCTCACTTTCTCACTTTCTCACTCTTTTATATCATGCCAAGTTCCAATTTTGTAGATTATGTGAAGATTTTTTGTCGTTCGGGCAAGGGCGGCGCAGGTTCGGCGCATCTGCATCGTGCCAAATATATGCCCAAAGGCGGTCCCGACGGCGGCGACGGCGGTCGTGGCGGACACGTCATTTTGCGCGGCAACAAAAACTATTGGACTCTGCTGCACCTGAAATATGCGCGCCACGTCTTTGCTGGCGATGGCGAAGGTGGCGGCGAAAGCCGTAGTTTCGGCAAAAATGGCGACGACAAAATCATCGAAGTGCCGTGCGGCACGATAGCCTACGACGGCGACACGGGCGAGTTTCTCGCCGAAATCACCGACGACAAACAGGAAATCGTCCTGCTGAAAGGCGGTCGCGGCGGCCTTGGCAATTGGCATTTCCGCTCGGCTACCAACCAAACGCCGCGTTATGCGCAGCCCGGCGAACCGCGTGTGGAGCGCACCATCATATTGGAGTTGAAAGTTTTGGCCGACGTGGGCTTGGTGGGCTTCCCCAATGCCGGCAAATCGACACTGCTGTCGGTGGTTTCGGCAGCAAAACCCGAAATTGCCGACTATCCATTCACCACGCTGGTGCCGAATCTGGGCATTGTGTCGTACCGCGACAGCCAATCGTTTTGCATGGCCGATATCCCTGGCATCATCGAAGGCGCGGCCGAGGGCAAAGGCTTGGGACTGCGCTTTTTGCGCCACATCGAGCGCAACGCCATCTTGCTCTTTCTGGTGCCGGCCGACAGCGACGACATCGAACGCGAGTACCGCATTCTGCTACACGAATTGGAAAAATACAACCCCGAATTGGTGGCAAAACAGCGCATTTTGGCCGTGTCGAAATGCGATATGATAGACGAAAACATGATGGCGCAGATGCGCGAAAAACTGCCGCACGATGTGCGCACGCTCTTTTTCTCGTCGGTGTCGGGCTTGGGGCTCGATGCGCTGAAAGATGCGCTGTGGGAAGAGCTGAATAAACCCGAAAACCGTGTGGAAACCATCACGCACCGCAATCTCGACATTCCCCTAACCGAGCGCACCATGCCCGACGAAGAGGAGGAGATTTTCCGCACTATTTACGGTGTAGAACGCCGCGAACCCGAAATTCCCTACAATGTGGCGTGGGATTCGCCAGAGAATTTGAAAAAGAAAGAGTGAAAAATAAGAAGTGAGCAGCGAATCAAAACTCTGACGAAAACCATTTACACATGGCGCAAAAATCTTGGTTTTTCTCTTAAAACATAGAAACAGCGCACAACGCGAGAAACACAGAAACTATTATCTCAATGATTTCATTATCAGAACTTTATAAAATTTTTTGCGCACATCCGCAGGTTACGACCGACAGTCGCGTCTGCCCAGCCGATTCCGTCTTTTTCGCTTTGAAGGGCGACTCGTTCGACGGTAACCGCTTTGCGCAGGCTGCGCTCAACAAAGGTTGCGCCTACGCCGTGGTCGACGAGGCGGAATACGCCACCAGCGAACGCACGCTGTTGGTGGAAAATGTGTTGCAAACGCTGCAGCAGTTGGCGCGCATGCACCGCGAGACGTTGGGCATTCCCGTGGTGGGCATCACTGGCACCAACGGCAAAACCACAACCAAGGAACTTGTGGCGGCCGTGCTTGGCGAAAAGTTCAACGTACATTACACGCAGGGCAACTTCAACAACCACATCGGTGTGCCGCTCACGTTGCTTGGCCTGACCAACGAACACACGATGGCGGTGGTGGAGATGGGCGCGAATCACCCAGGCGAAATTGCTGATTTAGTGGAACTCGTTCGCCCCGATTGCGGCCTGATAACCAACGTGGGCAAGGCACATCTCGAAGGCTTCGGCTCGCTCGAAGGCGTGCTGAAAACCAAGGGCGCACTCTACGATTTTCTGCGCGCACACGGCGGACACGCCTTCATCAATGCCAAAAACGAACTGCTCAAAAGCATTGCGCACGGATTGGAACTCACGTCGTATGCACTCGATGCCGATGCCGACGTGCAGGGCAGCGTGGCCGATTGCTCGCCGTTCGTAACGCTCGATTGGCACCGAAAAAATGGCGAAAATCACCGTGTGGAAACGCATTTCGTGGGCATATACAACGCCGAAAATATGTTGGCGGCGGCCACTGTCGGACTGCATTTCGGCGTGAGCGAGCAGGCCATTTGCCGTGCGCTCGAAACGTATGTGCCGCAAAACAACCGCTCGCAGTTTGTCGAAACGGCGCACAACCGTCTGGTGGTCGATGCCTACAACGCCAATCCCACGAGTATGATGGCCGCCCTCGAAAATTTTGCCGCCATGCAGTTGCCGCACAAGGTGGCGATTCTTGGCGATATGCTCGAACTTGGGGCGCAAAGCCGCGACGAACATCGCAAAATCGTCGATTTTCTCGCCCAAGCCGATTTCGAGCAGGTGTTTTTGGTCGGCACGCAATTTGCACAAGTTTCGGAAACGAGGTTTGCCACCTTTGCTACTGTCGATGATTTGCAGGCGTATTTGCAGCGCAACCCACTGACCGACAAGACGATATTGGTGAAAGGCTCGAACGGAATTCATCTCACAAAATTGTTGCCGATACTTTGAACAGAACGTGCCACATTGCTATTTTGTCGATGCTGATGCTGGCGTTTGCCGGTTGCAAAAATCAGACGACCACCTCCATTCCTTCGACGAAGGTGAATCTCGAGTTCAACATTCTGCGCGACGAGCCGCAGTTGAACGCCATGGGCGGTGTGGCTACATTTATCAAGCCGAAATACGACAACCAATACTTGGGTTATGGCGGCGTGGTGGTTTTTCACAGTTTCGACGAAGAAAATACATTCGTGGCGTTCGATTTGGCTTGTCCCAACGAGGTCGATCCGCAGGTGCGCCTCAATGTCGATAGCATCGTGGGCAAGGCCATTTGTACCAAGTGCGGCGCCGAGTTCGACATTGCCTACGGGCGCGGCTATCCCACCACCGACAAGTGCAAAAGCCCGATGCGCCAATACAGCATCTACGTTTCGGGCTACGATGTCAGAGTCTATAATTAGTGAGCAGTGAGAAATTAGCAATTAGTAATGAGGAGTTAGCAATTAGAAATGAGAAATGAGGAGTTAGGAGTTAGGAGTGTTTTTAATTGACAATGAGTAATTTCAGATTTCAAATTGTCGGTAACCGAAACGCCTAAATCATCAATTAACCAATCAACTTTCCACTTTATACACTTTTCACTTTATAAACTTTATAAACTTTCATACTTTCATACTTTCATACTTTCATACTTTCATACTTTCACACTTTCATACTTTCATACTTTCACACTTTCACACTTTCACACTTTCATACTTTCACACTAAAATTATGCCAACACCTTCGCAACGCGGCCTGCTGATGCCGCAATCGCCTATTCGCAAACTTGCGCCGCTGGCCGACAAAGCCAAAGCCCGTGGCGTAAAAGTGTATCACCTCAACATCGGGCAGCCCGACTTGAAAACGCCGCAAATTGGCCTCGATGCGCTGAAACACATCGACCGCACGGTGCTCGAATACAGCCCGAGCGACGGTTTCAAAAGTCTGCGCATGAAGATGCTGAACTACTACAGCCGTTTCAATATCGATGTCAGCGTCGACGATATCATCGTAACGGCCGGCGGCTCGGAAGCGGTGCAGTTCGCCTTCATGAGTTGCCTCGACCCAGGCGACGAAATCATTGTGCCAGAGCCAGCCTACGCCAACTACACGGCGTTTGCCATTGCGGCTGGAGCCGTGGTGAAACCCGTCGTTTCGTCGATCGACGAGGGATTCGCGCTGCCGCCCGTGTCGGAATTTGAAAAACTGATAACGCCCAAAACCAAAGGCATACTCATCTGCAACCCGAACAACCCGACGGGCTACCTCTACACGCGCAAAGAGATGAACCAAATCCGCGATTTGGTGAAAAAATACGACCTGTACCTCTTTTCCGACGAGGTTTACCGCGAATTTTGCTACACCGGCGCGCCCTACATTTCGGCGTTTCACTTGGACGGCATCGAAAATAACGTCATTCTAATCGATTCTGTATCAAAGCGTTACAGCGAATGCGGCATTCGTATCGGTGCTTTGGTGTGCAAAAACAAGACGGTGCACGAGAGCGTCATCAAGTTTTGCCAAGCGCGCCTCAGTCCGCCGCTGCTCGGTCAGATTGTGGCCGAAGCGTCGATGGACACGCCCCACGAATATCTCGACGAAATGTATGGCGAATATGTGGAACGCCGCAAATTCCTTATCGACGGGCTGAACCGCATTCCGGGCGTCTATTCGCCCATACCGATGGGAGCGTTCTACACTGTGGCCAAACTGCCCATCGACGACAGCGACAAGTTTTGCGCGTGGCTGCTCTCCGATTTCGACTACGACGGTCAAACTGTGATGATGGCGCCGGCTTCGGGCTTCTACACGTCGTCGGAATATGGCCGCAACGAGGTGCGTATCGCCTATGTGCTCGAAAAAGAGGAGTTGCGCAAAGCCCTGATCGTGCTGCAAAAAGCCCTCGAAGCCTACCCGGGACGAATTGATAATTAGCAGTGAGAAATTAGTAGTGAGCAGTTAGGAATTAGGAATTAGTAGTGAGGATTTAGGAGTTGTTGGGTGCGATGAATCAATTATCCAATTAATTTTCAAATCTTCAAATCTTCAAATCTTCAAATTTTCAAATAAGCAATAATTCTCTTCTATTTTGGAAAAACGCGAAACTGAAATATATGCCGAAAATGCGCTTTTGGTCGGTTTGATTACGCCGCAGCAGAACGAGGAACGCTCGAACGAGTACCTCGATGAATTGGCGTTTTTGGCCGAAACGGCTGGCGCACTGCCCGTGAAACGCTTTGTGCAGCGGCTCGACTATCCCAATCCGCGCACCTTCGTGGGGCAGGGCAAACTGGACGAAATCCGCGCCTTCGTTGTCGAACACGACGAGGTGGGCATGGTCATTTTCGACGACGAACTGTCGCCGCTGCAACTGCGCAACATCGAAAAGGAGTTGAAACTGAAGGTGCTCGACCGCACCAGCCTCATTCTCGACATCTTTGCCAAACGCGCACAGACGGCGCACGCCAAAACGCAGGTGGAACTGGCGCAATGTCAATACATGCTGCCACGCCTCACGCGCCTGTGGACGCACCTCGAACGCCAGCGCGGTGGCATCGGTATGCGCGGTCCCGGCGAAACGCAAATAGAAACCGACCGGCGCATCATCTTGAACAAAATCTCGCTGCTCAAACAGCAGTTGGCCGCCATCGATAGGCAAAAAGCCGTGCAACGCAAAAATCGCGGCAAAATGGTGCGCGTGGCGTTGGTGGGCTACACCAACGTGGGCAAATCGACCCTGATGAACCTGCTGAGCAAAAGCGATGTGTTCGCCGAAAACAAACTCTTCGCCACGCTCGACACCACCGTGCGCAAAGTTATCATCGACAACCTGCCGTTTCTGCTCACCGACACGGTTGGATTCATACGCAAACTGCCCACCAATCTCATCGAGTCGTTCAAATCGACACTCGACGAGGTGCGCGAAGCCGACCTGCTGGTGCATATCGTCGATATTTCGCACCCGAATTTCGAAGAACAATACGAAGTGGTGAACGCTACCTTGGCCGAAATAACCAAAGAACAAAAACCTACCATCTTGGTTTTCAACAAGATAGATGCGTTTACCTACACGCCGCAAGAGGCCGACGACCTTGGCGAAAAACGGCGCGAAAACTACAGTCTCGACGAATTGCAGCGCATGTGGATGGCCAAACTCGGCAACGACTGCATATTCATCTCGGCGCAGCGCAAAGAGAATATCGACGCGCTGAAACGGCTGCTCTACGACCGCGTGAAACAGATTCACGTTACGCGCTTCCCGTACAACGATTTTCTGTTTGCCAAATACGACGACACCGATTTAGAATGAAATTTTGGGGATTGACAACGGCTTTTTTGCTGGCGGCTGTCGTGCTTTGGGCGCAGGAAGCCGACACAATCCCAACCGTGAGCGATGCCGAACTCGATGCGTGGCTCGAACAGTATGCCGTGGTCGATTCGCTGCCCGATGGCACCGTCGAACCCGATACGCTTGTCGCACAACCGATTGTCAATCAGGAAGATACGCTGCAAACAATTGTCGCCGCTGCCGATACAACGCAAACAGTTGTAGAACAGAACGCTGCGCCGCAAAGTGAGCCGATCAATTCTGATACGCTGCAAATT
This sequence comes from Leyella stercorea, assembly GCA_963658575.1. GTDB lineage: Bacteria > Bacteroidota > Bacteroidia > Bacteroidales > Paludibacteraceae > W0P28-013. The sequence continues at coordinate 1,335 of CAVKQB010000002.1, read as the reverse complement.
ACTGTAAATCAAGCAGATACGGTGTCAGTTTCGCCCGATACGCTTGCTGTCGTGCCGTTGATTAGTGCCGACGAATTGGCCGAAATCCGTCGGTGCGCTGCCGAGCGTGCACTGATCAATCCACTGTTTATCGACGAATGGGTGGCCGTGCACCGCTCCGAGCCGGCCGACGAGAGGGAACGTCTGCGCCAACGCGCACAAGCCGAGGCTTTTCGTGCCGCCCCCGACGTGTTTGTCTATCACGAATCGCAACTGCCCAACATCGACGAGATTCGCCGCCGCCGTGCGCAAGCCAGCCGCGACAAGGTGAATGTGGTGGACGTGCCGACCGTCAAAATCGACAAACTGGCCAAACTGAAACCCAACAAATCGCCGTGGGAATACAGTGGCGACGTGCAGGTACAATTTTCGCAAAACTACTATTCGAGCAACTGGTACACCGGCGGCGAAAGCAGCATGACGGCCTATTTCTTTTTCAAAGGCAAGGTCGATTACACGTCGGATAAAGTGCAGTGGAACAGCCAGTTAGATGCAAAATTCAGTTTCAACACGGCGGCTTCGGACACGTTGCGCACCTTTCGTACCAACGACGACCTCATAAAACTGACCTCGAAACTTGGCGTTCGTGCCTTCAAGAGCAAAACGTGGTTCTATTCGGCCGATTTCGAATTGTCCACGCCGCTGTTCAACACCTACGTCAAAAACTCCTACGAACGTGTTACGGGGCCGTTTTCGCCGCTGCGGGTTGGGCTGTCGCTGGGCTTCGATTTCAAATACAAAAAGGAGTTGTCGGTGCAATTGTTGCCGATTTCGTACAAAATGCTGCACGTGGCCGACACCACGCATCGCCACGGCGTGAGCGAGAGCATTGCCGATAAACAGGGCATTCCGGCAGGGCAGAAGACCAAAAACGATTTTGGTAGCAAAATCAAGATAAAGTGGGAACACAGTTTCGTGCGCGAGGTGAAGATTGAAACCACGTTCTCGCTCTACACCAACTACAAGGGCGTCGAAGCCGATTGGGAAATCATTGGCAACTTCATCATCAACCGCTTTTTGTCGGCGCGTGTGTCGCTCAATCCGCGCTACGACTCCACCATCACGCTACCCGACGGCAAAGATCCGCGCTTGCAGTTCAAAGAATTGGTGAGCGTCGGCTTCCGCTACAAATTCTAAATTTAGTGAGTAATTAGTAGTGAGTAATTAGTAGTTGTTGTTGGGCGCGAACCTGTCCCCTTTGCAAGGGGACGAGCGAAGCGGAGGGGCTCAAATTTAATTAAGAATTAAGAATTTTTTCGATAAGTGAGGGCAGAGTCAAACTTGTTTGAACTATGC
>CAVKQB010000001.1:0-91024 GCA_963658575.1 Leyella stercorea | reverse complement strand
ATTGATTAAATAATTGGAAATTAGATAATTGAATAATTAAAAAGTCTTTGCTCTGAAAATTGCGGCTTTGCCGCATCACTCCTCATTTCTAATTTCTCACTTTTTCAGTATTCTACAACGATGCTGGCGCGGTAGTTGCGTTTGGGCATGGGGTAGTTGAGTATCACGTCATAGTCTTGCCCCAGCAGATTGTTGATTTCGAGCGTGGCCTTGAGTCTGATTTTGTTGATGCGCCATGCGCCCGAAAGCGACAAATCGTGCGTATACCACGGCTGGGTGTAGTTGTAGACGATGTTTTCTTGTTGGTTGTAGCGTTTACCCACATAGATGAAACTGTAGTTGAGCGCGTAGTCGCGCCATGCAAACATGGCGATAGCCGAGCCGCTATGCCACGGAATGTATGGAATTTGGTCGCCGTAGTAGGTGTCGGCTGGGTCGGTTACGTCGATGGCCTGCTGGTAGGTGTATTGCGCTTTGGCGGTCAGCGACAAGTCGTGCGGGAAACGCAGTGTCGTCTGTATCGTGGCATCTACGCCGTGAATTTTCACCAAACCCAGATTGAGCATCGTCCAACGGAACTGCTGCCCTTTGGGGTAGGCGATGATTTTGTCCGACACGCGGTTGTAGTAGCCGTCGACCGACACGCTGAAATGGCTGAACACGCGTTCGGGTTTTGTGTAGTTGTAGGCGATTCCTACGTTGTGCTGCACCGCCAGCTCGGGGCGCAGATAGGCGTTGCCCATGTCGGCGTAATAGAGGTCGTTGAAGGTCGGGTAGCGGTATGCTTGCTTGTAAAAAGCGTTGATTTTCAAATCGATACGTCGAAACGGAGCGTACGACAGAAAGACCCCGGGCGTTACTTTGTATTTGTTGGGTGCGGTGTCGCGTTCGCGCGCCTCTTCGTTCACGAAAGTGCCCAGCACGCTCGCCTGCATGCGCAAGTAGTCGTACACGTTCACGGCCGTGGCGGCAGCCAGCCAGTGCGTAAAACGCGATGCATCGGTGTATTCCGACAGCCCATTCCACTGCAAATCGTACGAGAGCGACACGTCCCACCAATCGAACACAACCACTTTGTTCGCCCACGAGAGATACGCCTCTTGTTGCTTGTAGATGTTGTCTACGCGAATCAGTTTGTCGTCGTTGTTCACATAGCGCGTGTAGTCGAACGCATATTTGGCGTTGATTTTCACCGACCATCGCCCGAAAAACTCGTCTTGCCACGACGACTGCACAAATGTGTTGCGGTCCCACAGCCGTTCGCCGCGCCGCCACACGTTGTTCACGATGGCACCAGGCACGCCGCGCTCCGAGTTGTAGTGGTAGGCCTGCACTTTCCAAAAACCTGTCGACGAATAGTAGTAGTTCAGCCCCGATTCGATGCGCACGGCGTTCACATCGCCATTTTGGCGCACAGCCGTGGTGTCGTATGCCAATTCGCCCGTCGGCGTTACACGGCGGTAGCGGAACTTGTATTTCCCGTTGGAATGTACCACTTCGGCGTTCATGCTCAGACTGAGTTCGTCGGTCAGTTTGGCATCGAACAGCAGCGACGGATTGACCAGCGCAAACGAGCCCGCCTTCAGACCAGCGCGGATATGCACGTTTTTGCCCTCGTCGAACTTCGGGCGGCGCGAGTTGAGATAGATGCTGCCCGCCGAGCCAAATTCGCGCGCACTCTGGAAAATGTCGCTTTTCTGACCGTTGTAGAGCGAGATTTCGTCGATGTTTTCGAGCGAAAATTTGCCCAAATCGACCTGCCCGTTCTGCGCATTCCCCAACTGAATGCCGTTGTAGTAGACGCCCATGTGGTTGGTACCCATCGAGCGGATATTCACCGTTTTGATGCCGCCCACGCCGCCGTAATCCTTTATCTGCACGCCCGAAAAGAAACGTATGGCATCGGCCACCGACAGACTATTGAGTTTTTCCAACTCCTTGCCTTGCAGCGTTTGCGGTAGAATGATGTCCTTGTCTTTGGGCTTGGCCGTGATGGTAACTTCGTCCAAATCGTATTGGCGCGCGATGCTGTCGGCCTGCTCCTGCGTCAAAGTCTGCGCCGCAACAACGGGCGAAAAAGCCACCGCACAGACCACCAAAGCCTGCTTGAGCGTGTGTGTGTGAACCGTTTTGACCATACAATCCGACCAAAGATGGCTTGCAAAGATACGAAATTAGTGTGAAAGTATAAAAGTGTGAAAGTTAATTAGTAGTGAGGAATTAGGAGTGAGGAGTGTTTTTAATTGACAATTTTTCCGTTAAGCGAGGGCAGAGTCAAACTTGTTTGAACTATGCCGAGCGTAGAAAAAATGCGCGCAGCGAATGAATAATGAATAATAATCTCCAAATAACCAATTCCTCAAATAACCAAATCATCGAATCCCCAAATCCACAAATCCCCAAATCCCCAAATCCCCAAATCCACAAATAACCAAAAAACCAGAAACAGCGCGAAGCGCGAGAAACAATTTTCAAATAATTTTAATCGTTGGACTTTGAAAAAAACTATAAATTTCCGCTAAAAAGTTGCGTATTCAAAAAATATGCGCTACCTTTGCCTGCGGAATACATACGAAACCCAAGGCTAATTTGCCCTCCTCCCAGCAATGGGGGGGGGGGCAATTGATTGATAATCAAGTGGTTGTGCTTCGCAATAAATAATTAAGAATGAATAATAATACGAGCAGCCAAATCTGAATTTTGATAAATCAAGCCATAACTTTGACAATAAACACTTTTAACAATTTTCTTAACCTTATTTTATCATGAACAAACTCAAATTTTTTACAGCCTTGTGTTGTGCCGCACTGCTTCTCGCTTCCTGCGAAGAGGAGAAAACCGATGCACGCGATGCCATTGTCGGACGTTACACCTACACACAAACAGGCTCGGTTACCATTTCGGATACAATTTCGCAGCCCCAAACAATTTCGCTTGATGATAAAGGTGCTTTCGTGTTCAGCAAAAACACTTCCACTACCACGTGCATGTATGTCGATGGACGAGATGTTGCAATAACCTCTGCGTGGGTGGCTGGCACCAACACACTTTGTTTGGGCGATGCAACTGGCACATATATCGTTGATGGCGTTTCGTACGAGTATACGATTGCCTTTTCGCCGTGTCAAGTTTACAATAAAAACTTCACTGTCATTGGCACAATTTCGTGTAGCGAAAGCGGTGGCAAGAAAGGCAGTGGCACGATTTCTATCACGGCAAATTCGAAGAAATAGCAAAAAGTAGAAACGTTATATTGTAGCGTTTCTACTTTTTTTACGAATTTTCTTGTCGCACGGGATTTTGTAATCCCGTGCTTTTTTATGTGCGGATTTGTATTTTTTTTAGAATAAAGAACATAGAACAAAGAGCAAAGAGCAAAGACAATTATTAGACACAAGTAGCAAGTCGCAAGAAAATTATCTAATTACTCAATTCCCAATTATTCAATTAATTTCCAAATCCTCAAATAACCAAAAACCTAGAAACAAAATTGCGATAGCAATTTTGAGAAACAATGAGAAACGTGCGCAGCACGAAAAACGTAGGACCTGCGTAGCGCGCAACGACTGCGCGCAGTTTCTGAATTATTGTCCGCTTCTGATGAGTTGGAAAAATTCTTCGCGGGTTTTGGCATCGCGGAATGCGCCCGTGAAGTCGGACGTGGTGGTCATGGAGTGCTGTTTCTGCACGCCGCGCATCTGCATACACATGTGTTGCGCCTCTATCACCACCATCACGCCCATGGGGTCGAGCGTGCGCTGTATGCACTCTTTTATTTGCGTGGTGAGCCGCTCTTGCAGTTGCAGGCGATGCGCGTAAATGTCGACCACACGCGCTATTTTGCTCAGGCCGGTTATGGTGTTCTTGGGAATATAGGCTACGTGCGCTTTGCCGAAAAACGGTAGCATGTGGTGCTCGCACATCGAGAAAAATTCGATGTCCTTGACAACCACCATTTGGCGGTATTCTTCGTGAAACATGGCGCTGCGCAGCACCTGTTCGGGGTCTTGGCCGTAGCCTTGTGTGATGAATTGCATGGCTTTGGCTACGCGCATCGGGGTTTTTTGCAGCCCTTCGCGCTCAACGTCCTCGCCCAGCAGCCCAATTATCTGGCGGTAATGTTCGGCTATCTCTTCTGTCATCAAAATCTCTGTTCTATACGCGTTAGGAAACGGCTTTTGTTAATTATGAATTATGAATTTTTTCGATAAACGAGCGCAGTGCCGAGCGGAGAAAAAATGCGCATAGCAAATTATTCGCGTTCCGAAACGCCACAATCTTCAAATCTTCAAATGAAAAAACTTTTTACTTTCAACTTTACAGACTTTCAAACTCGCTTGCTACTTGCTACTCACATCTTGCGACTAACTATTGATTCAGCAAAATCTGGTCGGGCACGACATACGTCTCGGCCTGAAACTGCGGCAATTGTTCGATGATGTATTGGCGGAGCCGTTGCGCATCGTCGTTCGACACGCAATTGCCTACGCGCACCTTCCAAAATGGCGATGTGTAGGTAACGTACACGGCCAAGTGCGGCAATTTCTCGCGCACGGTTTTTTCTACTTTGAACGCCGCCTCGCGTGCCGTGCGGGCGTTGTTGCTCGAAAAGAGTTGCACACGAAATCCGCGTATGCTGGCATCGGCACCGTGCAGTTGCTGCACCTCTATGGCGTGGCGCAGCAGCGAGTCCTGCTCGACTACCACGACCGCACCAGTAACCGAATCGGGCGCAGCCAACGACTCGAAAATGGTGGGCGATTCGGCGCGAACGGCAACCGCCGCCACAGCCAAGGCGATGATAAAAATTGTTCTTTTCATAGTTAGCGTCGCTTTTTTCTCGCTACAAAGATAGGCATTAAATTCCGATTTAGCACTTTCGCGCTCTGGAAAAAACGAAACGCCAACGTTTTTTGCGCCAGCGTTCTGTTTTTGTCGTTCGATTAGTAGCGGAAACTACTGCCGCCCACGAACTCGCGCAAGAGCGATGTTGGCGGTATTTCGCGGTCGTGAATGGTTACGAAATACTGCAGAAATTTCAGCAGTCGGTGCGCTTCGGTGTACTCCTCGCACGATTTTGGCACTTCGGCCAGAATGGGTTCGGCGTGGCGTTTTAGCACGGCGAGTTCGAACACCAGCGCGGAGTTGAACATGACATCGGCCTGCTCCTCGTAGGGGAAAATCCATTTCTCTTCGCCACGGCGCACGCTGGCGGCACGGGCTATGGTTTCGCGCGCCGAATAGTTGCGGAAACGGTAGTCGCGCACGATGCGGCGCAGCAGCCGCGTGTCGGTGGTTGGAATCCAGTTGTGGTGGTCGAGCGATATGGTGGTGAGTGTCGAAACGTACACTTTGAACATCGCCTCGCGCGGAATGGAGGTGGTGAGGCACGGGTTGAGCGCGTGTATGCCTTCGAGCAGCAACACATTGTCGGGGTTGAGGCGCATCTTGTCGCCACGGTAGTAGCGTTTGCCGTCTTCGAAATTGAAGAATGGCAGTTCTACCTCTTCGCCCTTGAGCAGCAGTTCGAGGTGGCGGTTGAGCAGTTCGAGGTCGAGCGCGTGAATGTCTTCGAAATCCCATTCGCCGTTTTCGTCGCGTGGCGTGTCTTCGCGATTCACGAAATAGTTGTCGAGCGATAGCACGAGCGGTTTCAGTCCCGACACCATCAGTTGCACCGACAGACGTTTGCTCAGCGTGGTTTTGCCCGACGACGACGGCCCAGCAATCATCACAAAGCGGCTTTGAGGCTGCCGTGCGTGAATCATGTCGGCTATTTGCACGATTTTGCGTTCGTGCAGGGCTTCCGACACTTTTATCATGTTGTAGATGTTTTGCGATTGCGCATGGCGGTTGAAGTCGCCCACGGTGGCGACACCCATCAGCCGGTTCCAGCGCACAAATTCGTTGAACACTTCGAACAATTTCGATTGGTCTTCGTACTCGGCCAAGCGGTCGGGGTGCAGGCGGTCTGGTACGCGTAGCAGTATGCCGTTGTTGTAACTTTCGAGGTCGAACAGGCGAATGTAGCCCGTCGACGGTACCAGCACACCATTGTAATAATCGACAAAATCGCCGATATGCACAAAGCGAGCGTAGGGCACGCCGAGCGTTTCGAGCAGAATGACTTTGTCCATTTCGCCGCGGCTGCGGAACATTTCGATGACGGTTGGCGTCTGTTTTTCTTCGGAGATGATGGGCAGATCTTCGTCCACAATTTCGCACATGCGCTGTTTCAGCCGTGCTATGAGCGACGGTTCCACTTTGTTGTCGCGCCCGTTGATGCAGCAGTAGTAGCCGCGGCAGATGGGGTGCTCGATGCGTAGCGTAGCGGTCGGGTCGATGTCGTTCAGGGCTTTGGCCATGATGCAACTGAGCGAGCGCATATACACGCGGTAGCCCGATGGCGTGCTGGCATCGATAAACTCGATGTCTTTGGGCTTGTAGATCACAAAATTGAGGTCTTCGGCCTTGTAATTGACGCGTGCCGCCAACACCGGATATTTCAAACGGATATTCAGGTCGGCATACACTTCGAGCAGCGACAAGCCACAACGATAGGTGTGAAATTGATGGTCGTTTTTGCAAAAAATCTGAACGCTATGCTCCATAATTATTGCTACTTTTGGAACTTTTTGAAGAAAATGTGAATATCGCGCAGCCAAAACGATGCTGATTTACAGATGTTTATCTGACGGCTGGCCGCTTCGATCTTTCGGGCGTAAAAGTAGGCATTTTTCGGCAAAAACTATCGGTTCGCTCAATATTTTTGAGTAAATTTGCAGCGCAAAATTAGACGCCCCTTTTCGTGTGCCGCTTTTCGCTGCTTTCGCCGCTGGGGGACAGACAATAACCTTTATTCGCTTTTCTATGCAATTCGGATTTTTAGAATTTTTTACGCTCATTGGGTCGGTTTGCCTCTTTTTGTACGGCATGAAACTGATGAGCGAAGGGCTGCAAAAGGCTGCCGGCGACAAGTTGCGCAACATTTTGGCCATGATGACCAACAACCGCTTTGTCGGCGCACTGATGGGCATAATTGTTACAGCGTTGGTGCAGAGTTCGTCGGCCACTACGGTGATGATAGTCAGTTTCGTAAATGCTGGCCTGCTCTCGCTTGGGCAGTCGATGGCTGTGATTATGGGTGCCAACGTCGGCACGACACTTACGGCGTGGATTATCTCGCTGTTCAACTTCAAAATGGATATCGCCACCTACGCCATTCCGCTCATCGGATTTGGTGTGCCGCTGCTGTTTTGCAAAAAAGGCGTGCTGAAAAACTGGGGCGAATTTATCATCGGTTTTGCGCTGCTTTTCCTCGGATTGAGTTATTTGAGCAAATCGGTGCCCGACCTGCAGGCCAATCCCGAAGTGTTCGGCGTGTTGCAAAACTACACGCATATGGGATATTGGTCGGTGCTGCTGTTCGCGCTCATCGGCATGTTGCTGACGATGGTGGTGCAAGCGTCGAGTGCGACGTTCGCCATCGCGCTCATCATGTGTAGCAAAGGCTGGATTTCGTTCGAGATAGCCGCTGCGCTGGTGCTTGGCGGCAACATCGGCACCTGCATCACACCTGTGTTGGCGTCGATTTCGGGCAACATCTGGGCGAAACGCGCCGCGGCTGGCCATCTGCTGTTCAATGTGCTGGGCTCCATCTGGGCGTTGGCACTCTACTATCCGTTTATGAATTTGATAGCCAAAATCTCCATAGCGTGCGCCGGCGACCCCTATGCGCTGCAAGCCTTTGCCGACACCGCCGACCCTGCCGTCGTAAACCAACTGCTCGATGGCACAATAGACCAATCCGACCCCAACAACGCCGCCTTGGCCAAACATTTTGCCGATATGCAGTATTGGGTGTCGTTCGGACTTTCGATGTTCCACACTGTGTTCAACCTCATCAACATCTGCATCATGATTTGGTTCACCAAACTCTATGTGGTCATCGTAACCAAATTGCTGCCGAGCAAACCCAATCAGGAGGACGAGGACGAATCGCACCTCACGTTCATCTCGTCGGGCATGCTCTCGACGGCCGAACTCTCGATATTGCAGGCGCACAAAGAGATTGTGGTTTATAGCCAACGCACACAACGGATGCTCGGATTGGTGCGCAAACTCTATCACGAAACCGACGAGGCTGAATTTGTAAAACAATTCTCGCGCATACAGAAATACGAAAACATCAGCGACCGCATGGAGGTGGAAATCGCCACCTATCTGGCCAAAGTGTCGGACGGCCGCCTGAGCGACGAATCGAAACATCAAGTGCAGACCGACCTGCGCATCATCTCCGAAATAGAGAGCGTGGCCGACAGTTGCTACAACATGGCGCGCACCATACAACGCCGCGACGACGGACACATCGTGTTCACCGACGAACTGAACGGCAACGTGGAACTGATGCTCAACCTGCTCGAAAGTGCCGTCGCACAAATGATTGTAGCACTCGAATCGAACCCGCTGCAAATAGCCGACGTCAATCGCACGCAAAACCTCGAAAACGAGATAAACAACTACCGCAACCAACTGAAAACGCAAAACATACTCGACGTGAACGAAGGCAAATATCCCTACGAAACGAGCGTCGTCTATATGGATATGATTGTAGAGTGCGAAAAAATGGGCGATTACATCGTGAATGTGGTCGAAGCCTTGGCCGACACCAAACTCTACGCCCTCAACCAAAAACTCATTGATAATTAGCAGTTAGCAGTGAGAAATTAGGAATGAGGAATGAGGGAGGAGGAATTTTTTAATTGATAATGATTGTGAGGCGGCGTTGTTGAGCGCAAACCTGTCCCCTTTTCAAGGGGACGAGCGAAGCGGAGGGGTTCTTTCCTAATTAAGAATTATTCAATCAAATTTTCAAATAACCAACTCCACAAAAACTTAGAAACAGCGCGAAGCGCGAGAAACTTAGAAACAATGAGAAACTGCGCGCAGCACGAGAAACAATCTTCAAATTTTCAAATCTTCAAATGTTAAACAGAGGGAAGAGGGGGTCTTAATATGAGCAGAACCGAAGAAGAATTTGACAAAATCACGGCAGAGTGTCGCACGATATTCATTCTCAAAATGCGCGACTATGGCCCGTCGTGGCGCATCATGCGGCCACAAACCGTCAACGACCAACTGTTTATCAAAGCCAAACGCATTCGCACCATCGAAACCACCGGCGAAAACCGTGTGGGCGACGATATCCGCGGCGAACTGATGGCCATTGTCAATTACGCTATCGTCGGGCTGATACAACTCGAATGCCACTACGCCGACTCGGTGGACATGACGCGCGAACAGGCCATCGAACTCTACGACCACTTCCTGTCGAAGGCCAAAAAACTGATGCTCGACAAAAACCACGACTACGGCGAGGCGTGGCGCGATATGGCTCCGACATCGCTCACCGACATCATTCTGACGAAAATCAATCGCAACAAATCGATAGCCGCACACGACGAAAAAACGCTCGTTTCCGAAGGCTCCGACGGCAACTACTTCGATATGCTCAACTACGCCGTGTTCGGGCTGATTCAGATGCAAGAAAAAACTGACAGAGGGAAATAACCATGTACAGCCTTAAACAATCGGACATTCCACGGCGAATCGGCATCGTGTGCCGCGTCCTGTTTGGCGCAACGTTTATCTTTTCGGGCTTCGTCAAAGCCATCGATCCGCTCGGATTCTCGTACAAAATGCACGACTATCTCGAAGCGTGGAATCTCACGCAGTTCGACAACCTCACGCTGGTGGCCGCCATCGGCATGTCGGCGTTGGAATTTGCCATCGGTTGCTGCATTCTCTTCGGCATTCGCCTGAAAGAATCGGGCTGGGCTGGGTTGGCGTTCATGCTGTTCTATACGCCGCTCACACTCTGGATTGCGCTGAAAAATCCCGTGTCGGACTGCGGCTGCTTCGGCGATGCCATCATCATCACCAATTGGCAGACGTTTTGGAAAAATGTGGTCTTGCTGCTGCTCGCCATCGTCATTGTTGCCACTCGAAAACGCCAACGGAATTTCCTCTCGCCGCTGCCAAGTTGGCTGCTGGTGGGCGCATTCTTCGCCATATCGGTGGCACTTTCGGCCTACTGCCTCACCTATCTGCCGCTGTTCGATTTCAGACCTTACAAAATCGGCGCAAACATTAGCGAAGGCATGACCATTCCCGCCGATGCCGAACGCGATGTGTACGAAACGACCTTCGTCTACGAACACGAAGGCGTGGAGCACACCTATACAATGCAGGAATTTTCGGCATCGAGTTTTCTGTGGGAGGACAGCACGTGGCATTTCGTGAGCCAAGAGAGCAAACTCGTGCGCAAAGGCTACACGCCGCCCATTCACGACTTTGTCATCACCACGCTCGACGGCGACGACATCACCGACGATATTCTGATGGCCGACAACACCATCTATCTGATAATCATGTACGACCTGTCGCAAACCGACACCACGCACATGGCCGACCTGCGGCAACTCTACGCAACCAAAACGGCCGAAGGAGCCACGTTTTACGCGCTCACTGCTTCGTACGAGACTGATATACAGGCGTTTATCAACGCAACGGGCGCACCGTTCCAATTCTGCACCGCCGACCCCATCATGCTGAAAACCGTCGTGCGCGCCAACCCGGGCATCGTGGTGCTCAAACATGGCACGATTATTGATAAGTATAGCCACAACAGCATTCCCACTGATAATTAGCAATTAGTAGTGAGAAGTTAGTAGTGAGGAATGAGGAGTTAGGAATTAGGAGTTGTTGAATGCAATTCTGTCCCTCTGCCGAGCGCAGCGAGGATAGGGGGACGAGGAGCGCAGCGACGGAGGGGGTTCATTCTAATTAAGAATTAAGAATGAATAATTAAGAATTATTCAATCAAATTTTCAAATAACCAAATCCACAAATAACCAAAAACTTAGAAACAGCGCGTAGCGCGAGAAACATAGAAACAATTAGAACATAGAACAAAGAGCAAAGAGCAAAGAGCAAAGAGCAAAGAGCAAAGAGCAAAGACATTTATTAGACACAAGTAGCAAGTCAAGATTCCAAATTTCAGATTCCAAATTGTCGAATTAAATCAAATAACCAAATAACCAAATAACCAAATAATCAAATTCACAAAAAAAACTTACAATCTTCAAAAATCTGAAAATTTTTATAATATGAGAAAAAACATTGTAGCAGGCAACTGGAAAATGAACAAGACCCTGCAAGAAGGCGTAGCCTTGGCTACCGAACTGAAAACGCTGCTCGCTGGCGCAAAACCCAATTGCGAAGTGATTATCGGTACACCGTTTATCCACTTGGCCACAGTGGCGGAACTCGTGAAAGGCTCGTGCATCAAAGTGGCGGCCGAAAACTGTGCCGACAAAGAATCGGGCGCATACACCGGCGAAGTGTCGGCCGCTATGGTGGCTTCGACGGGCGCAGAATACTGCATCATCGGGCATAGCGAACGCCGCGCTTACTACAACGAAACCTACGACATTTTGCGCGAAAAGGTGCAACTCGCCTTGGCGCACGGCCTGAAACCCATCTTCTGCATCGGCGAGGTGAAAGAGGAACGCGAGGCCGGCAAACAAAATGCCGTGGTGAAAGCCCAACTCGAAGGCTCGCTCTTCAACCTTTCGGCCGAAGATTTTGGCAAAATCGTGTTGGCCTACGAACCAGTTTGGGCTATCGGCACCGGCCTGACTGCCACGCCCGAGCAGGCGCAAGAAATTCACGCCTACATTCGCTCGCTGGTGGCCGAAAAATACGGCAAACAGGTGGCCGACGACTGCACCATTCTCTACGGCGGCAGTTGCAAAGGCAGCAATGCCAAAGGTCTTTTTGCCAATCCCGACATCGACGGCGGCCTGATTGGCGGTGCCTCGCTCAAAGCCCCCGATTTCAAAGAGATTATCGACGCTTTCTAAACGAACGCACACCCCCTCAAAACGAAAAATCCCCGACCGAGTTCGGGGATTTTTTTGTAAACTGAAACGAAAGTCTACCCCCAAAAAAAATCATTCCTGCAAAAAAATGTTCATAACTTTTTGTCAGTTCAAAAAAAAATAGTAATTTTGCAGCCCCAAATAGTGGGAAGAATTAACAGTTTTAGTAATCAAAAATCAGAAGAAATGCCTACAATTCAACAATTGGTTAGAAAAGGAAGGGTAGTTTTGGAAGACAACAGCAAGGCTCCTGCCTTGGACTCTTGCCCCCAACGCCGTGGCGTTTGCGTGCGTGTGTACACCACCACACCCAAAAAGCCTAATTCGGCAATGCGTAAGGTTGCACGTGTGCGTTTGACCAACTCCAAAGAGGTCAATGCCTACATCCCAGGCGAGGGACACAATCTGCAGGAGCACTCGATCGTGCTGGTGCGCGGCGGCCGTGTAAAAGACCTGCCAGGCGTGCGCTATCACATCGTTCGCGGCACACTCGACACCGCTGGCGTAACATCGCGCACGCAACGTCGCTCGAAATACGGTGCCAAACGTCCGAAAAAATAACACCCTATTTAATTAACTAACACACAAGTCTAAAATTGTTTTTGATTTTTTGAGCAGTACAACGGTTGAGTAAATGCGTTCGGTGGAACGCGTTGAAGACAAAACGACAGCCAAAACAAAAACGTAACTTTTTTGAAAAATGAGAAAATCAACTCCAAAAAAACGGATTATCCTGCCCGATTCCGTTTTTAACGAAGTGATGGTGACGAAATTCGTCAACCACCTGATGTACGATGGAAAGAAAAGTATCTCTTTCGACATCTTCTACACTTCTCTCGACTTGGTGAAAGCCAAACTGCCCAACGAAGAGAAGACCCCTCTCGAAATCTGGAAAAATGCCCTCGACAACATCACTCCCCAAGTCGAGGTGAAATCGCGCCGCATCGGTGGTGCCACTTTCCAAGTTCCTACCGAAATACGTCCCGATAGAAAACAATCTATCTCGATGAAAAACCTGATTATTTTTGCACGCAAACGCGCTGGACACTCGATGGCCGAAAAACTGGCCGCCGAAATCATCGACGCATACAACAATCAGGGTGGCGCATTCAAACGCAAAGAGGAAATCCACCGCATGGCCGAAGCAAACCGTGCTTTCGCACACTTCCGCTTCTAAATTTAATTTTCAGACACAGAAATGGCAAAAAAAGATTTGCACTTCACGCGTAATATCGGCATCATGGCACACATCGATGCTGGTAAAACCACCACGTCCGAACGCATCTTGTTCTACACCGGTTTGACTCACAAAATCGGCGAGGTGCATGACGGCGCGGCTACCATGGACTGGATGGAACAGGAGCAAGAACGTGGTATCACCATCACGTCGGCTGCCACCACCGCCTATTGGAACTACAACAACAATAAATACAAAATCAACCTGATCGACACCCCGGGGCACGTCGATTTCACCGTCGAAGTGGAACGCTCGCTGCGTATCCTCGACGGCGCCGTGGCCACGTTTTGCGCCGTTGGCGGCGTAGAACCGCAGTCGGAAACGGTTTGGCGTCAGGCCGATAAGTACAACGTACCGCGCATCGGCTACGTGAACAAAATGGACCGCTCGGGCGCCAACTTCTTCGATGTCGTGCAACAAATTCACGACGTGCTCGGAGCCAACCCCTGCCCAATCCAAATCCCGATTGGTGCCGAAGAACATTTCAAAGGCATCATCGATCTGGTGCGCATGAAAGCCCTCTATTGGCACGACGAAACCATGGGCGCAGAATACGAAGTAGACGACATTCCCGCCGAACTCGTGGCCGAAGCCGAAGAGTGGCGCGACAAAATGCTCGAAACGCTCGCCGGCATTGACGACACGCTGATGGAAAAATACTTCGACGACCCGTCGACCATCACCGAGGACGAAATCAAAGCAGCACTGCGCAAAGGCACGGTAGCCATGGAAATCGACCCGATTATCTGCGGCTCGTCGTTCAAAAACAAAGGCGTTCAGCCTCTGCTCGACGCTGTTTGCGCCTACTTGCCCTCGCCGCTCGACACAGCACACGTCGATGGCACCGACCCGCACGACCCCGAAAAGAAACTCACACGCCAACCGAGCGAAGACGAACCGCTGTGCGCTCTGGCATTCAAAATTGCCACCGACCCATACGTCGGCCGCCTTTGCTTCTTCCGCGTCTATTCGGGACATCTCGACGCAGGCTCGTACGTTTACAACTCGCGTTCGGGCAAGAAAGAACGCATCTCGCGCATATTCCAAATGCACTCCAACAAACAGAATCCAGTCGATGTTATCGGTGCTGGCGACATCGGTGCTGGCGTAGGTTTCAAAGACATTCGCACAGGCGATACGCTTTGCGCCGAAGACGCACCAATCGTACTCGAATCGATGGACTTCCCCGATCCTGTAATCGGTATCGCCGTAGAACCAAAATCGCAAGCCGACATCGACAAACTCGGCATCGGATTGGCAAAACTGGCCGAAGAAGACCCCACGTTCACCGTTCATACCGACGAACAATCGGGACAAACCGTCATCTCGGGCATGGGCGAACTGCACTTGGAAATCATCATCGACCGCCTGAAACGCGAATTCAAAGTAGAATGTAACCAAGGTCGTCCGCAAGTGTCGTACAAAGAGTGCATCACTCAAACAGTCGATCTGCGCGAAGTTTACAAGAAACAGTCGGGTGGTCGCGGTAAATTTGCCGATATCATCGTCAAAGTTGGCCCGTGCGACGAAGGCTGGGAAGGCGGTCTGCAATTTATCGACGAAGTGAAAGGCGGTAACATACCGAAAGAGTTCATTCCGTCGGTACAGAAAGGCTTCCAGATGGCTATGAAAAACGGCGTTTTGGCCGGCTATCCCGTCGATTCGCTCAAAGTCGTTCTGGTCGATGGTTCGTTCCACCCAGTCGATTCCGACCAATTGTCGTTCGAGATTTGCGCCCAAATCGCATTCAAAAACGCTTGCGCAAAAGCCAAACCTGCACTGCTCGAACCAATTATGAAACTCGAAGTGGTAACTCCCGAAGAGAGCATGGGCGACGTCATCGGCGACTTGAACAAACGCCGCGGACAGGTCGAAGGCATGGAGTCGAGCCGCACCGGCGCACGCATCGTCAAAGCCAAAGTGCCGCTGGCCGAAATGTTCGGCTATGTAACCGCCCTGCGCACCATCACATCGGGACGCGCCACGTCGTCGATGGAATTCTCGCACTACGCCGAAGTTTCGACCTCCATAGCCAAAGCTGTGGTCGAAGAAGCCAAAGGCCGCGTCGATCTTTTGTAAAACAAAACATGACGAATCGCCGTGCGTTAGCGAATGACTCTTAACGCACGCGCGGTTCATCAAATACAAAATTCTAATTCAAAAAAAACATGAGTCAAAAAATCAGAATCAAACTCAAATCGTACGATCACAATTTGGTCGACAAATCGGCCGAAAAAATCGTAAAAACGGTGAAAGCCACGGGCGCCGTCGTTAGCGGCCCAATCCCGCTGCCCACACACAAACGCATCTTCACGGTCAACCGCTCGACGTTCGTCAACAAAAAAGCGCGCGAACAGTTCGAACTCTCGTCCTACAAGCGTCTGATCGACATCTACAGCTCGACCACACAGACCGTCGATGCACTGATGAAACTCGAATTGCCCTCGGGCGTCGAAGTCGAAATCAAAGTGTAGTTCACCGGTTTACCCCGAAAAGAGAAAAATATAAAAAATAACTAAATTTTAATTGAAATGCCAGGATTAATTGGAAAAAAAATCGGAATGACATCCGTTTTCAGTGCCGAGGGAAAAAACATTCCATGCACTGTTATCGAAGTTGGTCCATGCGTGGTTACACAAGTTAAAACCGTCGAACGCGACGGCTATAGCGCACTTCAGTTGGGATTCGGCGACGTGAAAGAAAAACACGCCACAAAAGCCGAAATCGGTCACTGCAAAGTCGCTGGTGCAGCCCCCAAAGGACACTTGGTTGAGTTCAAGAGTTTCGACGACACCTACAAATTGGGCGACGTCATCACAGTCGACAAAGTATTCGAAGAAGGCGACTGGATCGATGCCGTTGGCACGTCGAAAGGTAAAGGTTTTCAGGGCGTGGTAAAACGTCATGGTTTCGGCGGCGTAGGACAATCGACGCACGGCCAAGACGACCGCTTGCGCGCTCCGGGTTCGTTGGGCGCATCGTCGTACCCATCGAAAGTATTCAAAGGCATGCGTATGGCCGGCCGCATGGGTGGCGACCGCGTAACCGTACAAAACCTTCAAGTTATCAAAGTAATGCCGGAACACAATCTGCTGGTCATCAAAGGATCGGTGCCGGGCGTTAAAGGTTCAATCGTTTTAATCGAAAAATAATGGAACTGAGCATATATAACATCAAAGGAGAAGAAACCGGAAAAAAAGCCGTTCTGAACGACGAAATTTTCGGCATCGAGCCTAACGACCACGCCATCTACCTCGACGTAAAGCAGTATTTGGCCAACCAACGTCAAGGCACGCACAAATCGAAACAACGCAGCGAACTGTCGGGCTCGACACGCAAACTCGGTCGCCAAAAAGGCGGCGGCGGCGCACGTCGAGGCGACATCAACTCGCCACTGCTCGTAGGCGGCGCACGCGTGTTTGGTCCCGTTCCGCGCGACTACAGTTTCAAATTGAACAAAAAACTGAAACAACTCGCACGCAAATCGGCTTTCTCGTACAAAGCCGCCAAAGGCGAAATCATCGTGGTTGATACCATCAACTTCGACGCACCGAAAACCAAGGAATTTGTCGCCATGACAAACAACTTGAAAATTGCGGACAAAAAATCGCTCGTGATTTTGCCAGAACCAAATAAATTCGTATATTTGTCGGCTCGTAACCTTCAGAAATTGAAGGTTATAACCGTTTCAGAATTAAGCACATACGAAATTCTGAACAATGCTGTTGTGGTGCTTCCCGAAGCCACCATCGCAAAAATTGAGCAACACTTTAACGTATAAGGAGGGTAAACGCTTATGTCAGTAATCATCAAACCAATCGTTACGGAGAAAATGACCAAAATCGGCGAGAAATTCAACCGCGTCGGTTTTCGTGTCGTGCCCACTGCCAACAAACTTGAAATCAAGGCCGCGGTAGAGGCTCTGTACAACGTAACCGTGGTGGACGTAAACACCTCCAATGTACACGGTAAAGCAAAGAGCCGCTACACGAAAAGCGGCGTCATCAACGGACACTCGGCCATCTACAAAAAAGCCGTCGTAACGTTGAAGGACGGAGACACAATCGATTTTTATAGCAACATTTAATAAACAGAAATGGCTGTACGTAAATTAAAGCCCACAACACCGGGGCAAAGACACAAAGTTATTGGTGCGTTCGACACAATTACCGCCAGCGCACCAGAGAAGTCTCTTGTATTTGGTTACGGAAAAACCGGCGGTCGCAACAACACCGGCAAGATGACCATGCGCTACATCGGTGGCGGCCACAAGAGAAAGTATAGAGTAATTGATTTCTGCCGTAGCAAAGACGGCGTGCCAGCAACGGTAAAAAGCATCGAATACGACCCGAACCGCTCGGCTCGCATCGCGCTGCTCTACTATGCCGATGGCGAAAAAGCGTACATTCTTGCTCCAAACGGACTGCAAGTTGGTCAGAAATTGCTCTCTGGCGCCGAAGCCGCTCCCGAAGTCGGCAACGCGCTCCCTATGGAAAACATTCCGCTCGGTACGATAGTACACAACATCGAACTGCGCCCAGGCCAAGGTGCCGCGCTCGTTCGTTCTGCCGGAACATTTGCGCAAATCACCTCGCGCGAAGGCAAGTACGTCATCATCAAACTGCCCTCGGGCGAAATCCGCAAAGTGCTTGCCGCCTGCAAAGCGACAGTTGGTAGCGTAGGCAATGCCGACCACGCCCTCGAAAAATCGGGCAAGGCTGGTCGCAGCCGCTGGCTCGGCCGTCGTCCGCGCAACCGTGGCGTAGCCATGAACCCAGTCGATCACCCGATGGGCGGTGGCGAAGGACGTGCTTCTGGCGGACATCCGCGTTCGCGCAAAGGCTTGCTTGCCAAAGGTAAGAAGACTCGCGCTCCGAAGAAACTTTCGAACCAATACATCATTGAAAGGAAACACAAATAACGCTTAAAAAGAGAGTAATTATGAGTCGTTCATTGAAAAAAGGACCATATATCAACCTGAAACTCGAGAAAAAAGTGCTCGACATGAATGAAAGCGGCAAAAAATCCGTCATCAAAACATGGGCGCGCGCTTCGATGATTTCGCCTGATTTCGTAGGTCATACAATTGCAGTTCACAACGGAAACAAATTCATTCCTGTTTATGTAACGGAAAACATGGTCGGACACAAACTCGGCGAGTTCGCCCCGACACGCATATTCCGCGGCCACGCAGGTAACAGAAAATAACCCGTTGCACATCTATTTATTTTGTAAAATAAAAAAGAGAAACAAATATGGGCAAAAGAAAGAAAATATCTGCCGAAAAGAGAAAAGAAGCCCGGCGCTCGGTTTACTTCGCCAAACTGAACGACGTGCCGACATCGCCGCGCAAGATGCGCCTCGTAGCCGACATGATTCGTGGCGTGGAAGTGAACAAAGCCTTGAGCATGTTGCACTTCTCGACCAAGCAAGCGTCGGTAAAGATGGAGCAGGTACTCAAGTCGGCCATCGCCAACTGGGAACAGAAAACCGAACAAAAAGCCGACAGCGCCAACCTCTACGTGAGCGCCGTCTATGTCGATTCGGCACGCATGCTGAAACGCCTGCGCACCGCTCCGCAAGGCCGCGGCTATCGCATCCGCAAACGCTCGAACCACATCACACTGTTTGTTGATTCGAAAAATACTAACGACAATAAAGATTAAGCCAGATGGGACAGAAAATTAATCCAATTAGCAACCGCCTCGGTATCATCCGCGGTTGGGATTCGAACTGGTACGGTGGCAAAAACTATGGCGACACCCTGCTCGAAGATAGCAAAATCAGAAAGTACCTGAACGCCCGTCTCGCTAAAGCCAGTTTATCGCGAATCGTCATCGAACGCACACTGAAACTTGTTACAATCACTGTCTGCACTGCTCGCCCCGGTATGATTATCGGTAAGGGCGGACAAGAGGTCGACAAGTTGAAGGAAGAACTGAAGAAAATCACCGACAAAGAGGTGCAAATCAACATCTTCGAGGTGAAACGCCCCGACTTGGACGCCGTGATCGTTGCCAACAACATCGCCCGCCAAATCGAAGGCAAAATCGCTTACCGCAAAGCTGTGAAAACAGCCATCGCTTCGACCATGCGCATGGGTGCCGAAGGCATCAAAGTGCTGGTGGCCGGCCGCTTGAACGGTGCCGAAATCGCTCGCGCCGAAATGTTCAAAGAAGGCCGCACACCGCTACACACATTCCGCGCCGACATCGACTATTGCCCGACAGCAGCACTGACCAAAGTCGGACTCATAGGCATCAAAGTGTGGATATGCCGCGGCGAAGTATATGGCAAAAGAGACCTCGCTCCAAACTTCACAACCAAAGAAAACGTACGCGGCGGCGCACCCGCTGGCGAACGTAACACGGGCGGCAAAGGCTTCAGAAAAAGAAAAAAATAATTATCGAACGCATTTGAAATTAACAAGCCATGTTACAACCTAAAAAGACAAAATACAGAAGACAGCAAGACGGACACCCGCAGGGCATCGCCCAACGCGGCAACCAACTTGCGTTCGGTTCGTTTGGCATCAAGTCGTTGGGAACAATTTGGATCACAGGCCAACAGATAGAGGCCGCCCGTGTAGCCGTAACACGTTACATGCAGCGCCAAGGCCAAATCTGGATACGCATCTTCCCCGACAAACCAATCACACGCAAACCTGCCGACGTGCGCATGGGTAAAGGTAAAGGTAACCCCGAAGGATTCGTGGCACCTGTAACCCCAGGCCGTATGATTATCGAAGTTGATGGCGTGCCTTTCGACGTAGCCAAAGAGGCGTTGCGCTTGGCCGCACAGAAACTGCCAATCCAAACCAAGTTCGTCGTAAGACGCGATTATGACCCAACTCAAAACGTGTAAAGGATTGATTATGAAAACAAGAGAAATTAAAGAACTCACAACCAATGAACTTCAGGAACAGATGGGCGTGAAACGCGAAGAGCTGAACCGCCTCACCCTGAACCATGCCATTTCTCCTATTGACAATCCTGCTCAAATAAGAGAAATACGCAAAACGATTGCCCGCATGGCAACCGAACTGCGTCAACGCGAACTTCAACAACAATAATGATTATCCAAAATGGAAACAAGAAATTTAAGAAAAGAAAGAATAGGTGTTGTTTTCAGCAATAAAATGGATAAATCCATTACCGTTGCAGTGAAAGGAAAAGAAAAACACCCCATCTACGGAAAATTCGTCAACAAGACGAAAAAGTACCACGCCCACGACGAGAAAAACGAATGCAATATCGGCGATACCGTACGCATCATGGAAACCCGCCCGTTGAGCAAAACCAAGAAATGGAGATTAGTAGAAATCATAGAAAAAGCGAAGTAATATGATACAGCAAGAAACAAGACTCAAAGTGGCCGACAACAGCGGCGCGAAAGAGGTGCTTTGCATTCGCGTGCTGGGCGGTACGGGCAAACGCTACGCCACCCTCGGCGATACGATTGTGGTAGCCGTGAAAAGCGCGCTCCCCACAGGCGATGCAAAAAAAGGCACCGTATCGAAAGCCGTCGTTGTACGCACAGCCAAAGAGGTACGTCGCGCCGATGGTTCCTACATCCGTTTCGACGACAACGCCTGCGTACTTCTGAACAACGCTGGTGAAATGCGCGGCAGCCGCATATTCGGTCCCGTCGCACGCGAACTGCGCGCTACGAACATGAAAATCATTTCACTTGCGCCAGAAGTGCTCTAAATTTAACTACACAACAAAAACACAGTAAGTAAAATGAGTAAACTGCACATAAAAAAGGGCGATACCGTTTACGTAAATAGCGGCGACGACAGAGGCAAAACAGGCCGCGTGCTCAAAGTGCTTGTCGACAAACAACGCGCAATCGTAGAAGGTATCAATATGGTGTCGAAAAGCACCAAACCCAACGCAAAGAATCCGCAAGGCGGAATCGTGAAAAAAGAGGCAGCCTTGCACATCTCGAATCTGAACGTACTCGACCCCAAAACGGGCAAACCGACACGCATCGGCCGTCGCAGAAACGATGAAGGCAAGTTGGTACGTTACGCTAAAAAATCAGGGGAGGAAATCAAATGATGGTAACCGACAGTTTGAAACAAGATTACAAGGAACGCATCGTTCCAGCATTGATGAAACAATTCGGATATAGTTCCATCATGCAATGCCCCCGTCTCGAGAAAATAGTTCTGAACCAAGGACTTGGCATCGCCGTGGCCGACAAAAAAATTGTCGACAACGCCATCGAAGAGATGACCGCCATCACAGGCCAAAAAGCCGTTCAAACACTCTCGAAGAAAGACATTTCGAACTTCAAAGTGCGCAAAAAAATGCCAATCGGCGTACGCGTAACATTGAGAGATAAGAAAATGTACGAATTTTTGGAGCGTCTGATTCGCATAGCATTGCCTCGTATCCGCGACTTCAAAGGAATAGAATCGAAACTCGACGGTCGCGGCAACTACACGCTGGGCATCACCGAGCAGATTATTTTCCCCGAAATCAACATCGACGGCATTCAAAAACTGCTCGGCATGAACATCACCTTCGTAACCTCGGCCAAAACCGACGAAGAAGGTCTTGCTCTGCTCAAAGAGTTCGGATTAC
Organism: Leyella stercorea; assembly: GCA_963658575.1. Lineage (GTDB taxonomy): Bacteria > Bacteroidota > Bacteroidia > Bacteroidales > Paludibacteraceae > W0P28-013. The sequence continues at coordinate 69,254 of CAVKQB010000001.1, read as the reverse complement.
CATTCAAGAAAAACTAACTTAAAGGGACAAGAAAATGGCAAAAGAGTCAATGAAAGCCCGCGAGGTGAAACGCGCCAAATTGGTGGCCAAATATGCCGAAAAGCGCAAAGCCTTGATAGCGGCTGGCGATTACGAATCGCTGCAACTTTTACCCAAAAACGCTTCGTATGTGCGCCTGCACAACCGTTGCAAAATCTCCGGTCGTCCGCGCGGCTATATGCGCCAATTCGGCATCTCGCGCATCGACTTCCGCGAATTGGCTTCGGCTGGACTGATTCCGGGCGTGAAAAAAGCCAGTTGGTAAACGAACGCTTTTAAGAGATAAGGAAAACGTTAATAAATATTGTCCCGACAGTCGGGATCAATTTAATCTTAAAATTTTATGACAGATCCAATTGCAGATTACCTGACAAGAGTGCGGAATGCCATCAAAGCCAACCACCGTGTGGTCGAAATTCCCGCCTCGAACCTGAAAAAGGAGATCACCAAAGTCCTTTTCGAAAAAGGCTACATTTTGAACTACAAATTTGTAGAAGACGGTCCGCAGGGCACCATCAAAATAGCCTTGAAATACGACCCTGCCAACAAAGTGAACGCCCTGCGCAAACTCATCAGAGTATCCACTCCGGGCTTGCGCAAATATGTGGGCTACCGCGAAATGCCACGCGTACTGAACGGCTTGGGCATCGCCATCCTTTCGACATCGAAAGGCGTGATGACCGACAAAGAAGCACGCGAACAAAAAGTCGGCGGCGAAGTTTTGTGTTACATCTATTAATGGAGGAAGAGCAATGTCACGTATAGGAAAATTACCGATAGCAATTCCTGCAGGCGTTACCGTAACAGTCAAAGGCAACGAAGTTACCGTAAAAGGCCCCAAAGGTGAACTGAAACAAACCGTCAATCCAGCCATCACCGTTACTGTCGAAGGCAATGTGTGCCACGTAGCACGCCCCGACGACGAACGCGAAAACCGCGCCATGCACGGCCTCTACCGCGCACTGATACACAACATGGTTGTGGGCGTATCGGAAGGCTACAAAAAAACGTTGGAACTTGTAGGTGTGGGCTACCGCGCCAACAGCAACGGCCAAGTACTCGAACTTGCGCTCGGCTACACGCACGCCATATTCCTTGGCCTGCCCGCCGAAGTGAAAGTGCAAACCATCTCGGAGCGTAACCAAAACCCGCTGATTGTGCTCGAAAGTGCCGACAGACAACTGCTCGGACAGATATGCGCCAAAATCCGCTCGTTCCGCAAACCAGAACCCTACAAAGGCAAGGGCGTTAAGTTCCAAGGCGAAATCATCCGCCGCAAGGCCGGTAAGACCGCTGGTAAGTAAACCACGTAAAATAGTACGACTATGATTGACAAAATAGAAAGAAGACTGAAGATAAAAGCGCACATCCGCCGCACAATAAAAGGTACAGCCGAGCGTCCGCGCCTGACCGTGTTCCGCAGCAATGCGCAAATCTACGCACAGGTTATCGACGACAAAGCAGGCAAAACACTGGCCGCAGCCTCGTCGCTTGCCCTCAAGGACAAAATGACGAAAAAAGAGCAAGCCGCCAAAGTGGGCGAACTCATCGCCAAAAATGCCCAAGAGGCTGGCATCACCACCGTGGTATTCGACCGCAACGGCTACCTCTACCACGGCCGAGTTAAAGAATTGGCAGACGCTGCCCGTAATGGTGGACTTAAATTTTAATAACGAACAACTATGTCAGAAAATAATAACAGAGTAAAATCCACAAACGATATCGAATTGCAAGATCGTTTGGTCGCCATCAACCGCGTTACGAAAGTTACTAAAGGTGGTCGCGCATTTACATTTGCAGCCATCGTAGTTGTTGGTAACGGCAACGGCATCGTCGGTTGGGGCTTGGGCAAAGCAGGCGAAGTTACCGCCGCCATCGCCAAAGGCGTCGAAGCCGCCAAAAAGAACCTGATTCGCGTTCCAGTGTTGAAAGGTACGATTCCTCACGAACAGACCGCACACTTCGGTGGTGCCGAAGTGATTCTGCTCCCCGCCTCGCAAGGTACGGGTGTGAAAGCAGGCGGTGCCATGCGTGCCGTGCTCGAAAGCGTGGGCATCACCGACGTGCTGGCCAAATCGAAAGGCTCGTCGAACCCGCACAACTTGGTAAAAGCCACGTTTGCCGCTCTCGGCGAAATGCGCGATGCCTACACCGTGGCCAAAAATCGCGGCATCTCGATGAACAAAGTGTTTAACGGATAAAACAAGCGAAAAATTATGGCAAAAATAAAAATTCAACAAGTGAAAAGCCGCATCCGCTGCCCACGCGTGCAAAAAGCCACGCTCGACGCACTCGGACTGCACAAGATGAACGCCGTAGTTGAACACGAAGACACCGCCTGCATACGCGGCATGGTCGAAAAAGTGAAACACTTGGTAAAAATCGTCGACTAACGTAAGTGTAAAACCCAATTAAATTAACGAAAAATGGACTTAAGCAATATCAAACCCGCAGCAGGCTCCGTAAAAGCATCGAAACGTTTGGGACGTGGTCCCGGTTCGGGCAAAGGCGGCACCTCGACGCGCGGTCACAAAGGCGCAAAATCGCGCTCCGGCTACAAACGCAAAATCGGTTTCGAAGGCGGTCAAATGCCACTGCAACGCCGTTTGCCGAAATTCGGATTCAACAACATCAACCGTGTCGAATACAAAGCCATCAACTTAGATGCTCTGCAAAAGTTGGCCGAAACAGCCAACTTGACCAAAATCGACAAGGCCGCACTTGTGCAAGCCGGCATCATCAAACCGAAGCATCTGGTCAAAATTTTGGCCAAAGGCTCCATCACGGCAAAAATCGAAGTAGAAGCAGACGCATTCTCGAAAGCAGCCGAAGAGGCCATCGTGGCTGCTGGCGGAAGCATCGTAAAACTCTGATAGCGTATGAAATTCATAGAGACCATCAAAAATATCTGGAAAATCGAGGAACTCCGGCACAAACTCGGGATAACACTGCTGTTTATCCTGATCTACCGCTTCGGCTCGTTCATCGTGCTTCCAGGTATTGATCCGGGCGCACTTACGGCTCTGAAGTCGCAGACGGAAGGCGGTCTGATGTCGCTGTTGGATATGTTCTCGGGCGGCGCGTTCTCCAACGCATCAATCTTCGCCTTGGGTATCATGCCCTACATCTCGGCATCTATCGTCGTGCAACTGCTGACCATCGCCGTGCCGTATTTCCAGAAAATGCAGCGCGACGGCGAAAGCGGACGGCGCAAGATGAACCAAATCACACGTTATCTCACGGTGTTTGTGCTTATTCTGCAAGGTTGGGCATATCTGAAAAACTTGAATTACCAACTTCGCAGCGCAGGTGCCATCATGGATAGCGGCTTCTGGTTCATGTTCTCGTCGATGATTATCATGTGCGCAGGCTCCATGTTTGTGATGTGGCTCGGCGAACGCATGACCGACAAAGGCATTGGCAACGGCATCTCGATGCTTATCATGATAGGTATCATCGCACGCTTCCCGCACGCATTGATGCAAGAGTTTATCTCCCGCATGAATACGGCTCAAGGCGGTTTGGTGATGTTCCTGGCCGAGTTGGTTGTGCTGCTGCTCGTCATTGCGGCAAGCATAATGCTGGTGCAAGGCACACGCAAAATACCTGTACAATACGCCAAACGTGTAGTCGGCAACAAACAGTACGGCGGTGTGCGCCAATACATTCCGCTGAAAGTGAACGCTGCTGGCGTTATGCCCATCATCTTTGCGCAAGCCATCATGATGTTGCCCATCATGTTCGCAGGTTTCAACGCCGAAGGTGTTAGTAACTTTATGCGCGTTTTCATGGACAATACAGGATTTTGGTATAATTTTGTATACGCTTTGATGATCATCGCGTTCACCTATTTTTACACGGCCATCACCATCAATCCGACCCAAATGGCGGAGGATATGAAGCGCAACAACGGCTTCATTCCAGGTGTGAAACCGGGTAAAAAGACGGCTGAATATATCGACGAAATCATGTCGCGCATCACGTTGCCGGGCTCGTTCTTCTTGGCTCTCGTGGCTATCATGCCATCGTTTGCAAGCGGATTCGAAATCACGGCAAGCTTCGCCCAATTCTACGGCGGCACATCGCTGCTGATTTTGGTCGGCGTGGTACTCGACACACTGCAGCAAATCGAAAGCCACCTGCTGATGCGCCACTACGATGGTCTGCTCAAGTCGGGCGGCCGAATCAAAGGTCGTTCTGGTTCGATAGCGGCATATTGATATTTCGCAAGATGATTTACCTGAAGACGGCTGAAGAGATAGAACTGCTTCGCGAAAGCAGCCTGCTGGTGAGCAAGACACTTGCCGAACTGGCAAAAGTCATTGCCCCGGGCGTAACCACCGCCTATTTGGACAGGCTGGCCGAAGAGTTTATCCGCGACAATGGCGCGATTCCAGCCTGCAAAGGTTACGAGGGTTATCCAGCATCGATTTGTGCCTCTGTAAACGAACAGGTAGTGCACGGCATTCCGTCGGAACAGACGGTATTGAAAGAGGGCGACATTATTTCGGTCGATCTCTGCACACTGAAAAACGGCTTCGTAGGCGACTCGGCCTACACGTTCGAGGTGGGCGAAGTGTCGGACGAAGTGCACCGTTTGCTCAAAACCACCAAAGAAGCCCTGTTCCTGGGCATCGAAAAGGCAGTGGAGGGCAATCGCGTTGGCGACATCGGCTACGCGGTGCAAACGCACTGCGAATCGGCCGGTTACGGCGTAGTGCGCGAGATGGTAGGACACGGCGTCGGGCGCAACATGCACGAAGCCCCCGAAGTGGCCAACTATGGCCGCCGAGGCACAGGCCCGCTTTTGCGCGCTGGCATGACCATCTGCATCGAGCCGATGATAACGCTGGGCAAACGTGCGCTGCACTTCGAACGCGACGGCTGGACGACACGCACCGTAGACCGCAAGCCAGCGGCACATTTCGAACACGCCGTGGCTATACGCAGAGGAAAAGCGGACATACTGTCGGATTTCGGAATCATCGAAGAGGTATTGAACAACAAAAAATAGAAAATCGTATGGCTAAACAAGCGGCAATAGAGCAGGACGGCACCATAGTGGAAGCACTGTCGAATGCCATGTTCCGTGTAGAGTTGGAAAACGGACACGAAATCACGGCTCACATCTCGGGCAAAATGCGCATGCACTACATTCGCATACTCCCGGGCGACAGAGTGAAAGTAGAGATGTCGCCCTACGACTTGACCAAAGGTCGCATATCGTTCAGATACAAATAATCTAAAATTAACAAATAAAATGAAAGTAAGAGCATCTATCAAGAAGCGCAACGACGATTGCAAAATCGTTCGCAGAAAAGGACGCTTGTATGTTATTAACAAAAAAAATCCCAAGATGAAACAACGTCAGGGATAACGTAAAAACAAACAATTATGGCAATAAGAATTGTAGGAGTAGATTTGCCCCAGAACAAACGTGGGGAAGTTGGATTGACTTATATCTACGGAATAGGTCGCAGTAGCGCACGTAAGATTTTGGCCGAGGCCGGAGTCGATTTGGCCAAAAAGGTTCAGGATTGGACTGACGAAGAAGCCGCCAAAATACGTGAAATTATCGGCGCGAACTTCAAAGTAGAAGGTGAACTTCGCTCTGAAGTGCAATTGAACATCAAACGTCTGATGGACATCGGTTGTTACAGAGGCGTGCGTCATCGTATTGGACTGCCGTTGCGTGGTCAGCGCACCAAAAACAACGCCCGTACGCGCAAAGGCAAGAAGAAAACAGTGGCCAACAAGAAGAAGGCGACCAAGTAGTTTAACTGCTAAAAATTAGAAGTTATGGCAAAGAAAACAGTAGCAACCAAGAAAAGGGTAGTGAAGGTTGATGGCGTTGGGCAACTGCATGTCCACTCGTCGTTCAACAACATCATAGTAACGATAACCAACGGCGAAGGTCAGGTTATTTCGTGGTCGTCGGCGGGCAAGATGGGTTTCCGCGGTTCGAAGAAGAACACGCCGTATGCCGCCCAAATGGCCGCCCAGGATTGCGCCAAAGTGGCATTCGACCTCGGTTTGAGAAAAGTGAAAGCCTATGTGAAAGGTCCGGGCAACGGTCGTGAGTCGGCCATTCGCACCGTACACGGCGCGGGCATCGAAGTTACCGAAATCATCGACGTTACGCCGCTGCCGCACAACGGCTGCCGTCCCGCTAAACGCAGAAGAGTATAACCGCTAAAATTCAAAGAAAATGGCAAGATATATTGGACCAAAATCAAAAATCGCTCGCAAATTTGGCGAGCCGATCTTCGGACCCGACAAAGCCCAGGCACGCCGCAACTACGCTCCGGGACAACACGGAAATTCGCGCAAGCGCAAAACGTCGGAGTACGGCACACAGTTGAAAGAGAAACAGAAAGCCAAATACACCTACGGCGTGTTGGAACGTCAGTTCCGCAACCTGTTCGAGAAGGCGGAAACATCGAAAGGCGTAACGGGCGAAGTGCTGTTGCAGTTGCTCGAAAGCCGTTTGGACAATGTGGTTTACCGTTTGGGCATAGCCAAAACGCGCGCCGCTGCACGCCAATTGGTATCGCACCGCCACATCACCGTCGATGGCAAAGTGGTGAACATTCCGTCGTATAGCGTAAAACAGGGTCAGGTGGTAGCCGTGCGCGAGCGCGACAAATCGCTTGTAGCCATTGTTGATGCGCTGAACGGCTTCAACCACGCCAAATATCCGTGGCTTGAGTGGGACAACAACGCGATGGCCGGCAAATTCCTGCACATGCCCGAGCGTGCCGATATTCCTGAGAACATCAAGGAGCAGTTAATCGTCGAGTTGTACTCTAAATAATCGATAAGACTATGGCCCTATTAACATTTCAAAAACCCGAAAAGGTCATCATGCTGGAGTCGACCGACTCGTTCGGCAAATTCGACTTTCGCCCGCTGGAGCCTCGTTTCGGTATAACCATTGGCAACGCCCTGCGCCGCATTTTGCTGTCGTCGCTCGAGGGTTACGCCATCACGTCGGTCAAAATCGACGGCGTGGATCACGAGTTTGCAACCATTCCGGGTGTGATAGACGACGTTACGAGCATCATTCTGAATTTGAAGCACGTGCGTTTCAAAGCGCGCCACGAGGATCCCGAATGCAAGCGCATTGTGCTTGATGTTGCTGGCAAAACCGAACTGACTGCCGGCGATTTGGCACCGCAACTGGCCGATTTCGATGTGTTGAACCCCGAACTCGTCATTTGCCGCATGGACCCATCGGCCAAACTGCACATGGAACTGACCATGGACAAAGGCCGTGGCTATCTGCCTGCCGACGAAAACAAAACGATTCCGGAGGAGATTGGCACCATCGCCATCGACGCTATCTACACGCCTATCGTCAATGTGAAATACACGGTAGACAACTACCGCGTGGAGCAGAAGACCGACTATGAGAAACTGACCATCGAAATTACGACGGACGGTTCGATTAGCCCGAAAGACGCTCTGCAAGAGGCAGCACACATTCTGATTCAGCATTTTGTGCTCTTCTCCGACGACAAGATAGAGTTGGATTTGGCAGAGAAACCCGCCGACGAAGAGTTCGACGAAGAGGCTTTGCGTCTGCGCCAGCTGTTCAAGAGCCGTTTGGCAGATATGGATCTGTCGGTGCGCGCGCTCAACTGCTTGAAAGCCGCCGAGATAGAGACACTTGGACAACTCTGCACCACCACGCGCGCCGAACTGCTCAAATTCCGCAACTTCGGCCGTAAATCGATGAACGAGTTGGAGACCAAATTGGCAAGCATGAACCTGTCGTTTGGCATGGATCTCACGAAGTATAAACTTGATAAAGACTAACACGCTATGAAACATAACAAGAAAGTAAATCACTTGGGTCGCACGGCAGAACACCGCAAGGCAATGCTGGCAAATATGGCCTGCTCGCTCATCATGCACAAGCGCATCAATACGACGACAGCCAAGGCAAAAGCCCTGAAAGTTTTCGTCGAGCCGCTGATTACCAAATCGAAGAACGACACGACGGCTTCGCGCCGCATTGTGTTCAGCCGCTTGCGCCAGAAGGAGGCCGTTACCGAACTTTTCCGCGAGGTATCGCAGAAGGTGGCCAACCGTCCGGGCGGTTACACACGTATTTTGCGCACGGGATTCCGCCAGGGCGATGCTGCCGAGATGTGCATCATCGAGTTGGTGGACTACAACGAGAATATGCTGAAAGATACGACGGCTAAAAAGGCTACGCGCACGCGCCGCAGCAAGAAAGCCGCTCCGAAAGCCGAAGCACCCGTTGCCGAAAGCGAGCCGAAAGCCGAAGAATAATCGGTAATTCCGAAAAGGATAGTGAACGAGTGGTCGTGTTGGCCGCTCGTTTTTTTTGTGGGCGATTTAGAAGAGTTTTTCGATGTCGCTGTCGCCGACGATGCGCACGATGGTTCGTCCGTCGGGAGTGGCGTTTGGGTTTTGGCACGCAAAGAGTTGGTCTATCAGTTGCGACATCTCTTCGGGCGTTTTGGCGGCGTTTTGGCGCGTTTGTGCCGACGATTTGGCCACTTCGTAGGCCAGCGATTCGTAGAGTTCGGTTTGCAGATGGTTGTCGCGCTCTTTGGCGCAGCGCAGCATATTGTGCAGTACGCCGATGATGTTTGGCTCGTCGGTCAGCAGGGCTGGCACGCCGTTGATAGAGTAGGCCTGTTTGCCGAACGGTTCGATGTCGAATCCCAAGGCGGTGAGGTCGGGCAGCAGCGTTTTGAATAGCAGGTCGTCGTCGGGCGTGAGTTCCAGCACTTCGGGGAATAGCGTGCGTTGCGATGCGCTTTGCTGCATTTCGAGTTGGTGCAGAATGCGTTCGTAGAGAATGCGTTCGGTGGCGCGTCGGTAGTCGATAATCATCAATCCCGATTTGACGGTAGTCAGCACGAATCGGTTTTTGTAGAGCAGCGTGTCGGGCTGTTCGTTGTTTTCGGTGTGTTCGAAAAGCGTTTGTGTGGCCGCTTCGGTGGGCTGTTGCGGCAGTGGTTCGTGGCGGCGTTCGTATAGTTGTTGCCAACTGTCGCTTGTGGGGCGTTTGGTGCCGAACGTGTTTGTGCTGCGAAACGGGTTGTAGTCGGGATTGAGCGTGATTTTCGGTTGTGGAGCGTTTGTGTCGGGCGTTATGGGCAGTTCGATTTGCCCTTCGGTGTCGAAATCGATGGTTGGCGCGACATTGAATTTGCCCAAAGCCTCTTTCACGCACGTGGAGAGAATGCTCCAGAGGTCGCGTTCGTTTTCGAATTTGATTTCGGTTTTTGTCGGGTGGATATTCACGTCGATTTCGGCCGGATTCATATCGAAATAGATGAAATAGGCCGGATTTTCGTTGGGTTGCAACATGCGTTCGTAGGCTTGCAGCACGGCGCGATGAAAGTAGGGGTGGCGCATGTAGCGGCCGTTGACGAAGAAAAATTGGTTGGCGTTTTTTTGCGCAAATTCGGGTTTCCCGACGAATCCGCTGATGTTGCCGAGCGTGGTGTGCGCCTCGATGGGAACGAGTTGTTGTTGCAGGTCGCGTGTTTTTTTGCCGAAAATGGCCGTGATGCGTTGTCGTGTGTTGCCGATGGGCAGTTCGTACACTATTTCGTCGCCGTTGAACAGTTCGAAGCAGATGTCGGGATAGACCAGCGTGATGCGTTGAAACTCCTGTATGATTTGGCGCATTTCGGTGTCGTCCGATTTCAGGAATTTGCGCCGTGCGGGGACGTTGAAAAACAGGTTTTTGACCAGAAACGATGTGCCTTCGGGGCAGGCCGTAGGCTCTTGTGCCACGACTGTCGAGGCGGCTATTTCGATGAACGTGCCGATGTCGCTGCCCTGTTGGCGTGTGCGCAGTTCCACGTCGGCTACGGCTGCGATGCTGGCCAATGCCTCGCCGCGAAAGCCCATGGTGCGCAGAGAGAAGAGGTCGTGTGCGTTGGTGATTTTCGACGTGGCGTGCCGTTCGAACGCCATGCGTGCGTCGGTTTCGGACATGCCTTTGCCGTTGTCGATGACCTGTATAGCCGTGCGGCCAGCGTTTTTCACGATGACCTGAATTTTTGTCGCTTCCGCATCGATGGCGTTTTCCATCAACTCTTTGATGACGGAGGCTGGGCGTTGTATCACTTCGCCAGCGGCAATTTGGTTGGCTACTGCATCGGGCAGCAGGTGTATGATGTCCATTTTTTAGCGTATATTCTGTCTTGCGACTAATTATCCATTCGCTACGCGCATTTTTTCTACACTCGGCATTGCCCAAACAAGTTTGGCACTGCTCTCGTTTAACGAAAAAATTGTCCATTAAATAGTTGTTATCATCCAGATGGCGATGACGATGAGTATGGCTGCGATGACGAGCAGTCGGATGTTTGAGCGGCGGCGTTCGGCGCGCATATCCGATGTTTCAGCGGGTGCGTCCCACGTTTTTTTGCGAAACGATCCCCGTTTGATGCTGCTTTTGAACGGTTTGTTTGGGTCGGTTTTGCCGACGTTGCGTGCAGCGCGTTGGTCGCGCTCTTGGCGTGCCTCTTCTTCGGGGTTCCAATAGATGGGAACGTGGTTGAATTGGCGCGGTTTCGGGGTGCGGACAAAGACAAATTTGAACATGGCGCGAATCGTTTTGCGTTATACGAAATTTTTGCCGAAGCGTGTTTCGACATCGTTCACATATTGGCGGATTTTTTGTTCTTCGTCCTTTTGGCAGATGAGCAACACGTTGTCTTCTTCGGCTATCAGGTAGTTGTCGAGGTCTTGTATCACAGCGAGTTTGCCCGACGGCAGCACCGTCAGGTTGCCGTGGCTGCCATAGGCGAGGCAGTTGCCGTGGAGTGTGGCGTTGCCGTCGTTGTCTTTGTCGGCCAGTTCGTAGAGCGAGCCCCACGTGCCGAGGTCAGACCAGCCAAAATCGGCCATGCGCACATAGACGTTTTGCGCTTTTTCCATGATGCCGTAGTCGATGGAGATGTTTTGGCAAGTGGCGTAGGTCTGTTCGATGAAAGCCTGCTCTTTGTCGGTGTGGTATGCGGAACTGCCTGCTTCGAATGCTGCGGCGATGTCGGGCAGGTGTGTTTCGAACGCCTTGACGATGGTGTCGAGGTTCCAGAGGAACATGCCCGAATTCCAGTAAAATTCGCCGCTTTTGACGAACAGTTTGGCCATTTCGGCGTTGGGTTTTTCGGTGAACGTCTTCACTTTGCGCAGCAATCCGCCGCCTTCGGCTATCTGTATGTAGCCGTAGCCTGTTTCGGGGCGTGTCGGTTTCATGCCGAGTGTGAGCAGCGCGTCGTTGTTGGTGATGAACGTGAAGCATTCGCGCAGCACGTTGCGGTATTCTTCTTCGCGTGTTATCAGGTGGTCGCTTGGCACGACAATGATGTTGGCATCGTGTGTCTTGGCTTTTATCTTGTAGATGGCGTAGGCTATGCACGGTGCGGTGTTGCGGCGCAACGGTTCGAGCAGCACTTGGTCGGGTTTGAGGGCGGGCAGTTGCTCCAGTATCAGGTCGCGGTAGGCGGCGTTCGATACGATGTAGATATTTTCGGTGGGGACGATGTCGTGGAAGCGGTCGAACGTCATTTGCAGCAGCGAACGCCCTGTACCTAAAAAGTCGAGAAATTGTTTGGGGCGCGCCGTGCGGCTATACGGCCAGAAACGGCTTCCGATTCCGCCCGCCATGATGATGCAATAGTTGTTGTTCATACAGTTTAACTGTTTGAGTTTTAGGGTATGTTTGTTGATTGGTTCGATGTGCTAAAGTAATAATTATTTTCGGTTTGGCAAACGTTTTTTGCGACAAAAAAAATCGGGAACCGTAGTCCCCGATTTTCTTCGTTTTTGCGTGTCGGTTCAATAGATGAATTTGCCGTGCGCCACATGTTTTTCGTTGTTGAAGTAGAAGACGTAGATCAGCGTTTTGCCAGTGCGGTGTATGTGTATGATGGCACCGGCTGCGTCGGCTTCGCAGATGTCGTCGTTCGGGTCGATGAGCGGCACGTCGCGTTTGGTGAGCATACGGCCGGCGGTGTCGAATATGGCTATCGACACGTTGTTGCGCCGTGTGCTGGCTTTGAATTGGTCGCCATCGAGCATAGTCCAGCAAACGTCGTCGGCGTTTGGCGCGTCGCCTGGGTTGATTTCCGACTCGATGAATTTGATGGTGTAGGTGTTTGTCGTGCCGTCTTCGGCGGTGCAGTAGATGTACTGCGTGAAGCGGTCGGCGCGGTCTTCGCCATATTCTATCGTTTGGCGCAGCGAGTCGCTGGCAATGCCTTCGAGCGTTGGGAACGTGGTTGCTCCCTTGGCGATGGTGTAGTTGTATTCAAACACGTTCGGGTCGAACTCTTTCAGCGATTTATTGTCGACGATGATGTTTTTCAGCAGGGCGTTGTTCGATTTTTCGACGGCAAACATCATGACATAGACGTTTGCTGCGCCGTTTTGCGCCGTTACCGACACGAGTATGACGGCCGGATTGTCGATGAGTGTCGTGAGTGTGTCGCCTGCTGCGATAGCCACGGTTTGTCCCGCCGCCAGCGTGTCGATGGCAGTCCCGTGCGCCAGATAGCCTTGGTGGGCGAGTGTCAGAGTGGTGTCGGTCAGCTGCACGTTTTGTGTGGCATAGGCTGTGGTTACCGTTTGGTCTTTGTCGCCTTTGGTGTAGCGCACGTTGGCCAATTTCGGGAAATCGCTTTCGGTGGTGCCCAATTCGAACAGCAGGTTGTAACTCGTGGAGTCGGGATTGAACAACGGCTCGAAACTTGGGTAGACGATATCGACGAAGTAGAGGTCTTTCAGTTTGTTGTTGCTCGACAAGGCCACGGTGAAATTCAGCGTGTATTCGTTGGTTTGCATTTCGTCTTGCGATGTTACGCTGATGGTGGCACTGCCGTGTGTGCCGAGGCTGTCGGTCGTGAGTTCGTGCGTTGTCAGCGTTACCGCTTTGTAGGCGGCTTCGGGCAGTTGCGTTTCCCATGTGATGGCGGGCAGTTGCTCGGTGCCGTAGTGCAGTGTGATGTAGTATTCGTAGTCGTCGCTGGCGAAGTTTTCGGTTATTTCGAAGTTGGTTGCCAGCGTGTCGAGCGGTTCGCCGCCGACGAAAATCATTTTCAGGAAGGCGTTGTCCGACAGTTTTGTTTCGAATGTGATGTGGTAGGTGGTCGTGGTTGTGCCGTCTTCGGCGGTTACGACGATGGTTACCTCATTTTCGGTGCGCACAATCTCCACTTGTTGCCCTTCGTCGCCGCGTTCGTAGGTTATTTCGAGGTCGTCCACGGTGGTGCCGTAGATCAGCGTGGCGAAGTATTCGTTCGTCTCTTTATCGAAATTCTCGATGGCGGTGCCGTTCAGCAAGATGTTGTTCAGTGTGGCGATGTTCGATTTTGCCTCGCTGAAGTTGAACGTGTAGGTGCGTGTGTTGCCGTTTTCGGCCGTTACGGTCAGCGTGTAGTGGCCGTTTAGACCGTCGAAAATCGAGTCTTTCGTTACGGTTTGCAGCGTGTCGCCCGCTTCCCACGTGATTTGTGGAATGGCGGTTGTGCCGTAGGGCACGATGCTGTCGTACTGCGTGGTGCGCGGGTCGAATTTGTCGTAAGGCAGATTGTCGAAGAATACGTTGCGCAGCGTGTCGATAGACGAGAGCAGCAGCGTGTTGCGCACGGTGTAGGTGCGTGTGTTGCCGTTTTCGGCCGTTACACGAATGACTGCGCTGTCGTTCAACGTTGTCATTTGGTGCAGAATCTCGACGGTTTGGTACGCGTCGCCACGCTCGAAATCGATGGTAACGGCATCGCGTGTGCCAACAGCCCACGTTACAAGGTAGTCGTTGGTGTGGCCGGCAAAGGCGTGGTCGGCGGTGTAGTTGGTGCCTGCCAAGGCGAGCGGCTCTTCCATCGCGTTGATGTTCAGCAAGATTCCAGCCAGTGTGTCGATGGCCGATTTTTCGACGGTGAAATGCAGCGTGTAGGTGCGCGTGTTGCCGTTTTCGGCCGTTACGGTCAGTGTCGATGTGGCGTTGTAGTCGTCGCTGGCTTGCGTGTCGATGGTTACGGTTTGCCACTTGTCGCCTTTACCGCGGTTGTCGTTGTCCGACGGCGCAATGGTTGGCCATTGGCGTGTGCCTACGGGCAGTGCGATGTGGTATTCGTAGATGTTAGCAGCGAAATCTTTGTCGGCATCGAATTTAGTTTGCCCCATCAGCAGCGAGTCGCCGTCGATGTAGATCATTTTCAGCGAGTCGTTGTTCGAGGGCTCGACATCGAAGAAGATGCTGTACGTTTTGACCGTTTCGCCGTTGGGCGAAGTAACGACGATGCGTGTGGTGTCGCGCACGCTGTTGTTGCTGATGGCGACGCTTTGTCCGTCTTCGCTAAGCATTGCCACGATGTCGGGACGGATTTCGGTGCCAGCGGGTAGCACGATGGCGTATTCGGTCTTGTCGGCACTGAAGTCGGCCATGGGTTCGCCGTCCACTTCGATTTGCGCCAAATCGGCGTTGCTCGAGCCGTCGGGTTTCGCAAAGGCGACGGTGTAGGTCTTCGTGTCGCCGTTTTCGGCTGTAACGGTGATGATTGCCTGCTTCAAATCGACTACCAAATCGATTTTTTGTTGGAAGCGGTCGTCGCTGGTGTATCCGACCACAGGAATCTCATTTTCCGACAGTTGCACGGTGTAGTTCAGGCGGTCGGCATCAAAGTCGGCGATGGCTACATAGTTCACGGCAATGCCCGTCAGGTTGGCGTTGGCCGATTTTTCGGCGGTAAAGTTGAGCGTATAGACGTTTTCGGTGCCGTCCTCGGCGGTAACGACGATGGTTGTCGCTTCGTTCAGCCCGTTCTGCTCCATGGCGATGGTTTGGTTGGCATCGTTGGCGCGGAAGGTGATGTTTGGCATCGCCGGCTCTTCAATTTTCGGGTTGGCACACCGCAACGTGATGTTGTAGTCGGTTACGTCGGCGGCAAATGCTTTGTCCGACGTGTATTCGGCCGCATCGGTGCTGAGCAGGCTACCGTTGAGCATGATGGCCGCCAAGGTGACGTCGCTCGATGGCAGGTGGCGCAGACGGACGATTGTGGTTTTGGTGGTCGTGCCGTCTTCGGCGGTAACTTCGAATGTCGCTTCGGCAAAATAGTTGCTGTTCGCGTTGCTTGGCGCGTGTTGTGCCGTTTGGCTTGCCGTCGATTCGTTGTTGAAGGCGAAATGCGCTGTGATTTGCTGCCCCGCATCGCCGTGAATGGCTTCGATGACAACGGGCTCGGCGCAGTCGATGGTGTAGTCGTTGATACTGCAGTCGAAGTTTGTCAGCGTTTCGCCGTTAATCAGAATGTTGGCCAAATCGGCGTTGTCCGATGGTGTGCGGTCGAATTGCAGCGTGTAGCGGCTGGTGTTGGTGCCGCACACGTTCCACACGATGGCGCCGCGAGCGATGGTTTGCATCACGGTGTCGGTCGCATCGACGCGCTCGAACGTTGTGGGCAGCAGCGTGTTGGCGGCGTAGTGATAGTCGAATTGGTCTTGCTCGAAGGCATCGAAAGGTTTGTCGCCGAAGATGCTGATGTTGGCCAGTTTGCCCGAAGTAACGGGTGCTTCCCAATCGAACACGATTTGGTAGGTTCGGGTGTCGGTGCCGTTTTCGGCCACTACGTCGAATCGTGCGGTGTCGCTCACGCACAGGGTTACCTGTTGCCCGTCGGATTGTTTGGTGAACGAAATGTTTGGCACGATTTCGTTGGCGGCCAGCGTGATGCGGTAGTTGTCCGTGGCACTATCGAACGGCAGGTCGTGCCCTTCGACGGCGATGGCGGCCAATGTGGCATCGTTCGATTTTTTCTCGACGCGGTGGAGCAGGTATTTTTGTGTGGTTTGTCCGTCTTCGGCCACGACGACGATGGTGTCGGTGGTGCTGCCGGTGCCGAAATGCAGTGTCTGGCGCATGTTGCCGCGCAGGGCTACGATGTCGGGCGCAAAACGGCTGCCGTTGGGTACGGGCATGTCGTATTCAAACGTGTTTGGCGCGAAGTCGGTCAACGTGTCGCCATCGACGATGATGCCGGCCAACGTGGCGTTGGTCGAGAGTGGGCGGTTCAGATTGACGATGTAGCGGCTTGTGGTGCCGTCTTCGGCTTTCGATGTGATGGTTACAACGCGTGTTTTGTATTTTCCGCTGCAGTTGTCGGCTTCGTCGCCGTAGGTGTAGGTGTATTCTTGGTCGTTCACCTCGCCTTCGAATGTCAGCACGGGCGCGCCTTGCAGTTCGGCATCTACCACCACGGCTTGAATCCAGTTGTCGTCGTATTTGCCTTTGAATCCGACGGCTTCTTGTCCGTTTACGAAAATCTTCGCTATCTTGCTATTGTATGTGAATTTCACCCAATCGACCAGCAGTGTCGAGGCGGCGTTGCTCTTCAGTGCGCTGGCGTTGTCGCTTTCGCAACTGTTGATGATGATGTTCATCATGGCGGGATTTTCGATGGTGTTGTCCATGAGCGACAGTTCCATCGTTTTCCAACTGTTGTTGAAGTTGCGGTCGGTAAATTCTTTGGTGTATTTGCCGTTGTTGATGGTGTAGGCAAAGGTGATGTTGCCGACGTTCGATTGCGACACGGGATTGTAGGCCATCGACACGTGGTCGGGCGTGTTGCGGAACGGAATGCCGCCGAATATCGATGTGGCCGACGAGCCGTCGTTGAGCGAGGCGGTCATGTCTCCCAGTGTCATTGCGCCAGGCATGGAGCCAGCTATCACTTTGCTGTAGGCGGTGGCGAGTTTGGCGTAGTTGCCGTCGCGTGTTACTTCGCTACCCGGAGTGAATGTGCCTTTCGATATGAGGCTGCCCACGGGCAATCCGAAGATGGTTGTGCTGCTTTTGATTTCGGTGGCTTCGGCCACGTCGGCCAACACGGTCCAGCCTGTGGGCTTTTGTGCCGATGTGGTTGTTTGCGCGGCTTCCCATTGCGCGAAATCGGCGTTGGGAATCACATCGTTGGTGTAGAAGTAGTAGATGGTGTAGGTGGCACTGCTGTCGTCGTCTTTGCCAAGCACGGTTATTTTCGTGCGTTTGGTGTTCGTCTCTTCTTCGTCAATCGATGCGGTGGCGTTGTCGTAGGTGTATTCGATGGTGGCGTTCGAGGTGTTGTCGTTGTCCACGCTCACCACGTATTGGTATTTGTAGGGGTCGAAATCGGCGATGGCCGCGCCGTTCACGCTGATGCTTTCCAATTTCGCCTGCGGTTGGGCAAGTTGTGGCGTGAGCGTATAAACCACGTCGGCCACGTTGTCGCGGTTGGCTTTGACGGTGATGGTGGTTGTGCCGTAGATGCCGCCGTTGTCGATTAGGACGGTCTGCTCGTCGTATTTTTTGAGACAGGTGATTTTGGGCAGTGCCGTCGAACCGTAGGGCAGCGTGATGGTGTCGTTCAGTGCCGATATCATGCCGATGCCATCGACAATGTAGTATTGCAAACCGTTGTCTTCTGTGCTCTCGGCCACTTCGAAGGCGATGTTGTAGGTGCGTTTGTCGCCGTTTTCGGCCACAACGGTGAGGCGTGCGGTGTCGCGCAGCCCAGCATCGTGCAACAGAATGTGCTGGTCGAGTGTTTTACCCTCTTTTTTGCCCAATTCCCAGTGAATGGCGGGCACGCTTTTGGTGCCGTAGGGCAGTTTGGCTACATAGTTCAGCACGTTGGCATCGAAGTCGGGCAGTAGTTCGTCGGCATTTTCTACCAGCAGGTTTTCGAGCGTGGTGATGTCCGATTTTTCCACGTCGAAGTTAATCCGATAGTCGGTTGAGTCGATGCCGTTTTCGGCCACTACACGCACGATGGTTGTGTCGTTCACGCTGTTGTAGTAGATGGTGATGATCTGTCCGTCGTCGGCTGCCACAGGGTTGATGGCCGGCACAGTGGTGCTGCCCCAAACGAGTGTGTAGGTGTATTCCAACGTTTCGGGGGCGAAATCGGCCAGCGTGGCGTATTCGTTGCCGTCGTACACTTGCAGGTCTTGCAGTTTTGTGTCGTTGCTTTTAGTGGCGCTGTAGTGGATGTTGTATTCTTGGCTTGCGCCGCTTTCGGCGGTTACGACTATCTGTGTGCCGTTCAGTCCGGCGTTTGCTATGGCGATGTACTGCGTCGAGTCGATGTCGAGTTTCACTTTGGGCGTTGTCGTGTCGCTTTCGGTGGCATATTCCAACGTTTCTGGCTGAAAATCAGCAATTTCGTTGCCGTTTATGCTGATGCCGTCGATGGTTGCGTCGGTCTGTTGTGTCGCTTGATAGGCGATGGTGTAGGTGTGGCGTGTGGTTCTGTCGGGTGCGGTTACGATTATCTGTGCTGTGCCTGTGAGTGCGGGTTCTGTTACGGTGTAGGTCTGTCCTTCTACGTTGCCTTCAAAGGTCAAGCGCGGCGCTTTGGTTGCGCCACTGGCCAGTGTGTGCGTGTAGGCGAACGTGCTGCTTTCGAATCCTGCCAGCGGTGTGTCGTCGAGGGCGATGCTTTTGAGCGTGGCATCGCTCGATATGGTGCGCACAAAGGCGATGTGGTAGGTGGTTACGGTTTCGTCTTCGGCCTTCACGCTGATGGTGGTGCCGCCCCAGCCGTTGTTCGCTACCAGCACGGTTTGCGTGGCATCGCCTTTTTCGTAGGTTACCGTCGGGAGCGTCGCTGTTTGCGGCAATTCAATGGCGTATTCCAACGTTTCGGGCGCAAAATCCGCTATCTGTGTGCCGTCGAGGGCGATGTTGTTGAGCCGACTGTTGCCGTTCAGCGCGCGGTCGGTGAAGAGAATGGTGTAGATGTTCGGGTCGCCGGCTTCGGGCGTTACGGTGATTTTGGCCGTGCCGAGCAGCACGGGTTTCACGATGCTCACGCTCTGTCCTTCGCCTTTCAGCACGCTGATGTCGGGACATGTTTCGACGCTGTTTGGGTTAATCAGATAGGTGTATCGGTTGGTGTTCGGGTCGAAGTTTGGCAGGGCTTCGCCGTCGATGTAAATCTGTTTCAGCAGGCGGTCCGACGATTTTTTCACCGAGAACACGAGCGTGTAGATGCGCACCGCGCCGTTTTCGGCGGTTACGGTGATGGTGGTCGTGCCATTCACGTCGCCCGTGGCGATGGCTACGGTTTGCGTGTTTTCGGCTTTAACTGGCGCGATGTTCGGCAGTTCGGTGGTGCCGCTGGGCAGTTCAATGGCGTATACCAGCGTTTCGGGCGCGAAATCAGTTAGTCCGGCTCCGCCTATTTTGATGCCGCTCAAGGCAGTATTGCTCGATTTTTCTACTGCGAAGTGTATGATGTAAACGGCCGTTGCGCCCGATTGCGCCCGCACGGTGATTTTGGTGTCGCCGTCCACGCCGTCTTTGCGCATGCTGATGGTTTGCCACTCGTCGCCCGCTGTGTAGGCGATATTGGGCAGCACGGTGGTGCCGCTGCGGAGCGTTATGCTGTATTCCAATTGCTCAGGGTCGAAATCGAGCGTGTAACCAGCCACGGTGATGCCGCTGAGTTGCGTGTTGTCGGCCTGTTTCACCGAAAAGTTGATGGTGTAGGTGCTCGACGAGCCGTCCTGCGCTTTGGCTATGATGCGTGTGATGCCGTTCACTCCGTTGGCAACAATGGTTGGCTCGCTTTGGTAATTGTCGCCTTTCGTGCAGGTGATGACGGGCAAGGCGGTGGTGCCGATGGGCAGTTCGTAGGTGTAACCGAAGGTGTATTCGTCGAAATTCGGCAGCAATGCGCCGTCGAGGTAGATGCCTTTCAGGGTCGAAACCGACGATTTGGCGACGGTGAACACGATTTTGTAGATGCATTTCGTGCCGCTTGCCGCCGTTACGGTGATTTTGTAGGTGCCTTCTATGCCGCTGATGCCGCTCGCATCGGTAGCGATGGTTTGGTAGTCGTCGCCTTTTTCGTAGGTTATTGCGGGCAAGGCGGTGGTGCCGAGTGGTAAGTTGTAGTAGTAGGTTGTTTTTTCAGCGTCCCAGCCTTCTATGGCCACGCCGTCGAGTTTCAGACTTTTCAGGTAGCAATAGGTCGATGCGGTGATTTTGAACGATAGTTTGTAGGTGCGTGTTGTGGTGTTGCCAGGGGCTTTCACGGCGATGTTGTAGGTGCCGGTGCAGTTGCCGTCGGCAATTTTTACACCGTTGCTCACGGTGATGGTTTGCGCGCCCGCCGCATAGGCCGATGTGTAGGTAACCGCAGGCAGTGCCGTTGTGCCGAGTGGCAATTCTACGGTGTAGTTGTTCTTCGTCGGGCTGAATCCAGCGATGGACTGACCGCCTACTTGTATGTCTTGCAGCGTGTTGTCGGTCAGTTTGCCTATCGAGAACGCTATGCGGTAGGTGTTGGCTGCGCCGTTGGCGGCCTTCACGCTGATGGAGGCGGTGCCTGTCGGCGATGTGGCCTGCTCGATGCTGATGGTTTGCCCGTCGTCGCCTTTGGTAACGCTCACTATGGGTGCGCTGGTGGTGCCGTAGGGCAGTTCCACGCTGTATTGGGTGATGTAGCCGTTGTAGTTTGGCACCGACGAGGTAACGCCGTCTATCGTGTACGAAATGCCAGCCGGCCGGTTGTTCGACGATTGCTCGGCCACGAACTTAATCTTGTAGGTCGAGGTGCTCTTGCCGTCTTCCGATTTCACGGTGATGACCACGGGCTCGCCACCGACCGCCGCTTTCGAACGGTCGATGTTGATTTCGCTGCCCGAAAGCACGCGCCCCGAGAAATTCGCGCTCGTGCCGCGGCAGTTGGTGATGGTGCCTACGCCACGTTTGGCAAAAATGTCGGGAATTTCGGTCGCACCCAAGCCCAGCGCATAGACCTGCTCTTCGCCGTCGCTCTTTTTCGGGTCGAATCCGCTCCAACGGCGGTTGTTCACAAACAATTCGTCGATGCTCGAACTGTAAATCAATTCCACGTCGTCTACATAGAGGTCGTTGCCTGGGTAAAGCCCGCTGTTAGCACGGAAGTTCGGGTAGTTGCCCGCCGAAAAGATGACGTTGCACTTGTCGGGAACGTCGTTGCCCATGTAGTAAATCGGCACTTTTATCTGTGTCCAATTCGAATAGGTTTTGTACTCTTTCACCCAACCTTCGGCTATTTGTGTGGCAAATTGGCTGGTCGAGCATTTGTTGCCGTCGAGGGCTTGGCGTATGTCCGATTCTTCGTCGGTGTGCGTGGTCGATGTGCAACCGCCGCTCTTGCCTGTGTAGGTGTTGCCCACCGATGTGCCTTTCCACGAGTAGAATATCAGGTGGTAATACTCTTTGTCGGTGTTGTTGCCCGTGCGTTTTATCCAAACGCTCAACGTGTCGGGACGATATTTGAAACTGATGCCGCCGTCGCAACCTGCGGTGGCCTCGCTCACCTTGGTGATGCTTTCGAGGTAAGACCACGGCTGCCCCAACGCCATGTAACCCGGGGCGGGCTCGGTGATGCCGGCCGCACCAACCTCTTTGTCGGCTACATAGGCACACGAACCGCCGTTTCGGCCGTCCCGTTTGTACATAAACGTGAATTTGAAGCCGACTTGCGTTACGTTCGAGCCGTGCCAATTCTTCAATTGCGCATCGCCGTTGAACGAACTGCTCCAATCGTCAAACCCGGGGTCGGGCAGTTGCTGCGCCACTGCCGCAAGGGTCAGTGCCAACAGGTATATGGTAATTCTATATCGTTTCATAATTGTGAATCCTTTTTGATGTTTCCTTTTCTGCCAAACGTTATTCTTCCGTGATGTTTATCGGAATCTCCACTTCGATTGGCTCGCAAAGTTCCAAATTGGCAGGCGTAAATGTGCCTTTCGCTATCCAAAGACAGGCCGAAAATGTGGTCGGTGTGTCGGCGTTGAAACTCCATGTGCCTGCTACCGACGATTCGACGTGTACTTCTACGTCGCTCAGACTGATGCTGCCGCCTTTCGATACGGTTATCGGGCGTGTGGCGGCGAAAAATTCGGCGCGTGTCTTGCGCAATGTTACGGTGTATGTTATCGTGTCCGATGGCAGATAATTGCCGTCGCCAGCCTGCCATGCCTTGATTGTCAGTTCTTTGCCAAGCGCGTTGGCTGTGGCGGTGATGTTCAGCGTGCCGTCGCTCTCGATGCGTGCATACGATTGGCCGCTGCACGGCTCTATGGCGTAACTTACGGGCAGTTTCGATGTGGCGTAGGCATCGAGCGTGAGGCTGTCCATCACACCGATGCTGTCGGGCATCGTCCACACGATTTTCTGCGCACGCTTGTCGACGGTAACTACCAGCGTGTCGTGCGCATTGTCGTAGAGGGCTTGGTTGTATGGCACGAAGGTAATCTCCTGCTTGATGTGCCCCGCGTTCGGCACGATGTTTTTGTTCGTCCACATGAAGTCGCCGTCTATCACATCGCCGCTGACGGTGGTGGCTTGGCCGCCTATCAGTGCCACTTCGCTCAGGGTTTGCCCGTAGGTGATGGCGTTGCCCACGGTGGGCAGTGTCAGTTCGGGAATGCCTTTGAATATCTTGAGCGAGATGCTTATCGGCGTGGCATCGTTGTAGTAGTCGTTGCCCGCGCAGGTGGCCGTGATGGTAACAGGCGCGTCGGGATCGGCTTTCAGATAGACAAGCCGATTGTTTTCGTCGAGTTGCAGGGCGCTCTCGTCCGAAATTTCGTAGGTGATGGGCAGCCCCGACACGGGATTGATTCGGTTCAATGTCCATGTCTGCGTGGTGGCGATGCTGTCGCGCAACGGCCAACTCAGGTTCTGGTCGCGTTTGCTCACGCTGGTGGCGATGGGAATGCGCAGCGTGGCATCTTTGTCGTTGCTGATTATCAGCGCGTTTTCGTCGCCTGCAATGGCCGATGGCGTGTAAGCCACGCTGATGGTCGCCGTGCCGTATTCGCCGCAGTCGCCCGTGCCGATGGTGGCTGGCGCAACCGAAAATTCGGCGTTCTCGCTCTCCAAAGCCACGTTGAGCAAATCTTGCAGATTCGAGTAGTTTACGGTTACGGTTTTGCGTGTGGTCGTGCCATACTGTGCGTCGATATTCAATGCGCTGACGTTAGCCTCTACAAAGTGAGCGCGCGTAACTTGCACGTTTTTGAACACTTTTTTGCCAGTAGCGCCCGTTTCGGTGAAGAGTTGTATCTTGGTCGCTCGGCGATCCAAATCGAACGGCCCGAAGTGGTAATAGGTGCCTTTCTTGTCGAATGTGCAGGTGGCAATCTTGCCGCTCCACGCCCCGTTGATGTACTGTTTCACATAGAGGTTGCCGCCCCAAAACAACAAGATGTCTTCGCATTTGGCATCGAACGAGAGTTGCCCAGCAGGACTGCCGTCGAGCGTGTACTCTTTGTCGCTGATGGTCGAAAACGATTGCTCGGCGGTCTCGTAGCACACAAATGGCTCGTCCAAGCAGCTGGCGTTCGGGTCGCGCACGCGCACGGTGCGTGTGTACGATGTGGCGGCATACTCGTCGTTGCCCGCCTGAATGGCGCGAATGGTGGCGGTGCCGGCGTTGCTCCCCGAAATGGTCAGCACACCGTCGGCCAACGATACGACATTGTTCGCATTGTCCACTATTTCGTAGGCGATGGGCAGCCCTACCGACGATTCGGCCGTGAGTGTTACTGGCGCATTGCCCCACTTGAAGTTGAGGCTTTGTGTCCAACTGATTTTCTGCACTTTCAGATTGGTAACTACCAAATGCAGCGTGTCGCGCACGGCTTCTGTGGTTGTGTTGCCTGCTTGATAGGCGATGATGTCGGCCTTGCCCGCTGCAACGGCTATCAGTTGTCCGTTCTCGTCAATCTTCAATACCGACGGGTCGCTCGATGTCAGTTCGGTCAGTGCCAAACCGCTCGATGCCTGCACAAACGGACTCGCTATCACGTCGCCGCACGAGAGCATCGTGGCCTCGTCGTCCCACCACACGATGCTCTGCTCATACCCTTTGGCATTGCCAGTGATGGCGATTTTAGCCCACTCTTTGTTCGATTGGTCGGTGATGGTGATGGTCGCGCCGTGGCTGCCTTTCGTCTGCGGGTGAAAGTCGATGCCAATCTCCTCGGTGCCGTAGTTGCAACTGCTTGCCGCAATGCTGCTTTTGTTCAACGAAAAACTTTCGGTGTTGTCAATCGAAAGCGTCAATGCCGAAACGTTGCTCCACACTACCGAAAATTTGGTGTCTTGCGACGAACCGCCCACCTCTACTGTGCCGCAGTTCACCGTCGTTGCCGATGGCTCGGCGTAGGTGGCTTGGGTAACTTTAATGTTCTTGAAATACTTCGAGAGAGTTGCGCCAGTTTTTGTGTAAAATTTTATTTGCGTGGCTTTGCGGTCTATCGCATACGGGCCATAATCTTGGTAGTCGACCGTTCTTTCGATTTTCAAAGTTGTTTTAGTAACGTTTCCCGGATTTGCGCTAAATACATCAATCCAATTTTCTCCGTCGGTGGTATAGGCTACATGCAATTCTCCTTTGCCCGTAGCAGTGCGTTTGGCCGAGAAGGTCAGCATGTCGCAATTCTGATTGCTGATGTTGTAAACCTTGCTACCGATGGTGCTGATGCTACTTTCGCTCGATTCGTTCAGTACATAGCATTCCGCCCACGCTTGCGGCACAAACGCCGCCAGCAGCACGACAATTCCAACGAATATATGATTTTTTCTCATCTCTTTTTCTGTTTGTGTTTTTGGGAAAAAGTTTTCCACACGCGTACGCGCGAGAATTGGCTGCACACAATACACCAAAGCCTAACGCACGAGGTGCATTAGGGTGTGCAGAATAGGAATAAAATTAACCAGAATAGAGCGAGATGCGCACCAGATGGCGCTGCGGCAACTCTTTGGCGGCCTCCATCAACAGGCGCAAATTAGCCAAGTTGGTCGCCTCCGAAGCGTCGCACGCCTTGCGCACTTGACGCTCGTACTGCGCTCGCAGTTTGCGGAATAGTGTGCGGATGTCGGGAACGACACGCGTCGCCACAGGAACGTAGTCCGCTCCGTTTGCTACAATTTCGTAGCGGCTTTCCGCCGTATTGGCGGTGGGCACGGTGCAGAACATTTCGTCGCGCAAACTGACGAAACTCGCCCAAAAGAACCAATAAATCAGCCCTTTGTATAGGTTTATGACAACATTTTTGAGTAAACGTATCAAAGCCATAGGCATCTTTACTATTGCTGCAAAGTTACAACATTATTCTTGAACATTGCAAAAAAACGTTGCAAATAGTGCATACAAAAAACGCAATTTGCTGTTTTTCAGTCGGTTACAAATTGGTAAGATGTTAAAATATGTTAATTTTTTTCGTTTTTTTTGTTGGCTTTTGGGCGGTTTCTATATATAATATGGTGTAAAAACGTCGTTTTTTGCTCCCGAAAAAGAAAATTCCCGATTCGTGGTGCGAATCGGGAACTCTCTTGTGGTGCAATTGGTGCGTTTATTCGTCCTTTTGCGTGGCTTCGTACTCTTTCAGCAGTTTGTCCTGCACGTCCGACGGGCAGAGTTCGTACGAGGCGAACTTCATGGTGAACGATGCGCGTCCGCCCGAGAGCGAGCTGAGCGATGTGGAGTAGTTCGACAACTCTTTGAGCGGCACTTTGGCGGTGAGTTTTTCGAATCCTTTCACGCTCTCCATGCCCATGATGATGGCGCGCCGTCCTTGCAGGTCGCCCATCACGTCGCCCATGCGGTCGCTCGGCACAAGCACTTCGAGGTCGTAGATCGGCTCCATCACTTTCGGACCAGCGTTGCGGAAGGCTTCGGCAAAGGCGTTGCGCCCAGCGAGCCGGAACGAGATTTCGTTCGAATCGACGGGGTGCATTTTGCCGTCGTACACGATGACACGCACGTCGCGCGCATACGAGCCGGTGAGCGGCCCTTGTTCCATGCGGTCCATCACGCCTTTCAAGATGGCGGGCAGGAAGCGTGCGTCGATGGCACCGCCCACGATGCTGTTGATGAACACCAGTTTACCGCCCCATTCCAGCGGGATTTCTTGCGTGTCGCGCACGCTGATTTTGTACTCTTGTCCGCCAAATTTGAAGGTATCGGGCACAGGCATGCCTTCGGTGTAGGGCTCGACAATCAGATGCACTTCGCCAAACTGACCGGCTCCGCCCGATTGCTTTTTGTGGCGATAGTCGGCGCGCGCCGCCTTGGTGATGGTTTCGCGGTACGGAATTTTCGGTTCGTCGTACACGATGGGCAGTTTGTCGTTGTTCTCGATGCGCCATTTGAGCGTGCGCAGGTGAAATTCGCCCTGTCCGTAAACGATGGTCTGTTTCAACTCTTTCGATTGCTCGACAATCCATGTCGGGTCTTCTTCGTGCATGCGTGTGAGTATGGCGCTCAGTTTTTCCTCTTCGCCACGTGTTTGCGGACTGATGGCGCGGCGGTATTTCGGGTCGGGATATTTGATGCGCGGGAATTCGTAGTCGCAGCCTTTGCCGTCGAGCGTGTTGCCCGTGCGCGTGTCTTTCAGTTTCACGGTTGCGCCTATGTCGCCGGCTACCATTTCGCTCACCTCTTCGCGGTTTTGTCCCGATACGGAGAATATCTGGCTGATGCGTTCTTTGCCTTGGTTGCGGCTGACGTTGGTCAGGTCGTCGCCAGCGCGCAGCGTGCCGCTCATCACTTTGAAGTACGATACTTCGCCGATGTGCGGTTCGACGCTTGTTTTGAATACGAAGATGCTGGTTGGCCCGTTGGGGTCGGGTGCCACTTCCACGCCTTCGGTGGTAACGGGTTGGGGCATGTCGGTAACAAATGGCACGACGTTGCCCAAAAATTCCATTAGTCGGCGCACGCCCATCGAGCGGCCAGAGCAGACGCAGAAAATGGGGAAAATGTCGCGCCCAATCAGGCCTTTGCGAATGCCGTTGCGCATCTCGTCTTCGGTGAGCGAGCCCTGTTCGAAGTATTTGTCCATGAGGCCTTCGTCGTTTTCGGCGGCGGCTTCTATCAGTTTGTTGTGCAGTTCGTTGGCTTTTTCCTGCTCCGAATCGGGAATGGGCAGAATTTCGGGTGCGCCGCCTTCGGGTTTCCAGCGGTACATCTTCATCAGCAACACGTCGATGACGGCGTTGAACTCAGGGCCGACGTTGAGCGGATATTGCACCAGCACGGTTTTCGCACCGAAACTATCGCGCAACTGCTCGACGGTTTTGTGGAAGTCCGACTTCTCGGTGTCCAATTGGTTGCAGAGGAAGATGACGGGTTTCTTGAACTGCTCGGTGTAGCGGAAGTGGTTTTGTGTGCCGACTTCGACGCCATATTGCGTGTTTACCAAAATGACGGCTTGGTCGGTAACTTCGAGCGAGGTGATGGCACCGCCGATAAAGTCGTCGTTGCCCGGACAGTCGATGATGTTCAGTTTTTTGCCGAGCCATTCGGCGTGAATGACGGTTGGAAACACGGAGTAGCCATACTCTTGCTCCACAGGGAAATAGTCCGACACGGTGTTTTTGGCATCTATCGTGCCGCGACGTTTTATCACGCCACTCTCGTAGAGCATGGCTTCTACAAGGGTGGTCTTTCCTGCTCCCGAACTTCCCATCAACGAGATGTTCTTGATTTCGTTGGCTTGGTAAACTTTCATGGTGTAAAAGATTTTTTAGGTTAAACTTATTTTGCTTTTCGAAAAAGATTTTTTTCGCTTCAAAATCTTCGCAATTTACGTTTTTTTTCGATAAAAGCAAAATTTTGTCATTATGTTTTACAGCATAAAGTCGGTCGGTGCCGAAAAAAACGGGACTTCTTCGAGAAGTCCCGCCGTAGTGCCTTTTTAGCGTTTGTTATTTCGCTATTTTGTAGGTGCGCAGGCCGTTTTTGTTGGCTATTTGCACGATGTAGATGCCGTGCTGCGCGATGGGTGCAAAGTGGTCGCTGCCGATGTTGGCGCGATCGTAGACGATTTGTCCGTCGATGTTGTAGATGCGTATGCGTGTGTTTTCGGTTGCTCCAGCAATGCCGATGCCGCCTTTGTTACCCCAGATGGTGAGCATATCGTCGCCAATTTCCACAACTTTCACGTCGATTTCAGGCTCGTCGTCCCACGGATCCGGCTCGATGTTGATGTGCGGCTCGTGCACGAGCGTGGTGTCGGTGCGCACGCAAATCTCGTTCGAGTAGTCCGAGATGTAGTCGTGGCGTGTGGCGCGCAGGCGGTAGCGGTATTCGGTGAGCGTGTCGAGTCCGTCGATCCACCAGCCTTCGTACCAAGGCGCGTTTTGTTTCACAAACGTGGTGTCCTCTTTGCCGTAGGTTACCGACACGTCGTCGAGCGTTACCGAGCCGTAGATTTTGCGCGTGTAAATCCAGCGGAACTGCGTGTAACCGTCTTCGTAGGCAAATTTGTAGATGGGATAGTGCTTGTCGGTGGTGCTGTCGGCGCGCAGCGTGTCGATGTTCAACCATGCAGTGCCATTGTAGCCGTCGAGTGTGAGTGTGGCGATGCTATCGCTGTTGCCTTTGGCTTTTTTGCTGCCCCAACGGTACATGAAGGTGAGGCTGTTGACTGCGTCGTCGTAGGTTTTCGATACAAGTGTGTCGAGTTTGGGCGTTTTCAGGTCGGCTTTCTCGTTTTTGAATGCTACGCATGGCGTGGCTGTGCCGCAAGCCGCTGCGGTGCTGCTTGTTCCAGTGAGTCCAAACTGCCAACCAGCCGTTTCGAGCAGGGCTTTGTTGGTTACGAGGCTGTCGAAGCCTTCGGTTTCGGTGTGCAGTTTTCCTGCGATTGTGTAGATGTCGATGAGGTATTCCTGCACGTTCGGCACGCTTTCCCACAGCGGCTCGAAGGCATCGCCTTCGATGTTTTCGGGGTCGAGTGCGATGGGCGCGGGCAGAATTTCGGTGGCGAAGCGCACGGCGTTCACAGTGGGTGTGCTATTGGCATCTATCGCTGTGATGCGGTAGGTGTAGCCAGTGCCAGGCGCAAGGTTGCGTATGCGGCACGAGGCGATGTTGCCCACCTCTTTTTTCTCGATGGTGTAGCGCACCGGTTCGCCCGTCATGGCGTGTTTGTTCAGGTCGGTGTAGTAGTCGGTGGGGAATATCTCCCATTCGTCCCAATCGAACTGCTGCGTAGGTCCCAAAACGGTCGGGCGGCGCATCAGGCTCATGTCGTTGCCCCAATCTTTGGGATTATTCACTTCGCCCAGCACATCTATCTGTATGCCGCTGTGGTAGAGTGCAAGGGCATCGTTGCCGCTGAACGACAGAAGCGATGCTTTGTCGTCGGCTGTTTTGCCGCAGATTTTGTTGGCGAGGGCTTTTATCTGATCGTTTGCGCCTTTGTGTGCCAGCACATACACGCTGCCGTTGGCCAATGTGCCGCTCAATACGAGATTGGTGTCGTTTTTGAACGAGCCAACGCCGTTGGTCTGTTTGCGCAGTTCGTATTTCGATAGATCGACGGCTGCGCCCGTGCCGTTGTAGATGGCAATGGCCTTGTTGAAACTCTTTCCTTCGATGTAGTACGAGAAGAAGAGGTCGCTGGCTTCGCTGCCGCCTTGGTACACGTCCAGTTTGTAGCCCGTGGCATCGGCTTTGGGCATCCAGTTGAGCGTGGCTTCGGTGGCGGTGATGTCGCTGGCAGGCAGCGTCATAAATTCGTCGGTAACGCTGGCGCGCAGTCCCACTTTGATGGGTTCGGATAGGCCGCCGCCCGTAATGACGATGGTGTCGGTGTATTCGCCCGTTTGCGAAGCGTCGAACATAAGCGTTATCACCTCTTCGTTCAGGGCTTCGCTGCTGGTGATTTTCGTTTTCGATAGGGTAAACGCTTTGGTGTCGTCCTGAATTTTGAGTGTCAGGTCGCTTTCGATGTTACGCCCTTCGATGGTGAAACTGATGCTTTGGTTGTTTTCTTTCATCACCACGCCGAAATTGAAGCGGTCCCAGCGCGTGGGCGATATCAAAAATGGTTTGTCGATGGCCGGCGCAGCGAATGTTTCCGTCTGTTTGTCGCCCCAAATCAGTTCCACCAAGTCGGGACAGTCGATGAACGGATTGCGGTTGCCCTGTATTTTGTAGACCTCTTCTTGCCGGTCGAGTTCCTTTTGCGATACGGGGTCGGCGCGGTGCCAATCGAGCAGCAGCGCGAGTGCCCACGGTTTCCATACGGGATAGGTGTTGTTGTCTATCATGGGCGACTGCCAGAGGTTTTGTTCGCCAAATTTTTCGTAGGCGGTAACCATGTAGAAATAGGCGCGTGCGAAATCGCCTTTGTATTCGTCGGCTGGCTCGAAGCAGTTGCCCGCATATTCGTCGGTGCGGAAGGTGTTTTTGCCCACTTTGCTCACGCCGTTATCGCTGGTGGCCTCGCCCACAATGCCGAGTGGCAGGTCGTTTTTGGCCGAGTTGATTTTGCCTTCGGCAGGGTAGAGATGGTTCAAATCCTTGTACGAGTTGTACATGGCTCCGCCCCACCACGATTTTGGTAGTGCATGTTCGATGTGCATGCCGCTCACGCTCATGAATGTTGGCGTGCCGTCGATGTAGGGGAATTTGAACAGTTCGTGCGAATACATGTCGATGACCGAACTGTCGGCGGCGTTGCGGTCGGTGTAGTAGAAACCTTCCCACGTGGTGCCTTGTCCGCCGCTGCTGTTGTACGATAGAAACCGCCCGTTTGCAACGATTTGGCCGAGCGCCGTTTTCAACGCTTCTTGTGTCAGATTGTCGGCTTTGTAGTAGTAGCCCACTGGAATTTCGGCGAATAGCCCGAAAATGGTAAACGCCCCAACGAGGCAGGCTGTAAAGAGTCGCTTCTTCATAGTGTTAGATATTTTAAGGTTAAAATTTTACTTCTTTTTGGCCAGCGCGCATACCGACAGCACTGTGTACCAAATGATGATGTACGGCAGCGCATTTTGCAGCAGCACGCCGCCGAGAACGACTGTGCCGCCGATGAAAATCCAGCGGATTTCGTTGCCTTTCCAGCCGAATGTTTTGAATTTGAGCGAGAACATCGGCAGTTCGCATACGAGCAGAAAACACGACACTGCAACCATCAGCAGAATAATCCACTGATGGTGCGTTGCAATCGTAGTGCCGTGGTATGAGTAGGCCAAGCCGACCCAAAAGAGGGCGTTGGCTGGCGTAGCAAGTCCGATGAACGACGATGTCTGCCGCTCGTCGAGGTTGAATTTGGCGAGGCGCAGCGCCGAAAAAGCCGTCATAATCAAGGCGAAATAGGCTGTCCATTCCCATTCGCCCTCTTTGAGCAGCGAAAATGCCGCCATGCTCGGCGCAAAACCAAAACTGATGAGGTCGGCCAGCGAGTCGAGTTCCTTGCCGATGTTCGACGAAACCTTCAGCAGGCGCGCCGAAAAACCATCGAAAAAGTCGAATGTGGCCGACAGCAAAACGAATAGCACGGTCAGTCCGTAGTGGGCTTCGTAGGCTGCCATCACGGCCAGCGTCCCCGACAGCAAATTGAGGCTTGTTATGGTGTTTGGAATGTATTTTTTTATGCTCATGGTCGTCGTTTTCATCGTTTTGGAAAGCAAAGGTACAACAAAAAATCGTTATTTTTCCACTTTTTCAAAAAAATGCTCAAAAAATTTGTTGAATCAAAAAAAAGTATTACCTTTGCAGTCGAAATCATCGCGGAGTAGAGCAGTGGTAGCTCGTCGGGCTCATAACCCGGAGGTCGTTGGTTCGAGTCCAGCCTCCGCAACACATCGAAAGAGCCGCTTGATGATAGTCAAGTGGCTCTCTTTTTTGTTTGGATTGACAATGAACAGTAAAACGTGGCGAAAAATCGCCTGTCTTGCGTTGCTTTTGGCCGTGATTTTTGCGTGCAAGCGCAAGGACGAGGTTTCGTATAGCAGCATCGAGGGGCGTTGGTACCTGTATGCCGCTTACCGCGCCGGCCATAACACCGACATTTTGCCGATGGCGCACATGTTTGGCTACGGCTGCATCGACGATATGGAACTGTTTGTGGGTGCCGATACGTTTGCTATCGTTGGCACGGGCGCTTGCACCGCTTGGGCTATGCACGGTACCTACACCATGTCGGCCGATACGATTGCAGCCTACGACGACAACGGCGATCCTGTGCAGTTCAGTTTCGACGACGGCGTTCTCGCTACGGTTGTGAACATCGATATGTTGGGCGATGTCGATTTGCGTTTTCAAAAGAAATAGTGTTGCGGGCGTATGAGACCAACCATCATCATCGACGATTTTATCCCATATATAAAGGGTGTGTTCGAGCCGGTGGCCGACGTGATCTATCTGCCGCCGAAAGCATTTACGCCGCAGGCAGTGCGCTGTGCCGATGCGTTGGTAGTGCGCACGCGTACCCGCTGCGATGGCGCGTTGTTGGCCGGTTCACAGGTCAAGTTTATCGCTACGGCAACCATCGGCTACGACCATATCGACGCGCCGTTTTGTGCCGAACGTGGCATTGTTTGGACGAATGCTGCCGGTTGCAACGCCGCGTCGGTGGCGCAGTATGTGGCCTCGGCGTTGTGCGTGTGGGCGCAGGCGGCTCGGCGCGATTTGTGCCGTTGCACGCTTGGCGTTGTGGGCGTGGGGCATGTCGGACGCGAGGTTCTGAAAATGGCTAATCTGCTGGGAATGAACGTTTTGCAAAATGACCCGATTCGCGAGAAAGCCGAAGGGAAAAACGGTTTCGTTTCGCTCGCCGAAGTGGCTGCCCAAGCCGATATCATCACGTTTCACACGCCTTTGACGCACAGCGGCGATTACGCCACTTATCATCTAGCCGATGCCGATTTTTTTGCTCGTTGCGCACGCAAGCCACTGATAATCAACGCTGCACGTGGCGGTGTGGTCGATGAGCAGGCGTTGCAACAAGCCGTGCAGCGTGGCAGCGTGGCGGCGTGTGTGGTCGATTGTTGGGAAAACGAGCCGCGCATCGACCGTCGTCTGCTCGACCTGTCGCTGTTGGCCACGCCACACATTGCCGGTTATTCGGCCGACGGCAAAGCCACGGCCACAGCCATGAGCGTGCGTGCGGTCAGCCGTTTTTTCGGCTTGGGATTGGACGACTTTCGTGTGGCGCAACTGCCGCCGAAGCCCGTTTGCCGCTGTTCGAGGAGCGCATTGCAGCAAAAAATGGTCGAAAATTACGACATACGCCGCGACGATGCCGCCTTGCGCCGCAATCCCGAAGCGTTTGAACAGTTGCGAGGCACGTATCCTGTGCGCCGCGAAGCGGAATATCTGCTCGATGCGTGATTTTTTACGGGGGAAATCGAATTGACATTTCTAAATCGGAAAAAACGTGGAACTTTTCGACAAAATACAGCACAAAGTCAATGCCGCACTCAAAAAATACGGCCTCATCGCCGATGGCGACAAGATTCTCATTGGCCTTTCGGGCGGCAAGGATTCGTTGGCGTTGGTAGAGTTTTTGGGTGCGCGTGCCAAGATATACAAGCCGCGTTTTTCGGTGGTGGCGGCGCACGTTTCGGTCGAAAATGTGCCCTACCAGTCCGATTTGGCCTATCTCGAAGCCTTTTGCCGCCAGAGTGGCGTGCCGTTTGTGCACCGCACTACCCAGTTCGATGCCTCCACCGACGCACGCAAGTCGCACTGTTTTCTCTGCTCGTGGAACCGGCGCAAAACGCTGTTTGCCGTGGCCGAGGAACTCGGTTGTAACAAAATCGCTCTTGGCCATCACCGCGACGATATGCTCGAAACGCTGCTGATGAACCAGATTTTTCAGGGTGCGTTTGCGTCGATGCCGCCCAAACTGCGTATGGATAAGTTCGACATGACCATCATTCGCCCTTTGGCCGATGTGCGCGAAGCCGATTTGCGGGCGTTGGCCGAGCAGCGTGGCTATCGGAAGCAGATAAAAAATTGTCCCTACGAACGCGAATCGCACCGCAGCGACGTGCGCGCTCTGCTCGAAGCCATGGAGCGGCTCAACCCGAATGCCGCCTCGTCGCTCTGGAACAGCATGATGCACGTGCAACCGCAATATCTTCCGTAATTGCGGCGGATTTCGTAGTAAGAAAAGGTTGTAGGTGAGAGAACATAGAATATAGAGCAAAGACTTTTTAATTATTCAATTATCTAATTTCCAATTATTTAATTAATTTCAGATTTCAGATTTCAAATTGTTGGTAGCCGAAACTCCTTAACCTCAAAAAATCACTACTCACTACTCACTGCTCACTACTCACTAATTTCACACTTTCTCACTTTCTCACTTTCTCACTTTCACACTTTTATACTTTTATACTTTTACACTTTCATACTTTCAAACTAATTTCGTATCTTTGCAGGTTGATTGGAATAACAACGAATTTTTACACCAAAACGATATGCTTACACTCAAACAAATTATCGGAAACCGCGACGAAGTCGTTCGTCGTTTAGGGAAGAAACATTTCGCGCCAGCCGCCGAAATGATTGACCAAGTGATAGCCGACGATGCCGATCGGCGTGCCGCACAGAAGGAGTTGGATGCCAAATTGGCGCAAATCAACCAACTCTCCAAATCGATAGGCGGCCTGATGCAGCAAGGCAAAAAAGCCGAAGCCGAGCAAGCCAAAGCCGACGTAGCCGCCCTGAAAGAGGCCACAAAACAACTGTCGGCACTGATGGAAGCCAAAGAAAACGCCATGCGCGACCTGCTGCTGCAAATACCGAATCTGCCCAAAGAGAGCGTGCCCGAAGGCACCACGGCCGAAGACAATGTGGTGGAAAAAATGGGCGGCGAAATGCCCAATTTCGACGGATTCGAACCGCTGCCGCACTGGGAATTGGCCAAAAAATACGACCTCATCGACTTCGAACTCGGCGTGAAAATTTCGGGCGCAGGATTCCCCGTGTACAAAGGGCTCGGCGCACGCTTGCAACGCGCACTCATCAACTTTTTCCTCGACGAGGCACGTGCCGCTGGCTATCTCGAAATCATGCCGCCGACCGTGGTCAATGCCGCATCGGGCTATGGCACAGGGCAACTGCCCGACAAGGAGGGGCAGATGTATCACGCCGAAGTGGACGACCTCTACCTGATTCCGACCGCCGAAGTGCCCGTAACGAACATCTACCGCAACGTCATCTTGAACGAAAAAGACCTGCCGATAAAAAATTGCGCCTACACGCAATGCTTCCGCCGCGAAGCCGGTTCGTACGGTAAAGATGTGCGCGGATTGAACCGTCTGCACGAGTTTTCGAAGATAGAAATTGTGCGCATCGACACGCCCGAACACAGCGAAGAATCGCACCGCGAGATGCTGGAGCACGTCGAAGGACTGCTCAAAAAATTGGAACTGCCGTACCGCATTTTGCGTCTGTGCGGCGGCGACATGAGTTTCACGGCTGCGCTCTGCTTCGATTTCGAAACCTTCTCGGCCGCACAAAAACGCTGGCTCGAAGTCAGCTCCGTGTCGAACTTCGAAACCTATCAGGCCAACCGCCTGAAATGCCGCTACAAAACCGCCGACGGCAAAACCGAACTCTGCCACACGCTCAACGGATCGGCGTTGGCACTGCCGCGCATCGTGGCCACCATACTCGAAAACAACCAGACACCCGACGGCATTCGCGTGCCGAAAGTACTCGTGCCGTACATGGGTTGCGACATCATCAAGTGAATGTGAAATTTGCAGATACGGAATTTCTAATTTTTTACTACTTTTGCAAGTTGTAAAACCACCGAAAAACAGAGAATCAGAATGGGACTATTTTCTTTTACGCAGGACGTTGCCATCGACCTTGGCACGGCCAATACCATCATCACATGTAACGACAAGATTGTGGTGGACGAGCCTTCGATAGTTGCGCTCGACCGCAGCACAGGCAAGTTGATTGCCATCGGGCGGCAGGCGCAGCAGATGCAGGGCAGGGAACACCCCAATATCCGCACCATACGCCCGTTGCGCGACGGCGTTATCGCCGATTTCAACGCTGCCGAACTGATGATTCGCGGCATGATAAAGATGATTCCGCACCGCAGCCGCTTGGTTACGCCATCGCTGCGCATGGTTGTGGGCATTCCGTCGGGTAGCACCGAAGTGGAAGTGCGCGCCGTGCGCGACTCGTCGGAACACGCTGGCGGCCGCGAGGTGTACATGATTTACGAACCGATGGCGGCCGCTATCGGCATCGGACTCGATGTGGAAGCACCCGAAGGCTGCATGGTGGTGGATATAGGCGGCGGCACGACCGAAATTGCCGTCATCTCGTTGGGCGGCATGGTGTCGAACCAGTCGATCCGCATCGCTGGCGACGATTTCACCAAAGACATCATCGAGTACATGAACCGCCAGCACAACATCAAAGTGGGCGAGCGCATGGCCGAACAGATTAAAATTCGCGTAGGCTCGGCACTCATCGATTTGGGCGACGAAGCCCCCGAAGATTTCATCGTCGACGGGCCGAACAAGATGACCGCACTGCCGATGAAGGTGCCAGTATCGTACCAAGAGATAGCGCATTGCCTCGAAAAATCGATAACGAAAATCGAGACTGCCGTGCTGGCTGCGCTCGAAGAGACACCGCCCGAATTGTATGCCGACTTGGTGAAAAACGGCATCTATCTGGCTGGCGGCGGCGCATTGTTGCGCGGCTTGGCCAAACGTCTTACCGACAAGATTCAGATTCCGTTCCATGTGGCCGACGACCCGCTGCATGCCGTTGCACGCGGCACAGGCGTAGCGTTGAAAAACGTGGACAAATTCCAATTCCTGCTCCGTTGAGCGAAGTAGAACGTGGCGGCGGGGCTTTTCGCCCGTCGCCTTTTTAGTTTTTGTGAAACGATAGATTTGGCACGGTTCGATGTCGGCATTGTTGCGCTTTTTGCTTAAATTTTCCAACTTCTTCGAATTTCTGTTCTTGGAAGTTGTTGCGTTTTTGTTCATCACGAACTTCAACGCTTTTCAGCAGAGTGCCCTTTATCGGTTCAACGCTTCGATGGTGGCCTCGATCTATTCGGCCACGAACGCCTGCGCCGACTATTTTCGTCTGAAGACGGAAAATGCGCGATTGATGGACGAAAACAACCAATTGCTCAATCGGATAGCGGTTTTGGAGGCGCAACTGCCCGATACGTTGGCGACTACGGCGGCCGAGGCTCCCTATCGCGCCTATGCGGCCAAAGTGGTTTATGGCTCGGTCGGCCGAATGCAAAACGTGCTGATTGTCAATCGCGGAGCGGCCGACAGTGTGGCGCCCGACATGGGCGTGGTGAATGCCGATGGCGTGGTGGGCATAGTCGATGCCGTATCGAAACACTATGCCGTGGTCGTGCCAGTGATTAGCACCAAATCGATGGTGAGCGGCAAAATCGCCAAAAACGGATATATCGGTTCGGTAGTGTGGGATGGGCTTTCGCCAGAGTACGCCGAATTGACCGACATTCCGTATCACGTCGATGTGGCGGTGGGCGACACGGTGGTTACGAGCGGCTATTCGGCCATTTTTGCCAGCGGCGTGCCCATCGGTGTGGTCGATAATGTGGAGGTGAACAACAGCCGCGTGTTCTGCAAAATCAAACTGCGCCTGCTGGTCAATTACCGCACCGTCGATGCTGTGCATGTGATCGACTGCCGCCATCGCGACGAACTGAAACAGATGATTCCAAATTGATAATTAGACACAAGTAGCAAGTAGTTTATAGGTGAGAGGTTATAGGTGAGAGAGCAAAGAATATAGAACAAAGATAATTTCAGTAGCAAGACACAAGAAAAAAGGTGAGAGATTGTTATTGACAGATTTACACATTCAATAATTCAATTTGTAGGGGCGCATTATATGCGCCCGAAAATTCAATCATTCAATAATTCAGTGATTCAATCATTATATTGCGCCCGTTGCGGACAATTCAATTAACCAATTATTCAATCAATTTTCAAATCATCAAATAATCAAATCATCAAATAACCAAATAACCAAAAAACAATTTTCAAATCTTCAAATCTTCAAATCTTCAAACGCTTCCCATGCCCGATACGCTGAAAACGATAGTGAATTTTGTTTTGCTGGTGTTGGTTCAGGTGCTGATACTGAACAACGTACACCTGCTGGGCGTGGCGTGTCCGTATCTGTATATTTTGGCCGTGCTGGCGTTGCCTATCGCCATGTCGCCTGCGTTGGCGATGCTGCTGGCGTTTGTTTTGGGCTTTATCATCGATATTTTTTGCAACAGTTACGGCATACATGCGGCGGCTTCGGTGCTTGTGGCCTATCTGCGCCCGTACATCATGCGTTTGGTTGCCACGCGCGAAGATCTCGAAAAAACCTATCCGTCGATAGCCAATTTTGGCCGTTCGTACTACCTCTATGCACTGATTTTGATACTCGTTCACCATCTGATGCTTTTTGCGTTGGAAGCGTTCTCGTTTTCGCACATCGGCATGGTGCTGCTCAAAACCGTGTGCAGCGCACTTTTCACTTTCGTTTTGGTCGTTTGCGTCGAATTTCTTAATACCAAGCGGCGGTGATAAACGACTCCAACAGCAACAAATTTTTTGTCATCAGAATTGTCATTGCCGTTCTGGTGTTTGTGTTTGTTGTGCAACTGTTCAATCTGCAAATCGTGCACGATTATGGCGAGCAGGCCGACGGCAACGCACTGCTCCGCCGCACGGTGTATGCGCCGCGTGGGCTCATCTACGACCGCAACGGCGAACTGCTCGTCTATAACCACCCGACCTACGACGTGTTGGTAACTGTGTCGGAGTGGCGGCACAAAAAGGGCGAACCTGCGCCGCTCGATACGGCGGCTTTTTGCGCTTGGCTTTCTATCACGCGCGACGAGTTCGACAGCCGCCTCGACGATATGAAACGCCGTCGTGGCTATTCGCCACGCACACCGCAACGCTTCATGACGCAATTGACGCCCGAAGAGTATGCCGCCATGCAGGAACGCCAACACCGTTTTCCAGGCATCACCATTCAGACACGCACGCTGCGCAGTTACAACTATCCCGTGGCTGCTCACGCGCTGGGCTCCATCGGCGAGGTGTCGAAAGGAATGATAGAGCGCGACTCGTGCTACAATCAGGGCGATTATGCGGGCGTAAGCGGCATCGAGAAATCGTACGAAAAAGATTTGCGCGGAACGAACGGCGTGGAAATCATGCTGCGCGACGTGTCGGGACGTGTGCAGGGACGCTATCGCAACGGCGAATACGACATTCCAGCCCAAGCGGGCAAAAACCTGACCGTAACGCTCGACTATCGGCTGCAGATGGTGGCCGAAGAGTTGCTGACGGGCAAAAGCGGCAGCATCGTAGCCATCGAACCAAACACGGGCGAAGTGCTTGCCATCGCCTCGAATCCGACGTGGAATCCCGATATTTTGGTTGGTCGACAGCGGTCGCACAACTACGCTCTGTTGCTCGACGACCAGACAAAACCGCTGCTCAATCGTGCCATACAAGGTGTCTATTCCCCAGGTTCGACCTTCAAAACGGTGCAGGCATTGGTTTGCCAACAAGAGGGCGGCATCACCGAACGGACACTTTTCCCGTGCAACGGTCCAGGCTCGTCGCCTATTAAATGCACGCACCATCACGGCTCGCCCGTGTCGCTCGAAAATGCGATTGAGCAGAGTTGCAATCCCTATTTCTGGCAAGCCTACAAAACCACACTCGAACGCGACGGCTACGGCGATGGCAACGAAACGTTCAAAGCCAACTACAACCGTTGGCGCAACGATGTGTTGAGTTTCGGACTCGGCCCGAAGTTCGACGATTCCGACATCCCCGACCAAGCCAATGGCGGCATTCCGCGCGTGGTAACCTACGACCGCATCTACGGCCCGACGGGCTGGCGCGCCCTGACTATCCGTTCCAACTCCATCGGGCAAGGCGAAGTGCAAGTTACGCCGCTGCAACTGGCCAACGTGGCCGCTGCCATTGCCAATGGCGGCTGGTACATCACGCCGCACCTCAATCGCGCCGATTCGATGCTTAGCCGCAGGCATGTAACCACGGTCGATTCGACCTATTTCGGCGTGGTGAAAAACGGCATGTGGCGCGTGTGCGAATACGGCACCGGCCGTTGGTACAAAATCGATAGCGTGGCCATGTGCGGCAAAACCGGCACCACCGACAACAGCCACGGCCGTCCGCACTCCATATTCATCGGTTTTGCGCCCAAAGACAATCCGAAAATTGCTGTGGCCGTGGTGATAGAAAACTGCGGTTTTGGTGCCACGTGGGCAAATCCAATCGCCAGTTTGGTGATAGAACAATATCTGAAAGGCGACATCAAACGCACCGATTTGTTTCGCCGTTTTGCAACTGCTGTAACCGCTCCCGATGTCAAGAAATACTAACATACTGCGTTACCTCGATTGGCCGACTGTGGTCATGTTTCTGGTGTTGGTCTTGTTTGGCTGGCTCAATGTGTATGGCGCAAGCCACGACATCGACCAGACATCGATATTCGATTTTGCCTATTTTTCGGGCAAGCAATTTGTGTGGATTTTGTGCGCCATCGGTTTGGCGGGGCTCATTCTGCTCATTGATGCGCGGGCGTACCAATCGTTCAGCATGTTGCTCTACATCGTGATGATTTTGCTGCTCATTGGCACCATATTTCTCGCTCCCGAGATAAAAGGTTCGCACTCGTGGCTTGTGTTCGGCCCTGTGCGGCTGCAGCCAGCCGAATTTTCCAAATTCATCACGGCGTTGGCTCTGGCCGATGTCATGGGGCAGTACGGTTTCAAGTTGAGTGGCTTCAAAAATTATGCCATCGTGTTGTTGCTGCTGTTGCTGCCGATGGGGCTCATCGTGCTACAAAACGAGACCGGTTCGGCGTTGGTCTATACGTCGTTCATGCTCATGCTCTATCGCGAGGGGCTGCCAGGGCTGATTCCTTTTGCGGCGTTGTGTTGCGTGGTGTTTTTTGTCGTGGTGGCGCGCTTTGGCGCATTGCCGTTCGTGGGCGTGTCGTCGGCATCGACAGGCTTGGTGCTGGCGTTTGCGCTGATGTTGATTGTGGCGGCGGCTCTGTTTCTCAAATATCGCTCGTCGAAAGTGCCTTTCAAATACTTGGCCTATGGCTATTCGGCGGTGTTGGCTGTGGCCGTCGGGCTGCACCTGACGGGTTGGGTGCACGTCAATTTTGTCTATGTGCTGCTCGGCTTGATTGTTGCTACGGCCATCTACACAGCGGTGTTCGCTCTGCATGTGCGCTGCAACAAATTGTGGCTGGTGGTCGCTTTTTTGGTGCTGGGCGTGTTCTATAGTTATTCGGTCGATTATGTGTTCGACCACGTTTTCAAACCGCACCAACGTTCGCGTATCGAGGTGTTGCTCGGCATGAAGGACGACCCCAAGGGCGACGGTTACAACGTGGAGCAGGCCAAAATCGCCATCGGATCGGGCGGATTTCTGGGCAAAGGCTTTCTGAACGGCACGCAGACGACGCTCAAGTTTGTGCCCGAGCAGCACACCGATTTCATTTTCTGCACCGTTGGCGAAGAGTACGGATTTTTGGGCGCTACGGCTCTGTTGTTGGTCTATATGGCGTTTTTGTTCCGATTGATGCGTTTGGCCGAGTCGCAGCACGAGGCTTTTGCGCGTATCTACGGCTATTGCGTGGTGGGCATCTTTTTGTTCCACATCGTGGTGAACATCGGCATGGTCATCGGTCTGATGCCGGTCATTGGCATTCCGCTGCCGTTTTTCAGTTATGGCGGCTCCAGCATGTGGTCGTTCACCATTCTGCTGTTCATCTTCTTGCGGCTCGACGTCGCCAACAAGCAGGGAAGCCACTGAGAAATTAGTAGTGAGAAGTGAGAAATTAGTAGTGAGTAGTGAGTAGTGAGAAATTAGGAGTGAGGAGCGTTTTTAATTGACAAATTTTCCAAATAACCAAATAACCAAATCCACAAATCTCCAGTAGCAAGACACAAGTAGCAAGTCGCAAGACGAATTTAGTGTGAAAGTTTGAAAGTATAAAAGTGCGAAAGTAGGGGCGCATTATATGCGCCCGATAATTCAATTATTCAATGATTCAGTGATTCATAATTGTATTGCGCCCGTTGCGGATTGCAAATCCGCACGAAAATTGACGGATTTACAAATTGACGAATAACCAAATCTCCAAATAACCAAATCCACAAATCAACAGAAAAATTAGCAAAGACATTTGTATTGACAAATTTCACATTCTGCACAAAAAAAGTCCAAACCCGCAGGGTTGGGACTTTTTCGTTGTATGCAGTGCGGCTGATTATTCGGCCACAACTTCCAAGGTAATTTCGGCGGTAACTTCGCGGTGCAGTTTGATGGCTGCCTTGTAGGTGCCGACCTCTTTGATGGCATCTTTGATGACGATGATCTTGCGGTCGATTTCGAAGCCCTGCTTGGCCAACTCTTCGGCCACTTGTATGCTGTTCACCGAGCCGAAAATGACGCCGGTCGAACTTGTTTTGGCTCCGATGGTGAGCGTCAAACCATTGAGTTTGGCTGCCAATTCTTCGGCATCGGCTTTGATCTTCGCCAGTTTGTGGGCGCGTTGTTTCTGGTCTTCGGCCAGCACTTTGCGTGCCGATTCGCTTGCTATCACGGCTTTGCCGGTCGGAATCAGGTAGTTGCGTCCGTAACCGTCTTTCACTGTAACGATATCGTCTTTGTAGCCGAGGTTGGTTACGTCTTCTTTCAAAATCACTTGCATGGTTCGTTCCTCCTCTAAATTATTTCATCAAATCGGTTACGTATGGGAGCAGTGCCAAGTGACGGGCGCGTTTCACGGCTTGAGCCACTTTGCGCTGGTACTTCAGCGAGGTGCCGGTGAGGCGGCGAGGCAGAATCTTGCCCTGCTCGTTCAAAAATTTCTTCAGAAATTCAGGGTCTTTGTAGTCGATGTATTTGATGCCGCTCTTTTTGAAACGGCAGTATTTTTTCTTCTTGTTATCAACTGTTACGGGAGTCAAATAACGAATGTCGGTATTGTTTGCCATGGCCTATTTCTCCTCTTGTTTGTTAGATGTTTTGTTAATGCGTTTCTGCGCATATTCCAGCGCATATTTGTCGAGGCGGAACGTCAGGAAACGAAGCACGCGCTCGTCGCGGCGGTATTGCGTTTCGAGGGCGGCCACCAGTTGCGTGTCGCCTTTGAATTGCAACAGAGCGTAGAAACCGGTCGATTTCTTTTGAATGGGATAGGCCAATTTTCTCAGACCCCAGCACTCCTCGTTCTCGATTTCCGCGCCGTTTTCGACGAGAAAATTCTTGAACTTTTCTACTGCTTCCTTCATCTGTGCATCAGACAAAACGGGAGTCAAAATGAAAGCAGTTTCATAATGGTTCATCATACAGATAAAACTTTTTGGTTTGTGAATAATTTGATTTTTCGCCCTGCAACTTTGCAAAGCGGCTGCAAAGGTACGCTTTTTTTCTGATTCCGCCAAATGTG
This sequence comes from Leyella stercorea, assembly GCA_963658575.1. GTDB lineage: Bacteria > Bacteroidota > Bacteroidia > Bacteroidales > Paludibacteraceae > W0P28-013. The sequence continues at coordinate 25,899 of CAVKQB010000001.1, read as the reverse complement.
GCTTCAAATTATTGAAATAATTTTTCCAAACGCGTGGCTGGTTGGCGTTATCGCGCACCAAATCGCCGCGAAAGCCTGCAACACCAATAGAGTAGTGCCATCAGTGCGATGCCGCCGCCCACGTAGCCGATGTAGCCAATCGATGCGTGTGTGCAGATGCCGCCGCCGATGAGCGTGCCAGTGGCAATGCCAAGGTTGAATATGCCCGACGAGATGGACATGGCCACGGGCGTGGCATCGTCGGTGGTGAGGTTGATTATCTCGCTCTGAAACGATACGTTGTAGGCGGTGGCCGCCATGCCCCACAGAGCGCAAAGCGGCACAACCACCGCTCCGGCGTAGGCCGCAGGAGCCAACAGCAGCAGGCAAGCCATGGTGCCGCCAATGGCACAAGCGATGAAACGCACCGCGCCATACCGATAAAATCGCGAAAACAGATAACTGCCTACAATGCCTGCCACGCCGAAAAACATCAGTGTGGCGGTTATCCACTCTTCCGACAGATGCGCTATCTGTTTCAGAAACGGCTCGATATAACTGTAGCCGACATAATAGGCGGTGGCAAAACCGAAGGTCAGCAGGTAGATGCCTATCAACGAACGGTTGCGGAGCAGTTCGGGCAGCCGCCGTACCGAAAAACCGCCGTGCGCAGGCACTTGCGGCAACGTGAAAAAGAGGTAGGCAAGCACCGCCGCCGAAAATGCGCCGATGCACAAAAATGTCATGCGCCAGCCTATTTGCAAACCGATGACACGCCCTAGCGGCAGCCCCAAAATCATGGCTACGGAGGTGCCGGTAACAATCATGCTGAGTGCCAAGGGACGCTTGTGGTAGGGCACGATGCTCACGGCCAGCGGCGACACTATCGACCAGAAAATGGCGTGCATGCAGGCCACTCCGATGCGCGATGCCATCAGCATGGCGTAGGTGTGCGACACCGACGACAACGCCTGAAACAGTACAAAGCCGGCCAATACGCCGAGCATGAGCCTGCGCAAACCGCTTTTCGATACCAAAAGCATGAGCGGCAGCGAAAGCAACATCACCATCCACGCATAGACCGAAATGAGCATGCCAGCGTGCGCCTCGGTGATGCCAAAGTCGGCCGCAATGTCGGTGAGCAGACCGATTGGCACAAATTCCGATGTGTTGAATACGAACGCAGCGCAGGTCAAACCGACCAGCGGCAGCCAATGTCGCCAAGTCATGCCGTTTTCCATTTTACCCTAATTCAAAAACCTATTTCCCGAAAAATTGGGCGCAAATGTACGGCTTTTCTTCGAAATGTGTGGCTGTTTGGCGCAAAAAATGCAAAAATCGACGGTTGTGGCGGCGTTATTTGGCGTATCCTATGGTTAAAAGTGCTCGTTTCATATTGATTTACAGTCGATTAACTTGCCTTCCGATATTCGGTGGGCGTTATGCCGGCAAGGCGTTTGAAAAACCGTGCGAAGTGTTGTGGGTGCTGAAATCCTGTCTGCACGGCCACCTCTTTGACGTTCAGTTCGCCACGGCGAAGCAGGCGTTTGGCATACTCGAACAGGCGCAGTGCGATATGCTCTTGGGCGGTTTTGCCCGTTTCGGCCTTCACCATGTCGCCAAAATAGTTGGGCGAGAGGCAGAGTCGGTCGGCAAAATATCGCACCGTCGGGATTCCCTCTTTGCCCGTGCGCCCCGCGTTGATGTACGCCTGCAGCAACTCGTCGAAGCGCGCGATGGCGGTGATGTTCATCTCTTGGCGGGTTATAAATTGCCGCTCGTAGAATCGCAGGCAGTAGTCGAGCAGCAGTTCGAGGTTCGACAAAATGAGGTTGCGCGAGAATTTGTCGATGGGGTGCTGCAGTTCGAGTCCGATGCTTTTCATGCAGTTGCGCACGATTACCACTTCGTCTTCCGACAGGTGCAGGGCTTCGTTGCTGGCGTAGGAGAAAAATGTAAAGTCGCGCATGCGCTTTTCGAGGTGTGTGCCGCGCATGAAATCGGGGTGAAAAAGTAGCCCTATCGCCCGTTGTGGCACGCCTTCGACCAGCCGATATTGCAGCACTTGCTGCGGCGCGATGGCCACCACCGTTTCGCAGTCGAAATCGTATTGCGTTTTGCCGTAGTTGATGACGCAGCACTTGGTGTCTTTCAGAAAAAGCGTGTAAAATCCGTATGCGTGCAGCCCCTGAATGGCTCCCGATGCCTTTTCGAACTCGACATACGCCACTTGCGGGTGCATGGTTTTGAAACCGTAAATTTCGTTGTATTCCGATATGGTTTCGATGTGCCTGATTGCTTCGCTCATAGGTGATTTTTGTTGGATTTGTTGCGTTGCGAATTTACAACAATTTTTTCACATCTTCTGCCAATTGCTCCACGGTCAAACGGTTGGCTTCGAGCAGTTCAGCCACGTTGTAGCGGTCTTCGAACTGCTTGCGCTCGCCTCGCACGAGGACTTTCATCGCACTATCGCCGTAGTAACGGGCAATTTTTTCGCCCCAACCGCCATCGATTTGTCCATCTTCGAGCGTAACCACAAGCGTGTGATCGGCTTTCAGATTTTCGAGCGTTTTGTCGTCCAATGCCGTGATGATGCGCGGATTGATAAGCGTAGCATCGATGCCGTCGCTGGCAAGCGCCGCCTGCAGCTGCTCGCCGAGTTGGAAATATGCTCCTAATCCGAGAATTGCCACGTTGCTGCCGCGGTGCGCCACCTCGTAGGCAGGTTTCGACCAATCGATTTTTGGGCATTCTACTTGGCGCAAAACGACACCGTTCACGGGAACGCGGATAGCCACAGGGTGTTCGCGGTAGGCAATCGCCCAATCGAGCATGGCGAAATACTCCTCTTTGCAGGTCGGAGCGAGATAGACGAGGTTGGGAATGTTCATCATCAGCGGAATGTCGTAGAGGCAGGTGTGCGTAACGTCGTTCATGCTCTCGATGCCGCCCCAAAACACGAGGATAACGGCGGGATTGTCGTTGATGCAGAGGTCTTGCTGCAACTGATCGTAGGTGCGCTGCACGAAGGTGCTGTACACGCCCCACACTGGCTTGGCACCGCGTTTGGCGGCTCCCGACGACAAAGCAACGGCCGTCTCTTCGGCAATGCCCACATCGATAAACTGCTTGCCCGCACGCTCGCGGCGGCTCCGTGTGAAGCCCATCACGGTGGGCGTGGCGGCGGTTATGGCGAACAATTCGGGGTGCGTCGGCATCAGCGATAGCAGATGTTCGGCGGTGAGTGGCGCATAATCCTCGCTTGGCTCGCCCATGGGGCGCACTTTGCCCGTCGCCAAATCGAACGGCATGCTCCAATGCCACCGCTCTTTGTCCTGTTCGGCATAGGTGAAGCCTTTCCCTTTCAAAGTATTGATATGCACCACAATGGGGTGATTGAAATTTTTCACTTGTTGAAAAATTTCAATCAGTGAATCTATGTTGTTGCCGTTGTCCACATAGCGGTAGTCCAAGCCCATGGCACGAAAGAGATTGCACTCGGCTTGTCCGTGGGTTTCGCGCAGCAATTGCAGATTGCGGTAGAGGCCGCCATGGTTTTCGGCGATGGACATCTGGTTGTCGTTTACAACGATAATCAGGTTGCTGCCTATCTCCGAACCGGCCACATTCAGCCCTTCCAACGCCTCGCCGCCGCTGAGCGAGCCATCGCCGATAATGGCGATGATATTCTCCGTACCGCCCTGCAGATCACGGGCTTTGGCCATGCCGCACGCTAAACTGATGCTGGTGGAGGTATGCCCGATGACGAAATGGTCGTGTGCGCTCTCCGAAGGTTCGCTGTAGCCCGACACATCGTCGTAGTGGCGTGCGTCCATAAACGCATCTTTGCGCCCTGTGAGAATCTTGTGCGGGTAACTTTGGTGCGACACATCGAAGATGAATTTGTCGTTGGGCGAATCGAAAACATAGTGCAGCGCCACCGTTGCCTCCACCATACCGAGGTTGGGACCGACATGTCCGCCGTGTTCGCTCACTTTTTGCAGCAGGTAGTGGCGCGTTTCGTCTGCCAAAATCTGCAATTCGCTGGAATTCAGTTGTTTGATGTCCTTTGGACCGTTTATTTTTTCGAGAATCATAGTCTGATTGGGATTTGAAGAATGATTATAGAGCGTTGTATTGTTCGTCGGTAACGGGTTCGAGCCATTCGTTCGGTTCCGAGCCGGGCTTGGTGTTTTCTACAGCCACATGGGTGGCGATGTGTTGGAACCAACTGTCCTTCTGCGCCCCGTGCCAATGCTTCACGCCTTCGGGAATATCGATGACATCGCCTGGGTTGAGGGCGATGGCTGGCTTGCCCCACTCCTGATACCAACCCTTGCCCGATACGCAGATGAGAATTTGGCGGGCACCGTGGTGAATATGCCAATTGTTGCGGCAAGCGGGCTCGAAGGTTACGTTGCTCATGGGCAAAACCGTTTTTTCGTCTTTTGTCCGATTTTGTGGCGTAAGCGGAGCCAGATACGATTGTCCGACAAAGTATTGCGCATACGCATCGTTGGCGTTGCCGACGGCAAAAGTCAGGCGGCTCTTGGAGCCAAACTGGCGTGCCAATGCCGTGGCGGCTTCCACGGTTGCTTGCGGCACGCCGGCGCGTTGGGCAATCTGTTGGTGCGAATGGAGTTGTGGTTCGGTGCCCTGCATGGCCGCCAAAGCACTGACTGTAACGAGTTCGCGTTGCTGATGGGTGAGTACATCGCGTGCGAAGATGTCGCCGAAGAGGTGCGCTTTGAGGTAATAGTCTTCGGCCGTGCAAAAATCGTATCGGAAGGCTCCGCCGCATAGTTGGGTTTGCACGGCAGTCCCTTGCTGCAACGCATTGTAGTCGGCGGGTAGCGGCGAGGCTTCGGCACCGGCAGGAGTGGCAATACCAGCCTGTTCGCGCTCGGCGAGAACGGTCTGCAGCACGCCCAACGCATTCAGCGAGCGCGGGAAGCCGGTGTAGGCATAGAGGTGCGAGAACACCTCTTTGATCTGGTTCACGGTCAGACCGTTGGCAAAGGCCTGCTCGATGGCGGGGCGCAGTTGTGCGAGGTCGCCGGTGGCTTCGCAGGAAGCGAGTGCAACAAACGACTGTTGTTGCGGTGTTAAAGATGGTGCATTCATAGTTTGTTGTGCCGTTAGTTGTTGCCAGCATAGCAAGGTCGCTAGCAAAATCGGAATGGTTTTGTTCATACTCTTGCTTGTTTGTGCGTGCAAAAGTACGGCAAAAATGGAACGACAACAAACTCCGTACGACAAATACGGAATCGAGGTACTATTTTCTGTAATTGGGGTAAGAAATTCGCACTACGCAATGCGATGCAGTGCGTGCCGAAAGCGATGCACGCGCTGTGGCGTTCGGGAGATGACCAACCACACGCCCGAAAAGACCAGCACGATAGCCACTGCCTGTTGCCAACCGAACACAGCCAAACCCATAATCACCGAGACAATACTTGCCATGACGGGTTGCAGGTAGTTGTAGATGGCCACCTGGGTCGGCTGCAGACCTTGTTGGGCATACGTGAGCAGAACGTAGGCAACGTAGGTGCCGAAAACGACGGCAAAGCCCACTTCAAGATACGATGTTAGCGCAATCGACTGCCACGGCAGGGCGATAATATGCGGTGCCGTGAAGGGCAAAATCGTGATGGAGGAGAACAGCATCATCCACTTCATGCAGGTGATGACCGAGTATTTTTGGACGAACTTGCTGAACAGCAGCAGATAGGTAGCAAACGACACCTGTGCCAGCACGCACATCAGCGAACCGATGGCATCGGTGTAGGGGTTGGCCGACGGTTGAACCGAAGCCGTGTGCGAAGTGAGAATCACCATCAATGCGCCCGACAGTGCCAGACAGATGCCCACAATTTTGCGCCACGAGACGTGTTCGTGCAGAAAAATGGCCGACAGTATCAGCGAAATAATCGGCAGCGTGGTGGTCATGATGCTCGCATTCACGGGCGATGTGTAACTGATGCCCACCGTGTACAATCCCTGATTGAAAGTGAAACTGCAGAGCGATGCCAAGAAAAATAGCCCCACATCGCGCAGAGGCACATGGTCTTGTTTTTTGCCGCAAAGCGACAAAACAAACGAAGTGATCCAAAAGAGAATCGCTCCGCCTGCCACACGGAACGACACAACATCTAATCCTGTGAAATCGACGCGCATGGCATCTTTGGTGAAGGGTGCCATCGGTCCCCAGCAAACACACGCCATAGCCATTGCCAAGTGGCGCAACCAAACCTTTTCCGAATGCATTTACAGACTAATTTTTTCGGGGCGCAAAATTACAGCGTTTGGCGCATATACGCAAAACTTTTTTCGGATTTTTTCGAGAAGGGAGTGCGATGGTATCTCCAAATTTCTCTTGCTTATAGAAAATGCGGTTTGCTTAACATTCTCCGTGCTTATTCCCATCGTCCCGAATGAGTTGCAGCAGCCGCTCGACGGCTTCGCTGGCTGGTATGTTGCGCTCCACGCACTCCTTGCGGCGATAGAGGCTCACGCGGCCCTTGCCAGCGCCCACATAGCCGTAGTCGGCATCGGCCATTTCGCCTGGGCCGTTCACAATGCAGCCCATCACGGCTATTTTCAGGTTGCGCAGGTGCGCGGTGGCGGCTTTTATCTCGGCCACGGTGGTTTGCAGGTCGAACATGGTGCGCCCGCAACTGGGACACGATATGTATTCGGTGCGACTGGTACGCACGCGTGCCGCTTGTAAAATACTGAACGCCAACGAATTGACTTCTTCCTCGGCGATGCCGTCGCCTTGGTTGGTAACGAAAATGCCATCACCCAAACCATCGACAAAGAGTGGTCCGAGGTCGGCGGCGGCTTTCAGTTGCAACGTTTCCAAATCGCTCTCGGCATAGTCGCGCGCCAGCACCACAGGCACGTCGATGTGCGCTGCCGCAAGGCGGTGGAAGAAGGCACGCATTTCGCCTACGGGATTTTGGTGGTTCGAGCACAATAGGATTATTTCGGGGCGCGCACGCAACTGCTCCAACACGTCGGGCGTGAGTTTGTCGGGCGTGAGTGGACGCATGTGCGGCGCATCTGTTTCCCATACAAAATCGGGCTGTGGCGTGTAGTTGCCGCTTTTTGCCGCGATAACGACCGGCGCACCATCGCCGCCCACACCATCGATGGATAGCGTGTGCCGTCGGGCAAAGTGCAACGCGTCGGGCTCGTCGTCGGGTTCGTCGATGGGGGCATGGTCGGCGCGTGCAACGATGTAATCGACGAGTTTTCGGGCTACGGGAATCTCGCATTCGGGCGGCTCGCTCAGCGATACGCGCACGGTGTCGCCCAGCCCATCGGCCAGCAGCGTGCCGATGCCCACAGCCGATTTCACGCGGCCGTCTTCGCCTTCGCCGGCTTCGGTTACGCCGAGATGCAGCGGATAGTGCATGCCGGCTTTGTTCATCTCGGCCACCAACAGTCGCACCGATTGCACCATCACGCGCACGTTCGAGGCTTTGACCGACAGCACAATTTGGTGAAACTGTTCGGCTTCGCAGAGGCGCAAAAACTCCATGCACGAGGCCGCCAAACCTTCGGGCGTGTCGCCGTAGCGGCTCATGATGCGTGGCGAGAGCGAACCGTGGTTCACGCCGATGCGCAGTGCCGTGCCGTGTGTTCGGCACAGACCGATGAGCGTGTGCAGTTTTTCGCGTATCTTGTCGAGTTCGGCGGCAAACTCTTCGTCGGTGTAGTCGCCGTGCTTGCCTGCAACGAAATTGCCCGGGTTGATGCGCACTTTTTCGACGAGTTGTGCGGCTTCGTTGGCCACATTGGCATTGAAATGCACGTCGGCTACCAGCGGCACACGGCAGTTTTGCCGACGTAGTTCGGCGTGTATTTGCCCCAAATTTTGTGCTTCGCGCACGCCTTGCGTGGTGAAACGCACAAGTTCGCCGCCAGCCTCCACGATGCGTTTGGCTTGTGCCACCGATGCCGCGATGTCGTTGGTGTCGGTGTTGGCCATCGATTGTATGCGTATGGGCGCATCGCCTCCAATCACGAGGTCGCCCACCTGCACGGGCGTGGTTTTGCGCCGTTTGTAGTTTATCATGCTCACTTTTTTATTCTGATTCTTAATTAAATAATTGAAAATCAAACAATTAGAAAATTATTATTCATTGTTCATTGTTTGATGCTTCGCATCAAACGTGCATTGGGTTGTAGAGTTCGCCGGTTTTCTCGGACGCTTCGTTTTGGCGCGGGAACACCAGCGCGACGTTGTTGTTGGCGAAGTATTTCGTCAGATAGTAGGGTAGCCGCTCGAACAGCGGATTGTACGAGAGCGTGCCTTTGCGTGCCGATACGATGACGACCGAATCGTGCTCCGTTACGGCTTTGGTTACGAATAGAAAGTCCTCCCAGCCAGCGAGTTCTACGAATTGCACGTTCTGCATGTTGGTGTCGGAGCAGAGTTTTTGCAGTGCCGTTTTGGTGGCGTTGGTGGCGTAGAAGAGCGTTTTTGCGCCGAGATTGGCGGCTATGTTGCGCACACGTTCGAACCACTGCTCGAAACCGAGTTCAAATTCGGCTTTGTCGGGCACTACCACCACGAGCCGTTTGATGCTGTTTATCGGATTGCGCGGATTGTAAACGAAGATGTTCAGGCTGCTCTCTTTGAGCAGTTGGTTGGTGATGTTGCCCAAAAATGTGTCGGCAAATTTGTTTTTCTTGTGCATCGTCAGCAGCAGGTCGGTGATGCCGTGTTCGGCGGCGCTATCGAGTATGCAATTGACTACGTTCACGTCGTTTTTCACTATTCCCGTGAGTCGGTTGTCGGTGGCGGCGGCCAAGTTGGCGGCTGTGTCCATCAGTTTTTGTGCTTGGTCGGTGTTGCCGTTCCCCGAATCGACGTAGATGGCGTAGAGCGCGTGGCGGCTTGTCTGCGGTTTCAGCAGGTTGCCCATCTCTATCAGTTGGCGCGCGCTTTGCTCGTCGCTTATCGGCATCAGAATGCGTTCTGCGCTCTGTTTCTGGTGGGCAGTTTCGGTGCGCAACTCTTCGGTGGCCAGTTGCCGCGCGGCCTTTTCGGTTACTATGGTGCTGACGGTACAGGTTATCAGAATCATCAGCACGCTGCCGTTCAGCACGCTTTCGCCGAACAGCCCCATTTGGCAGCCAATCATTATGACGGCCAGCGTTACTGCGGCACGTCCGCAACTCAGTCCGAACAGCGTGCGCCGTTCGCTTGTGCGCATGCGGTTGGTCTTCTGCATGAGCCACGCCGCCAGCCATTTGGTGCCAATCACCATGGCGGTCATCACTGTGGCGGTGTAGATGCTGTCGGGACTTTCGGCAAAAGCACCCACGTTCATCATCATGCCTATCGAAATCAGGAAAAATGGAATGAAGATGGCGTTGCCCACAAATTCGATGCGGTTCATGAGTGGCGACACGCTTGGTACCAGCCGATTGAGTGCCAATCCAGCGAAAAACGCACCCAAAATGCCCGAAAGTCCGATGATTTCGGCCAACAGCGAGGCGAAAAATACGGCTGCTAGCACAAAAATGTATTGCGCCACATTGTCGCTTACCTTGTGCAGAAAGAACCGCGCCGCCTTCGGAAGCACCCAAAAGACGACTGCGCCAAACAGCACCGTGCCCAACCCGAAACGCACCCAATACCACACGCTCGCGTTGCCCTCGTGCAGCACTTCGACCACTGCCAGCAGCAGCAACGAGGCGGTAACGGTAACGATGGTGCCAGCCACGGCAATGCTCACGACACGGCTTTTCGACACGCCCATCTTGCTGATGGCAGGGTAGGCAATGAGCGTGTGCGATGCGTAGATGGTGGCCAAAAGCGTCGCCGAAAGCCAATCGAGCCGCAGCAGCCACACGTTGGCAACGATGCCCAGCACCATCGGCACGAAAAACGTGTAAAGCCCGAATGTCAAGCCTTTGGCACTGTTGCGCTTGAAAGTGTTGAGGTCGATTTCGATGCCCGCAAGGAACATGATGTAGAGCAATCCCACCTTGCCAAACAGCTCGAAACTCTGGCCGTTGTCGAGCACGTGCAGCCCGTAAGGCCCCAAAACCATACCCGCCAAAATCAGCACGATGATGTGCGGTATGCGGATTTTGCCAAACAGCGGCGCCAACAAAATGACGGTCAGCACCACAAGGAAAATCTGTATCGGGTCAGTCAATGGCATGATTTTAGTGAGCAGTTAGCAGTGAGCAGTGAGCAGTGAGTAGTGAGAAATGAGTAGTGAGAAATGAGTAGTGGCACATTATCAATTGTCAATTATTCTTCGCTGTCATCGTAATAAGTGGCACAAGCATCTCTTCCATCGAGATGCCGCCGTGTTGGAACGTGTCGCTGTAGTAGCCGACGTAGTAGTTGTAGTTGTTCGGATAGGCGAAAAAGTCGCTGCCCGTGGCGAAAATGTACGCCGAACTGACATTGGGGCTTGGCAATCCGAATTTGGTGGGCTGCAACATTTCGAAAACATCTTTCTTGTTGTATTCCAGCGTCTTACCGACTTTGTAGCGCAGGTTGGTGTTGGTGTTTTTGTCGCCCACCACCTTGATGGCTTTGTCCACATGAATGGTGCCGTGGTCGGTGGTTATCACCACTTTGTAGCCCAAACGCGCCATTTCGCGGAAGAGCGGCAGCGCACTCGAGTGCTTGAACCACGACAGCGTGAGCGAGCGGTAGGCCGAGTCGGAGTTGGCCAATTCGCGCATCATCTTGCTGTCGGTGCGTGCGTGCGACAGCATATCCACAAAGTTCAGCACGCACACGTTCAGCGGATTGCTGGTCAGCGTTTTCAGTTTTGCCACCACTTTGTCTCCAAACGACGATTCGTTGATTTTGTGGTACGAAAACGACAGATGACGGCGGAATCGGTCTAACTGCGTCTGTATCAACGCTTTTTCGTTCAGGTTTTTGCCTTCGTCCTCGTCTTCGTCCACCCACAAATCGGGGAACATGCGCTGTATCTGCAGCGGCATCAAGCCCGAAAAGATGGCGTTGCGCGCATATTGTGTGGCCGTAGGCAGAATGCTGTAGTAGAGTTCTTCGCTGTCGATGGTGAAAAACTCGGCCAGCACGTCGCGTATGGCCAGCCATTGGTCGAGCCGAAAGTTGTCGATGACCACAAAAAAGACCTTTTCGCCGCTGTCGATGAGCGGAAAAATGTTGGTTTTGAACAGGTCGGGGCTCATCATCGGGCGACTTTCGGGCTGCTCGAACCAAAGCGGATAGTTGTGCTTGATGAATTTGGCGAAAACGCCGTTGGCTTCGGCCTTTTGCATGGCCAGCATGTTCAGCATTCCTTCGTCGGTTTCGGCCAGTTCCATCTCCCAATAGACGAGTTTGCGGTAGAGGTCTTTCCACGCGTCGGCGGTCAAGCGGTCGCTTATCTGCGCGCCTATCTCCATGAATTGGCTGCGGTAACCCGACGACACCTGCTCGGCAATCAGTTCTTTTTGGTGAACGTGCTTTTTCAGTGTCAGCAGTATTTGGCTCGGATTCACGGGTTTGATGAGGTAGTCGGCTATTTTGTTGCCGACGGCCATGTCCATGATGTTTTCCTCTTCGCTTTTGGTTATCATCACCACGGGCACGGTTGGCGCAATCTGTTTTATCTGCGTCAAGGTTTCGAGACCGCTGATGCCAGGCATGTTTTCGTCGAGAAAAACGATGTCGAACGTCTGCTCGCGGCACAGCGCAATGGCATCTTGGCCGTTGGTTGCGGTAACGGTTTCGTAGCCTTTGCCGTTCAGAAAGATGATGTACGGTTTCAGCAAATCTATTTCGTCGTCAGCCCAAAGAATTTTCATAGTGCAGTTGAATTGTTGCGCTACGCGCAGTTTTTTAAGTTTCTAAGTTTCTCGCGCTGCGCGCGTTTTTCGTGCTTCGCACGGTTTCTAAGTTTTTGTGGATTTGGTTATTTGATGATTTGGTTGATCGGTTGATTATTGTGCAAATAAATTTGTCAAACCGACAATTTGAAAATTAATTAAATAATTGGAAATTAGATAATTGAAAAATTAAAAAGTCTTTGCTCTAATCATCTTGCTACTTGCTACTCACATCTTGCTACTAAAAATTGTCTTTGCTCTATGTTCTTTGTTCTATGCTCTCTCACCTATAACCTCTCACCTCTAAACTCTTGCTACTAATCAATGGCTTCCCAAAAATTCCCTCTTTTTCAGTACGCTGGCAGGGTAGGCCGCCAATACAAATCCCAATGCAATTACCGTGCAAAAGACGGCTGCCACGTCGCCGAAGCGCACATCTACGGGATATTGTTCCACCACATAGCCCGCGCCCATCTTGATGATGCCCAGATGTTGTTGCAGCGCACACACCGCCACACCCAGCACCACGCCCGCCACGGCTCCGTAGATGGCTATCATCCAGCCCTCTATCAGAAACAGATTCCGCACTTTGCGTCGGGGTGCGCCCAAAGCATCGAACAGCGCGATGTCGGTGCGTTTGTTTATCATCAACATCGATAGCGACCCGATGATGTTGCAGGTGGCGATGAGCAGTATGAACGCCAAAATCAGGAACGTTATCCACTTTTCGATTTGCAATATGTGGTAGAAATCGGCCTGCTGCTCATAGCGATTTTTCACGGTGAAACGGTCGCCCAAAAGTTGTTGTATGTTACGCTGCACTTGGTCGATGTCGGTGTCTGCTTTCAGCCTGATTTCGACGGCCGAAACGTCGTTCGGCGTGTAGTCGCACAACTCCTGCGCCAACGCCAACGGCACGAAAAGCACGGCATCGTCGCATTTCTCTTGTCCCGATGCAAACACGCCCGACAGAAAAACCGTCTGTCGGTAGAAGGCGTTGTCGGGGCGCGCCAGATTCACGCGGCCTTGGCGTTTTGGCACAAAAATGTCCAGCGGCTCGCCGTAGCCAAGTCCGAGCGTGTTCGATAGCCCAATGCCCGCCACGGCACCCTCGTCGAGCGCAAACCGCCCATCGATGACAAGGCTGCGAATGCCGGTCGCTTCGGCGTAATTGGCCGCCACACCGCGCATTTCGGCGGGTGTTTGTTTGCCGCCGTAGGTTAGCAGCGCGTTGCTCGATAGCACTTCGGAGAAGATCTGCACGTCGCGCATCGTCCGTATGTGCCCGAAGGCCTCCGCGCTCACGTCGAACGTGCGCCCTTCGACACTTTCGATGCGCAGGTCGGGGTCGAAAGCCACAAACGAGCCATTGATGAGCGTTTCGAAGCCGTTCAGCACCGAAAGCACGCACACCAACGCCATAGTGCCCACGGCCACGCCGCACATCGACACCAATGTGATGATGTTGATGGCGTTGTGCGACTTTTTCGAGAACAGATAGCGTTGCGCCACGAAAAGCGACCAACCATATTTCGTACGGAAACTCAAAATCGCCCTCCGCGACCTACTGTTTCAGCAATTCGTCGATCTGCTCCAACTTGTCGAGCGACTCGTCGAGCCGGAATTCGAGTTCGGGCACGATGCGCAATTGGTGCCGCACACGGTTGCCAAGTTCGAAACGCAAATTTTTGGCGTTTGCCTCGACGAGCGGCATCAGTTCTGCCTGCCGATTGGTCGGAAAAATGCTCAGAAATACGCGCGCAAGGCTCAAATCGGGCGTTACACGCACCTCGGTAACTGTAATCAGAACGCCCTGCTGACGCCGCGCAAACAGCAGAAATAGTTCGCCCAACTCCTTTTGCAGCAGGCGGCACACCTTCTCTTGACGTGATGCTTCCATATTTTTCTCTTTTTGTACTTTTTTCGATGCAAAGTTAGCGATTTTATTTGTACTTTTGCAAATTGTATTTTCCGACACTGCGAAAAATCGATGAATGGTCTGATAGAACACGAAGGCGTGGTGGTGCGTATCGTCGGGGCGCAAGCGTTTGTGCGCATCGAGCAGCGTTCGGCCTGTTCGGCGTGCCGTGCCAAAGCGATGTGTTCGGCCTCCGATATGGCCGAAAAGGTGATAGAGGCCGATGTGCGCGACGGGCAGACACTTGCCGTAGGCGACCGCGTGATGGTGGTCGGCCACCGAAGCGTTGGCTTCAAGGCGGCGTTTTGGGCGTTTGTCATGCCGTTGTGCCTGATGTTTGCCGCCCTGTTTGTGGCGCGCCAGTTCACAACCGACGATGCCGTGTCGGGCACCGTGGCGTTGGCGGTGCTGTTGCCCTATTGTGGCGTGCTTTTTGCTTTCCGCAAGAAGATGGCGGCACGGTTTCGCTTTGCGGTGGGCGAAAAAATCGGCTGATTTTTTTTGAAAAATAGATAAAACATAATACCAAACGAAATGAATGTCATTGTAATCTCTTTGATTGTGCTTGGTGGAATCGGCTGCCTTTCGGCGGTGATTTTGTACGTTGTGGCACAAAAATTCAAGGTCGACGAAGACCCGCGCATCGACCAAGTGGAAGCCGCTCTTCCCGGAGCCAACTGTGGCGGCTGTGGCAAGGCGGGCTGTCGCAATTTTGCCGAGGCTTGTGTCAAAGCCGATACGCTCGACGGATTGCTTTGTCCCGTGGGTGGCGCGCCCGTCATGGCCAAAATCGGTGCCATCTTGGGGCGCGAAGTGGTCGCTGCCGACCCGCTCGTGGCTGTGGTTCGCTGCAACGGCTCGTGCGCCAACCGTCCCCGCACTTCGACCTACGACGGCACGCGCTCGTGCCGCATCATGGCCAATCTCTACGCCGGCGAGACGGGCTGCCGTTTTGGCTGCCTCGGCTGTGGCGATTGCGTGGCGGCCTGCCAATTTGGTGCCATCAAGATGAATGCTGAGACGGGCTTGCCCGAAGTGGACGACGAAAAATGTACTGCCTGCGGAGCCTGCGTCAAAGCCTGCCCGAAAAGCATCATCGAACTGCGCAAGAAAGGGCCGAAATCGCGCCGAATTTTTGTCAGCTGCGTGAACAAGGACAAAGGCGGTGTGGCGCGCAAAGCCTGCACGGCTGCCTGCATCGGCTGCGGCAAATGCGCCAAAGTGTGCGCTTTCGAGGCCATCACCATCGAAAACAATTTGGCTTATATCGATTTCGCCAAGTGCCGTTTGTGCCGCAAATGCGTGGTCGAATGCCCCACGGGCGCGATACACGAACTGAATTTCCCGCCGCGCAAGCCCGCCGCAGAGGAGCCGCAAGGCGAGCAAGCATGAAAAAAAACAATCTGAAACACCGATAAACGCAACACTATATGAAAACGTTCAAAATAGGTGGAGTTCATCCACACGACAACAAAATCTCGGCGGGCGTGCCGATAGTAAAAGTGCCGCTGCCCAAACAGGCCGTTGTGCCGTTGAGCCAGCACATAGGCGCGCCGGCGCAACCCGTGGTCGAAAAGGGCGACCATGTGAAAGTCGGCCAACTCATTGCCCAGTGCGGCGGATTCATGTCGGCCAACGTACACGCCCCCATCTCTGGCGTGGTGAGCAAAATCGACGTAGCCACCGACGCTTGGGGACTGCCCATGCCAGCCATCTTTATCGATGCCGAAGGCGACGGCGACGAGTGGCTCGAAACCATCGACCGCACACCCGACATCAACCGCATCTGCAAACTCGATCCGCAGCAAATCATCGACAAAATAAAAGAGGCCGGCATCGTTGGCTTAGGCGGCGCATGCTTCCCGACGCACGTCAAACTGACACCGCCCCCAGGCTGCAAAGCCGATGTGCTGATAGTGAACGCCGTAGAGTGCGAGCCCTACCTCACGTGCGACCACCAATTGATGATGGAACACAGCACCGAAATTTTCATCGGCATCTCGCTGCTGATGCGCACGCTGAACGTCGAACGCGCCATCGTGGGCATCGAAAACAACAAGAAAGATGCCATCGCACTATTCCAAAAATTGGCCAACCGCCATTTTGGCATCGAAATCTGCCCGCTCAAACTGCGCTATCCGCAGGGCGGCGAAAAACAACTCATCGACGCTACCATCGGTCGCCAAGTGCCGAGCGGCGCACTGCCCATTGCGGTTGGTGCTGTGGTGCAAAACGTGGCCACCGTCTATGCCGTTTACGAGGCCGTGCAGAAAAACAAACCGCTCATCGAACGTGTGATGACCGTAACGGGCAAAAGTGTGAAACGCCCAGGCAACTACCTCGTGCGTTTTGGCACTCCGCTGACCGATGTGATAGAAGCCGCTGGCGGCATTCCAGAGGATACGGGCAAAATCATTGCTGGCGGTCCGATGATGGGACGCGCCATGCAGAACGTGGCGATGGCAGCCCACAAACGCACGTCGGGCATACTGATGTTGCCCGCCTCGGAATCGGTGCGCCGCGAACCGCAAAACTGTATGCGCTGCGGCAAATGCGTGGAGGCTTGCCCCATGGGCTTGGAGCCGTATCTGCTGGCCAAACAGGCCGAATTGCAGCGTTGGGACGATATGGAGCACGAACGCATCATGGACTGCATCGAATGCGGCTGCTGCCTCTATTCTTGCCCAAGTTATCGCCCCTTGCTCGACTATGTGCGCATGGGCAAAGCCACGGTTGGCGGCATCATTCGCGCCCGAAACGCCAAAAAATAATCCGCCGATTTTTTTCTGAAAAATTAGAAATCACATAAACAAAAAAAATGATGAACAATCTGATAGTTTCTCCTGCGCCGCATGCGCATGCAAACAACTCCGTAACCAGAACCATGGCCAATGTGCTGATAGCGTTGGCACCAGCCTATCTGGTTTCGCTCTACTATTTCGGTTTGGGCGCACTCATCGTCAGTCTTACGGCGGTGGCCTCGTGCGTGCTGTTCGAGTACCTCATTCAGCGTTTTCTGCTGAAGGGCAAAACCACCATCGGCGACCTGTCGGCTGTAGTTACAGGTCTGCTTTTGGCATTCAACCTGCCGTCGAACCTGCCCATTTGGATGGTGGTGATAGGCGCGTTGGTAGCCATCGGCGTGGGCAAGATGTCGTTTGGCGGTTTGGGCAACAATCCGTTCAATCCGGCGTTGGTCGGGCGCGTATTCCTGCTCATTTCGTTCCCTGTGGAGATGACCACTTGGCCGCGCCCGTTGGGACGTTGGGGGCTGTCGGCTTCGTATATCGATGCCGAAACGGCAGCCACGCCGCTGTCGCTGCTCAAAAGCCGGCTGGGCGAACTGCCCCAACACATCGATTTGCTGCTCGGCAACGTGGGCGGCTCGCTTGGCGAGGTCTCGGCTGTGGCGTTGCTGATAGGCGGCATCTATCTGCTGGCTACGCGCACCATCACATGGCACATTCCGGTCAGCATTCTTGGCACAGTGGCGGCTTTCACGGCCATACTTCACGCTGCCAACCCCGAACTTTACGCCTCGTGCGATGTGCATCTGCTCACGGGCGGTCTGTTGCTCGGTGCCATCTTCATGGCCACGGACTACGCCACTTCGCCCATGCACCCTTGCTCGCAACTGATCTATGGCATCGGCATCGGCATCATCACCGTAGTCATACGCACCTTTGGCGCATATCCCGAAGGCATGTCGTTCGCCATTCTGATAATGAACGCCGTAACACCGCTGCTCAACCATTACATCAAACCCCGACGCTTTGGCGAAAAAGTGAAAGCGACAAAATAAAAGGACAGGAGAAAGTACAATATGGAACAACTAAAATCAAACTTTCTGAACATGGCTTTGGTGCTGACCATCATCAGTCTGGTGGCGGCAGGAGCATTGGCGGCGGTCTATACGCTTACCGTCGAGCCAATAGCACAAGCCAAAGCGCAAAAAGAGGAACAGGCCGTGCGCGACGTGTTGCCACCCTACACGCGCATCGAGATGGATTCGGTGAACGGACTCGCTGTGGCGCGCGCCTACAATGGCGACTCGTTTGTCGGAGCGGCCGTCAAAACAGAGGGCACGGGCTTCGGCGGCGCAGTGAAACTGATGGTCGGCTTCGATGCACAGGGCAAAATCGTCAATTACTCGGTGCTCGAACAGACCGAAACGCCAGGACTCGGCACAAAGATGGTCGATTGGTTCAAAACCGACAAAAACCGCCAGAACATTTGCGGCATCAATCCGTCGAAAGTGAACTTCACCGTCAGCAAAGATGGCGGCGACATCGATGCCATCACGGCGGCAACCATCAGTTCGCGGGCGTTTCTTGGTGCCGTGAGCAAAGCCTACGATGCCTTTGCTGCCAATCCGCAAACCGATGCTACTAGCGGTGCTTCAGCACAACAACACGCCGATGCCGTGCCCGATAGCGTGGTTGTCGAGGCGGAAGAGCAACCCGAAATTCAGCCTGTCGCGCCTATCGCTCCTGCTGCGCCCGTTGCTAAACCAGCGGCGAAACCTGCAGCAAAACCTGCTGCCGCGCCAGTGGAGAAACAAGCAGCAAAGCCTGCTGCCGCACCAGCACCTGTGGCTGAACCAGCTCCTGCAGACCATCAAGCCGAGGTGGCACCGCAAGCCGCTTCTGCACCGGCCGACACTCAAACTATTGTAGAACCTGAAAACAAGGATACGCTATGAACAATTTCAAAGTCTTTCTGAACGGCCTCATCAAGGAAAATCCGACGTTCGTATTGCTGCTGGGCATGTGCCCAACGCTTGGCACCACCACGTCGGCACTCAACGGCATGAGCATGGGTTTGGCCACCGCTTTTGTACTCATCTGCTCGAATGTGGCCATCTCGTTGCTCAAAAATCTCATTCCCGACAAAGTGCATATTCCCGCTTACATCGTGGTTATCGCCACGTTTGTTACCATCTTGCAAATGTGCATGGAGGCGTATTTGCCGGCGTTGTACGAGAGTCTCGGCCTCTTCATTCCGCTGATTGTGGTCAATTGCATCGTGCTCGGTCGCGCCGAGGCGTTTGCTGCCAAAAACAATGCGTGGCATTCGTTCCTCGACGGCGCAGGCATCGGGCTTGGGTTCACATTTGGCCTCACACTGCTTGGCTCGGTGCGCGAACTGCTCGGCACGGGTCGGCTGTTCAGCCTCGCGCTCTTCCCCGAACACTATGGCATGCTGATTTTTGTGCTGGCTCCGGGCGCATTCATCACGCTGGGCTATCTCATCGCCATATTCAACAAAATCAGCCACAAGTAACGGTTATAGGCGGGAGATTTATCGGTTACGCAAATCCCGAAAAAACTCTCACCGCTTAACTTCAAAACTTTATAAACTTTCAAATTTTCAAACGGAATCATGGCATACATTCTTATTTTTATTTCGGCTTTGCTGGTGAACAACATCGTGTTCACGCAATTTTTGGGCATCTGTCCGTTTCTTGGCGTGTCGAAAAAAATCGATACGGCACTCGGCATGGGCATGGCGGTTACGTTTGTATTGACGTTGGCCACCATCGTTACCTACCTCATCAATTTGTTGCTCGTTTGGCTCCAACTCGAGTTTTTGCAGACGATAGTCTTCATTTTGGTCATCGCTGCGCTGGTGCAGATGGTCGAAATCGTGCTGAAAAAAGTGTCGCCGGCGTTGTATCAGGCGTTGGGCGTTTTTCTGCCGCTCATCACCACCAACTGCTGCATTCTCGGCGTTTCCATCTTGGTGGCGCAGGGCAATTTCAAAACATTCGGTGCCGATGCAGGGTTGCTTTCGGGCACGATGTTCGCCTTTGCCACAGCGTTGGGCTTTGCTTTGGCTCTCGTTCTGTTTGCCGGCATACGCGAGCAACTTGCGCTGGTCAAACTGCCCAAAGGCATGGAAGGAACGCCCATCGCCCTCATCGTGGCCGGACTTTTAGCTATGGCGTTCATGGGCTTCTCGGGCGTAGTGTAAGGCAAACGCATTCCTGATTTTTTTAATGGAATTTTCAGCCGTCAATACATTTCAGACTGCACTTTGGGGCTGCCAGATGGCGGACGAGTGGCAATTTCATCTCTTGCGTGGCAACACCACGGAAGAGAGCCGCTTTTTGCCGAAGGATTATGCCCTAAAAGAGTATGTCGCCGATGTGGCGCGGCTGGGCTTGGACGCTACTTGGCAACGCATCTGCAACTATGTGCTGCAGTTTGGCGAAACCGATTTCCTGCAAGTCGCCGATTTCGGTAAACTCTACGAAGAGGGCTTGGCCTTAAGCGACAAAAATCAGAAAAAATCGAGTGGACAGTATTTCACGCCGAAAGATGTGGCTCGCGTTATGTCGCAGTGGCTCGACAACGTGGACGGCGAGGCGGTTTGCGATGTGGCTTGCGGCACTGGAAATCTGATTCTTGCCTATTTCGAATACATTGGCCAGAAACGCACGCAGGCAATGCTCGATGGCGGAAAACTGCATCTCTACGACAACGACACAACGGCTCTGACCATCTGCGTAACATCGATTTTGTTACGTTATGGAACACAATTTTTGCCGAAAATCAATGTGCATTGCGCCGATTTTCTGTCGAGCGGCGTTGCGCTTCCTCCCGCAAGCAAGGTAATTTCAAATCCGCCATACGCCGCCGTTTCGAACATTCCACAAACGTGGCAACAGACCAAAACGGTTTGCGAAACGAAAGAGTTGTATGCCGCTTTCATGGAGAAAATCATGCGGCAAAGCGTGGGAGCGGTCGTCATTACGCCGTATAGTTTTATCGGTGGCGGCAAATTCCTGTCCTTGCGCATGGCGATGAACAGCCACAACGGCTTTGTCGTTTCGTTCGACAATGTGCCAGGGACGATTTTCAATGGCCGAAAACACGGTGTTTTCAACTCAAATACGGGAAATTCGGTGCGTGCCGCCATTACTGTGGTCGAAAACAAATCCGACAAAAAAGGGTTTCGGTTTAGCCCGTTGATTCGTTTCAAAGCGACGGAACGCGAGCGGCTGCTGACTTGCGAAAAATTGGAAACGTTCGTAGGCGGAACTTATCAAGTGGTTGATAATCAGAATACAATGTTTGCCAAATGCGACAAACGCTTGGAATCGATTCTTGACGTTTGGAAAGCGAAAAGCACGCACCCGCTTGGGTTTTATACGCGCAGCGTTGGTGCCTACCGCTTGTCGATGCCAAACACTTGCCGCTATTTCACGGCGGCGGCCAGCCACACGCTCGAACGCAAAGGGCAAATCACGCTGCGCTTCGACGACGAAGATGTGTTCAACTACGTTTATTGCATGATAAACTCGTCGTTTGCCTATTGGCATTGGCGGCTGTACGATGGCGGCATCACCTATCCGCTTGGCCTATTGCACCAGATGCCTCTGTTTGTCGATTTGCTGACCGACGACGACCGACGTTTTTTCCGAACGACCGCGCAGGAGATGATGGCGGCGATCAAGGATTACATCGTTACGAAAAATAATGTGGGCGTACAGGAAAACGTCAAATATCCGCGCAAATACCGCGACAGAATCAATGGCCGTCTGCTGCAAATACTCGGTTTGGATATTCCTGCGGAAATCTTCGATATTGTTCACTCAAACATGGCGTTGGAGGTAAGTTTATGCGACGAAAAATAGCGTTATCGTTTCAGCAAAAGACGATTATGGGCGAATTTTACGCTTCTGCTCCAGCAAAAGTCGTGTATGATAAAAAGCAACGCAACAAGCTTTGGAAAACGCTGACCAACGGCAAAATATCGGCTGTAGAATTGGCACAAATCGAAAACAAATGCCCTGCGATGCATCACCAAATCGCGCGGCATTATGCTTCGGGCGACAATATTCAGTCTGCTGTGTTCTCGGAATGTGCTTACGCACAAACATTGGCGAACATTTTTGGACTTTGTGTGTTTCGGAATTGTTACGAAGATGCTGAATTTTTACCGAAAAAGATTCGCGATTTTCTAGAATCGTATGCGTTGGTTCCGCGTTATGTGTATCAAAACGGCGATGGAACGCGCATGCTCATTCAGGCTGGCGGATGCGGTGGAGTGGATAGCGCGTTGATTACGGTCATCGATTTTACGGCCTACACGATAGAGTTCAAAGAGCCAGGGGCAAAAGCCCGCGAACCCGATTTGCCAAAATATGGCGAAGATGGAAAACTCAAAATCACCCACCAATTTCTCGAAAATTACCCGCAGTTCGGCGATATGCTCAACGAACAGAAAAATTTGAATTTCTTTTCGGCTATGGGCGGCAACGTCAATGATTTTTCGCATAAAAGCATAAACACGGCTATTGTTGGCAACTATGCTGCAAAGAAATTTGCCGATGTGGTTTGCACCGAAGATGTGAATGGCTATTTGGTGATGTTGCCCATCAACCAAGTTCACCTTTGGGCGGAAATCGAAGGCGAAATTCGCCCCGCAGGGCGGAACGCGTATAGTGTTTGGACTCCGAATGCTTTGTCGAAAATTCTCGGGCAAAAAGGAGCGACGATAGACAACGGAATAGTTCGTTTGCCGCAGACCGAATTGACAACGGCAAAACCGCGTGGCGGTTCGGGAGTTTCGAGATACAAAATCAATTCGCTGTTTTTCGTTCGCGCGGCAAAGTGTCGCAAAATAGGGAGCAATATTGAGTTTAGCCTATCCGACGTAAGGCAACTTAATCCCACTATCACAGCAAAAATGTTTTTCAAAAATCTGAAATACGAAGAGGTGAGAGAACACTATTTCGGAGACAATAATTAGATTGGAATTAGCCGTTTTGACCATCGTTTCGCAAAATATCGTTGCCGATTTGGAGGCGTTTCTTCCCGAAAACGCTTCCGAACCGTTTTTTGTCCTTACCGACACCAACACCGCCACGCACTGCCTGCCGTTGCTGCAGGGCGGCCGGCTGGCGCAGGCGCAGGTCATCACCATACCGTGCGGCGACGAACACAAGACACTCGACACGCTCACGCTCGTTTGGACGGCGTTGGTGGAACGCGGTGCGACGCGCCATTCGCTGCTGGTGAATCTGGGTGGCGGCATGGTTACCGACTTGGGCGGCATGGCGGCCGCTACGTTCAAACGCGGTATCCGTTTTGTGAACGTGCCTACCACACTGCTTGCTGCCATCGATGCGGCCACCGGCGGCAAAACGGGCATCAATTTCCGCGGATTGAAAAACGAAATAGGGCTGTTCGCCCAACCCGAAGCCGTGCTTATCGACACACGCTTCTTTCGCACGCTCGACACGCAAAATCTGCTTTCGGGCTTTGCCGAAATGCTGAAACACGCGCTCATCAGCGACGACAAACTGCTGCGCGACACGCTGGCTCTCGACCTCGATACGCTGCCCGACGATGCACTCAACGATTTGATACACAGAAATTTGGCGGTCAAAGAGAAAATCATCGCGCTCGACCCGACCGAACGCGGCCTGCGCAAGGCTTTGAACTTCGGACATACGTTTGGCCACGCCTTCGAAACGCTGTCGCACACGACGGCGCAGCCTTTGCCGCACGGTTTCGCCGTGATGTGGGGCTTGGTGTGTGAACTCTATCTGTCGTGCCAAAAATTCCATTTCCCCAAAACGGTCTTGACCGAGATTCTCTGCTTTGCCAAAGAGAACTACGGCGTGTTTCCGTTCGACTGCAAGCAGTACGACACGCTACTCGAACTGATGCACCACGACAAGAAAAATCGAGCGAATACCATCAATTTCACGCTGCTGGCCACGGTGGGCGACGTGCGCATCGACCAAACGGCCGACAAAGACGATATTTTGGCCGCGCTCGATTTTGTACGCGAAAATTAAACGACGAAAACCGATGAAAATAGCATTGATTGGATACGGAAAAATGGGCAAAACCATCGAACAGATGGCGTTGCAGCGCGGCCACGAGATTGTCTGCATCATCGACAAGGACAACCAAGCCGATTTCGACTCGGAGGCGTTTGCTTCGGCCGAGGTCGCCATCGAATTTACCATGCCCGCCGTTGCCGTCGGCAACTACCGCCGTGCGTGGCGCGCTGGCGTGCCTGTGGTCTCTGGCACCACGGGCTGGACGGCACAATTGGACGACGTTCGGCGCGAGATAGAGCAGGGCGGATATACGCTCTTCTGGACATCGAACTTCAGCGTGGGCGTAAACATTTTTTTCGAATTGAACCGACATCTGGCGCACTTGATGAACCGTTTCGCAGACTACGCACCGTCGATGACCGAAATTCATCACGCCGAAAAAAAGGACGCTCCGAGCGGCACCGCCATCACACTGGCCGAAGGCATCGTGGCCGAACTCGACCGCACATCGACGTGGGTTTTGGGCGCGCAAAACAGTCCCGACCAGCTGCCCATCGAAGCCGTGCGGCGCGGACAAGTGCCCGGCACGCACATCGTGCGCTACGATAGCGCAGTCGATACCATCACCATCGCACACGAAGCCAAAAGCCGCGAAGGGTTCGCTCTTGGCGCAATTTTTGCTGCAGAATTTGTAAAAGGGCGAAAAGGCTTCTACACGATGCACGATTTGTTGAAATTTTAATCGCAATAACCATGACTTTGAAAGAACGTTTGGCGCGCCCGCGCCGGCAATACATCAAAACCGCCATCTGGTCGCTACTCTACATTCTGTTTGTCGCTTGGGTGGGCAATTTCTGGTGGCTGCTGCTGTTGCCGCTCATTTTCGATGCGTTTGTAACCAAATTTATCCCATACGATTGGTGGAAAAAATACAAAACGACCAACAAAACACTCTACACCATTTTCAGTTGGGTCGATGCCATCGTTTTTGCGCTGGTGGCGGTCTATTTCATCAATCTGTACCTGTTTCAGAACTACCAAATTCCTACTTCGTCGCTCGAAAAGAGCCTGCTCGTGGGCGATTTTCTGTTTGTGAGCAAAGCCTCGTACGGGCCGCGCATTCCCAACACGCCGCTCTCGTTCCCGATGGTGCAAAACACTTTTCCGGCGTGGCTCGGCGGTGGCAAATCGTATTTCGACAAACCGCAGTGGGCGTACCGTCGGCTGAAAGGCTGGGATTCGGTGGAGAAGGGCGATATCGTGGTGTTCAACTTCCCGACGGGCGACACCGTTTGCACCAAGATACAAAATCCCGACTACTACACGCTTTGCCACTATCTCGGGCGCGACTACATCTATGCACACCCTGCCGAATTTGGCGAAGTCGTCTGGCGCCCCGTCGATCGGCGCGAAAACTATGTGAAACGCTGCGTTGGCACGCCGGGCGATACGCTCGAAATACGCAACAACGTGGTTTATATCGATGGCGTGGCCGAACCCGAACGCGAAGGGCTGCAACTCAACTATTTTGTGCAGACGACGGGCGGACTTTTGAGCGAAAAACTGTTCGAACGGCTTGGCATCAGTCGCGACGACCGCCAATTTGCCACCTCCGACGATGCGCAATTTTTGCTCGATGCCGGCTTCGACCTCTCGAAACCCATCTATCACCTGCCTCTGACCGTCGGCGCACGTCGCCAACTCGAGCAACAAAATAGTGTGGCACGCGTGCAGGTCGAGTCCGAACGCCGCGGCGGACGGGTTTTCCCACTTGCTGCTGCCTACGGCTGGACGCGCGACAACTACGGCCCCATCTACATTCCGCAGAAGGGCGCAACCATCGATTTGACACTCGAAAATCTGCCTATCTACGAGCGCATCATTTCGGTTTACGAACACCACACGCTCGCCGTGCGCGATTCTACCATCGTTGTCGATGGCGAGGCGACCACCACCTACACGTTTGGCATGGATTACTACTGGATGCAGGGCGACAACCGCCACAATTCGGCCGACAGTCGCTATTGGGGCTTTGTGCCGGAAGACCACATCGTGGGGCGTCCCGTGTTTGTATGGCTGTCGCTCGACAAGGATAAATCGCTTTTCGGCGGCAAAATCCGCTGGAACCGCTTCTTCAAAAACGCCGCCGAGTGAGCGAAAAGTTAATTAGAAGTGAGAAGTGAGTAGTGAGTAGTGAGAAGTGAGGAATGAGGAGGAATTTTGAGTGTGAAAGTTTATAAAGTGGAAAGTTATTTGAAATCTGAAATTTGGTCTTGCGACTTGTGTCTTGCTACTAAATTATCAGTCTGAAATTGATTAAATAATTGGAAATTAGATAATTGAATAATTAAAAAGTCTTTGT